>CABMEP010000067.1 GCA_902385155.1 uncultured archaeon | reverse complement strand
ATGGAGACTTCCCTGAGTATGACCGCGCTGCCCTTCTGCTCTATTGCCGCCATGCCAATCAACGAATCGCCCATCGCCTGCGCGACTTTCAGCAGCCTCTGGTCAGATGACGTGACGGTTATCTCGTCCACTCCGCGTATGTACATCGACTGGATGTAGTGCCTGACGAGGTTCGGCTCCAGGCCAGTCACGTCCATCTCCCTCTTCTTCTCGGCGGCGACGCGCTCGGGGCTGACGATGATCTCCTTCCCCCTCTCCTGCACGTCAAGCTCGCCCCCCGCCCTGATCCCGAACTCCTTGATCCATCTGGCCGGCAGCGATATTGTGTAGGTGGCCGCCCCCTGCCTCACCACTCTGCGTCGCATGTCTCGCTTTCGGCAGCAGCGTTTTTAACTGTATGTATATACAGTCTATACTCTATAATAAGAAAGTATATACTCAATTTCCGCGTCATCCCTTCGATGATGCGGATGATGAAACAGAAGACTGAGATCGGAGCTGGAAGGGAAGGCAGGCCGCCTTCGTTCGAACCGTTGGCGGAAGACAGGATCACTCCGGCCGCCAAGAGCGGGATCAGGCACGTGATCTTCGATTTCGGCGGGGTGTTCGTGACTGAAGGGCTCTCCAAGGCGCGCAGGGTTTATGGGAAGGAGATAGGCGTCGACATACCCGAGGTATGGAAGACAGATCTCAAGCCGCACTGGAAGGCGTGGGAGAAGGGCGAGATCACCGAGGCGGAATTCTGGAGCAGGTCCGCGAAGCTGATCGGGCACGGATTCGATCCGAAGCGGATGAACGAGCTGACCTGGTCGCTCATGCTGAAAAATGAGCAGCTGGTCGACTTCATACTGAAGCTGAGGAAGAAAGGATACGTCACCTCCATGCTGACGAACAACACCAAGGAATGGGTGGAGGGCTACGATGCGATCGACCCGTTCAACCAGTACTTCAGCCAGATTGTCAGCTCTCACGAGGTCAAGCTGGTCAAGCCGCAGCCGGAAATCTACCGCGTGACTCTCCAGCGACTATCTGCGAAACCGCAGGAATGCATCTTCATCGACGACAAGGAGAAGAACACCGAAGCCGCCTGCGGCGTCGGCATGAGCGGCGTGGTCTTCAGATCGAACGAACAGGTGATCGGAGAGGTGCTCTCGCTGCTTGACGGGAAATCCGTGCGATCCTAGTGAGCACTAATTCTTTTCTCTTTTTTTTCTGCCTTAGCAATATCAATAAAAACACAAGCGCCAAATCGGAAACCGTGGGAGCCGACTGATAGATACTCAGTGGCTACTTTTCATGGAGCTGATATCATGGACAAACCGACAGCAGTTGCAACAAAGCAGGTCTATCTTTTTGAGGAAGGTTCGACTCAGATGCGTGCCATCCTGGGTGGCAAGGGATGCGAGCTGGCGGAGATGACGCGGCTCGGGTTCCCGGTGCCGCCTGGATTCGTGATCACGACGCAGGAATGCCTCAAGTACCAGAAGAAAAAGAAGATGTCGGCTGGGCTGGATTCGGCGATATTCGAGGCGTTGAAGCACCTCGAGGGCAAGCTCGGAAGGACATTCGGCGACCACACCAAACCGCTGCTCGTCTCCGTCAGGTCCGGCGCCCCGGTTTCCATGCCAGGCATGATGGATACGATCCTCAATCTCGGCCTCAACGACCAGACTGCGGCCGGTTTCGCGAAGATGACCAACGAGAGGACGGCGTACGACGCCTACCGCAGGTTCGTCCAGATGTTCGGCGAAGTGGTTCTCGAAATAGAGAAGAAGAAATTCGACAGGATATTCGATTCGGTAAAGGAGAAATACCGCAGGAAGCTAGACACAGAACTCAATGCACATGAGCTGCAGGAGATCGTCGCTGAGTTCAAGGCCATCGTCATGCAGGAGACGGGCAATATATTCCCCGAGGATCCGGAGAAGCAGCTCCTCATGGCGGTCGGCGCGGTATTCAGCTCCTGGAACAATCCGAGAGCCATCACTTATCGCAATCTATACAAGATACCGCACAACATGGGCACCGCGGTCGTCGTCCAGACCATGGTGTTCGGGAACAGCGGCCCGAACAGCGGCACCGGAGTGGCTTTCAGCAGGAATCCTTCGACCGGTGAGCACAAGCTCTACGGCGAGTATCTCATGAACGCTCAGGGAGAGGACGTGGTCGCGGGCATCAGGACGCCGCATCCGATCTCGCACATGGAGAAGGAGCACCCGACGCTCTACAAGCAGTTCCACGACATCTCCCAGAAGCTGGAGAAGCACTACAGGGACATGCAGGACATGGAGTTCACGATCGAGGAAGGGAAGCTGTTCATGCTCCAGACAAGGAACGGCAAGAGGACAGCGGCCGCCGCGGTCAAGGCGGCGGTGGACATGGCGGACGAAGGCCTCATCACCAAGGAAGAGGCGGTCATGCGGGTCCAGCCATCACAGATAGACCAGTTGCTCCACAGGCAGATCGATCCGAAAGTGAAGACCAATCCGATCGCCAAGGGCCTGCCGGCCAGCCCTGGCGCCGCGAGCGGCACTATCGTTTTCACAGCGGATGACGCCGCCGAGATCGGAAAGAAGGAGAAGGTCATGCTCGTCGCGGTCGAGACGACACCGGACGACTTCCATGGCATGATCGCGTCGCAGGGAGTCCTCACCAGCAGAGGGGGGATGACGTGCCACGCCGCGGTCGTCGCCAGGGGCATGGGTCTCCCGTGCGTCGTGGGCTGCGAGGCTGCGCGCGTGGACATCGACAAGAAGATACTCACGATCAACGGCAAGACGTACAAGCAGGGCGATGTCCTGACAATCGACGGCACCACCGCCACTGTGATGGAAGGAGAAGTCAAGCTGGTGGAGCCGACGCTCACCGGTGAGTTCAGGAAGTTCCTGGACTGGTGCGACTCTTTGTCCAGGATGTACGTCCGCGCGAATGCCGACACCCCGGGCAACGCCAAGGGCGCGAGGGAGTTCGGCGCGAAGGGCATCGGCCTCTGCAGGACAGAGAGGATGTTCAATGACCAGGACAGGCTGCCCATAGTGCAGGGCATGATCATGTCCGATTCCCTTGAGGAGAGGAAGAAGTGGCTGGACAAGCTGCTCGTCTTCCAGAAGAAGGACTTCTACGACATCCTCCTCGCGATGGACGGACTGCCCGTGACAATCAGGCTGCTCGACCCGCCGCTCCACGAGTTCCTCCCGCACATCGAGGAGCTGACGAACTCGATCACCGAGCTCAGCCACAAGAAGGCGGACGAGCGTGTCATAGAGGAGAAGGAGCGCATGCTGAAGAAGGTGAGGGAGATAACCGAGTTCAATCCCATGCTCGGGCACCGCGGATGCAGGCTCGGGATAACATACCCCGAGATCTACGAGATGCAGGTCACGGCCATATTCGAGGCCGCCACCCAGCTGAAGAAGGAGGGCAAGAAGCCGATAGTGGAGGTCATGGTGCCGCTCATCGGCAATGTCACCGAGCTGAAGCTGCTGAAGGATCTCATCAAGGCGAAAGCCGACGAGATCATCAGGAAATCCGGCGCGGCGTTCGAGTTCATAATAGGGACCATGATCGAGATCCCGAGGGCGGCGCTCACGGCCGACGAGATCGCGGGCGAAGCCGAGTTCTTCTCGTTCGGGACTAACGACCTCACACAGACAGCTCTCGGCTTCAGCCGGGACGACGCCGAGGCCAAGTTCCTCCAGCTCTACCTGGAGAAGAAGATCTACGACACCAACCCATTCGAGGTCGTGGACAAGGGAGTCGGCAAGCTCGTGGACATGGCGGTCAGGCTCGGAAGGAAGAAGCGCAAGGACCTGAAGATCGGGGTCTGCGGTGAGACCGGCGGGGAGCCGACGTCGATCGAGTTCTACCACAACACGGGACTCAACTATGTCAGCTGCTCGCGCTACCGCGTCCCGATAGCCAGGCTCGCGTGCGCCCAGGCCACTCTGAAAGAGAAGGCCAATGCAGCGAAGAAGGCGAAGAAGTAATCAGAACGAATCAGTAAGACGCCAGCAAGGTGAATGAATGGACATAAGGAAGGCATTGATCATCCACAGTTCCGGCAAGCGCGGGGAGCATGAGAGGACGATGAAGGAAGTGAGATCCGCGCTCAAGGGGCGGAAGGTCAAGTCCGTCTTCGTCGAGAAAGGCGAGGAGAAGCCGATCCACGTGAAGGGGGCAGACATCGTCATCAGCATCGGCGGCGATGGCACGTTCATCGAGGCAGCCCAGCTCATAGAGGACGATACGCCGATCCTCGGAGTCAATTCCGATCCGTCCACCAGCGAGGGCGCCCATGCCATGGCGACGCGCCATGACTTCAGGAAGAAGCTCGATCTGGTCCTGGATGGCGATTTCTCGATGGAGAAATGGACGCGCCTCAGGCCGATCCTCGGCAAGAGGAAGCTTCCCCTCTCGCTCAACGAGATATTCGTCGGCGCGGAGCACCTGTTCAACACCTCCCGCTACGCGATCACGTTCCATGACAGGACAGAGGACCAGAAGTCATCGGGCGTGCTCGTCGCGACCGGCTGCGGCTCGACCGCATGGTACGCCTCCGCGGGCGGAAGGCCGTTCAGCAAGATGGCGCACGAAGGGAGATTCATCGTCCGCGAGCCCTACTGCGGCCACCTGGTGTGCGGGCGCATAGTGCAGGGCATATTCAAGGATGGCGAGAGCATCTCCATTGGATCGAAGATGATAGACGGCATCGTGGTCGTGGACTCGGCCAAGGCATTCCCTTTCCCGAAGAAGAGCGTCGTGAGGATAGAGATCTCAGGCAAGCCGCTGCACGTGATTGTTTTCTGAAAAAAAAGATTAACGGAGGCGCGGATCAACGGTCCTGGTCGTTGAAGTCTTTTGCCTTCCGCATCGCCTTGACTGCGAGTCCGATGAAGACGAGCCCGCCCGCTATCAATACGGCCGAGCCCACATTCCGTTTAGTCTCATTTGACATTTTCACAGTGATTTCGGTCTCCGCTTTCGGCTCGGCATGCAAGAACGGAGAGATGGACAGTGCGGAAGCGAGGGCGGCCGCGCCTAATGCGCTGCGTTTGGCCGTTCCCATCGGTTTCATTCTGTTCATGTTCCATTAGCTCGTCCGGACTTAATAACGCTTCCGCTCCCGTCGTGCCTGTTCT
>CABMEP010000066.1 GCA_902385155.1 uncultured archaeon | reverse complement strand
ACCGTGGCGCACAGCGAGTTCATCATGCCCATACCGGCCGATCGGAAGAAGATCACGTCCAGCGGCCCTCTGTTCTTCGACATCAGGGTCGAGTTCATGCGAGAGGACATGGAGAAAGGGGGTTTCACGTACATGACCCTCTGACGCCCTGGGCGTTCTGCAGGTATTTTAAACATCCTCGAAGAGCTAGCTACGCTGAGGTTCTTGTCCTCAAGGTGATACCATCAAGGTCTGCATGTTCACATTGGATTTCCCCTACGAAGGAAAGGAAGGCGCGACGACGAAAGGCGGCGCCGGTTCGTGCATCATGCAGCTGAGTGACGCGCTGCACCAGCGCGGAATAGGCGTCACAGTCATCGCCGGCAAGCATTCCGACTACAAGAAGGAACTCGTCGATTATCCCGTCCACCGCGTCCCCAACATATTCTTCGGCTTCAGGGAGAGCAAGGCGATAGGCAGCGCGTTCATGCTCCTGAAATCGTTCGCCATGCCTACCGATTTCGACATCGTCCACGCCCACAATCCGCCAGGCGTGATCGCATCGTACGCGTTCGCCAAGAGGATAAATGCGCCTCTTGTGCTCACCATGCATGGTCCCTGGGCCGACCTGCGACAGCGCGCGAAGCCGATCGCCCGTTTCATAGAGAAGAATTCCCTATCCAAGGTCGATGCGATAACTGCGGATTCGTTCGCGCTCAAGCGGCACTTGGAGAAGCAGTACAAGATCAAGGGGATAGACGCGATACAGAACGCGATAGAGACCGATCGCTTCAGGCCGGGCCCCAGGAAGGAGAAATCGGCGGCAAGGAAGCGGCTCGGAATCCCTTCCAGCAAGTTCGTCGTGCTCTACACCGGCCGCTTCGTGAGGGAGAAGCATCTCGACGACCTCCTGAATACGCTGCCGTCCGTGACCCCTCATGCGAACGATGTCCTGTACCTGCTGGTCGGAGGCGGATTCGACCAGAAGCTGGTGGAAGACTGGATGGCCGCGAACAAGGGATTCCACAAGTACATCAAGATAATACCGTTCATGCCGCCGTCGGAGATGCCGATGCTGTACGACGCCTCGGACATATTCGTCCTTCCGACGGAAGCGGAAGGGATGTCGCGCTCCCTGCTCGAGGCGATGGCCCAGGGCGTGCCATCGATAGTGACCAGCATAGACGCGAACAGCGAGCTGATCAACAGGAAGAGGGGCGTTCTCTACAAGCCGGGCGACGTATGGGCGCTCTCGAGGGCAATAATCAGGCTGCGCACCAGCAGGCAGCTCAGGTCCCGCCTGGGTTCCAGCGCCAGGAAGCATGTGGAACAGAATCATTCTGTCGACGCGAGGGTGAACGAGTTCGTCTCGTTGTACAATTCCCTGCTGAAACAGAGAGGACGCTGACCAAATCGATGAGCGCGACAACGAGATACATCCGAGATGATATCATATGGACGACGGGAAGCATCGTGTGCTGTTCTACGTAAAAGGAGTGCCGCATTCCTTCTACAGGGAGCAGTTCCTGGTCTGCCCTGAAAACACAGAATACATTCCGTCAACTCCTCTTCTCGAGCAGGGCGAACGGACCGCGGTCGAGTTCGCGAAAGGCAATCCCATAAAGGAAGCGGCGAAGAACTTCGGCCGGGCCGGGATGAAGCTGATCGGGATACCCTCGGTCGGCACGGTCAGCACAGACTGCGAGCTGGTCCACAGCGCCGAGACTCTGCTCTCCTCCAACAAGCCGTGGGTGGTGGATTTCGAGGATGCGTCGAGCCTGTGCTGGTTCGATCCCGGCATGCTCAAAGGGCATTCAAGATGGATGATTGAGAAGCTCATCAAGGACAGGAAGTGCATGAAGATGCTTCCGTGGACCGACGCCGCGAGGAGGAACATAGAATCGCATCTGAACCTGAGCGACTATGAGGACAGGATAGAAGTGGTGTACCCTGCGGTGCGGCCGAAAGCGCTTCCGGTGCGGAAGAAGAAAGAAACAGTCGACTTCCTTTTCGTCGGCAAATATTTCTATTCCAAAGGAGGAATGGAGACGGTCGCCGCGTTCGACAGGCTCAGCAAGACCCACGACGTGAGGCTGCACATGGTCACTCGGGTCCCTCCCGATGTGAAGAAGCGGTTCGAAGGCAACAAGAACATGATATTCTATAATAGGATAAGCGAGGCGGAGCTGAACTCCCTCTACGCTACGGCCGACGTGTTCATGCTGCCGTACCATCTGGACTCGCTTGGATACGTGATAATGGAAGCCATGGCGCAGGGGCTCCCCTGCATAATCTCGGACAACTACGCCGGGAAAGAGCTGGTCGAGGACGGCGTCAGCGGCCTACTTGTGAAAGACAGGATAGAGAACTACAGATTCGACGATAATTTCAGGACGGTCGTCCCGCCGATCAGCAGGGACGAGGACACGCTGTTCTTCAACCAGCTGCAGGCCCCTTCGGAAGCGTATCTTAGCCAGGTGCATGCGGCCATGCTGAGGTTCGCGGAAGACGGCAGCTTCAGGAACCAG
Source organism: uncultured archaeon (assembly GCA_902385155.1). Classification (GTDB taxonomy): domain Archaea; phylum Micrarchaeota; class Micrarchaeia; order CABMEP01; family CABMEP01; genus CABMEP01. The sequence continues at coordinate 10,691 of CABMEP010000066.1, read as the reverse complement.
GCCGCCAGGAACAGCTACGCGCTGACCACGAGCGGCAAGTTCTCTCCCGGCGCCAAGAAGGCCGCGTTGAAGAGGATATACGAGGAATGCCTCAAGAAATAAAAACACCGACAGGGAAACAGGCAGGTGATTGGATGAAGACAGAGAAATTCGGGCTCATAACTGATTATTGCAAGGGGAAGGACGTCCTCGACATCGGGTGCATCGGAGACAAGGTGGAGAGCGAAGGGGGCCAGATCGGCCTGTTCAGCGCTATCGAGCGCGTCGCGAAGAGCGTCGTCGGAGTGGACAACAACCAGAAGAGGATAGAGAGCATCAGGCCGCTGGGCAAGAACATCGTCTTCGGCGACGCGGAGCGCCTGGGCGATCTCAAGTTCAGGAAGGAATTCGAAGTCATCGTCGCGAGCGAGCTGATCGAGCACCTGAACAATCCGGGCATGTTCCTCAAGGGGGTCAACGACAGCCTCCAGGAAGACGGCCGGGCCGTGATAACCACCCCGAACGCGTTTTTCTCCATCTATTACATGTACATGCTCCTAAGGATGAAGCCGCAGATATGGCCGGAGCACACATGCCTTTTCGACGAGATAACCGCGACAGAGCTGTTCCGGCGCCATGGCTTCGAGGTGGAGCGCTTCGAATACATGAACGATTTCTCCAACATCAGTGCCCCGATCAAGTTCCTGTTCTCCCTGTGGAACAGGAGATTCGGCACGTATCTTTTCTTCGTGCTGAGGAAATCCGGAACGGTCAAGCGATGAGCGACAGGCTGGAAAACAGTATCCCTATCTGCTCGGCCTTGGGTCCGCAGTTCGTGAGCAGTATCTGTATGAACGTCTTCAGGAAATAGCCGAACGTGCTCCACCAGAACGCGGCGTGGGTCAGCATGCTTTTCTTGACGTTTTTCTTGTAGAAGTAGCTGTTGCCGTACAGCGCGCGCTTGTTCATCTCCGCCAACGACGGCCTCGACGAGCTTATCATCTTGTGGATCCCCTTGCATTCGGCGACCACATACACCGGATACTTCCTTGACACCCTGAATGAGAGGTCCCTGTCCTCTCCGCCGCCCTGGCTCGGGACTTTCTCATCCGAATCGAATTCGTCCAATACCGCCTTCCTGTAAGACATGTTGCATCCGGACAGCCAGTCCACCTTCCCTGTCTTCGCCGCGCCGTAAGGGTGGCTCCCCCATCCGGATGGAAGGACCCTGAACGGGTTGAGGCCGTCGAACAGGAACACCGTCCCGAACAGGATCCTCAGCTGCGATGACAGCCGCTCGTCCGCGGGCTGCCTCAGGTTGCCGCACGCCCCTCCGGCATTGGGGTGGTCTTTGTAGAATTGCGACAGGTTCCTTGTGTAGTCGGCATCCAGCAACACGTCGTCATCGAGGAACAGGACGATTCCGCCTTTGGCGTATTGCTTGCCAACATTCCTCGCGTGGGGCAGTCCAAGTCCGCTGCGGTCATGCGCATACGTGAGCGGAACGTTCCCCCCTAATATGCGCTTCGCTTCCGATTCGCCGACCGCATGGTTCTCTTCGGATTTGGAGTTGTCCACAACTATTATCCTGTCGGGGAACACCGACTGCTTCAGCAGGTCCGCCACCACCTCTTTCAGTAGGTCGGGGCGGTCCTTCGAGCATATTATGGCAGTTATTCCGCTTTCCATCCAACCACTCTATCAGACGCTTCTCCTGAGGTACGCGCTCCCGTCGTTCTCTATGAACGTCCTGTACCACATCTCGAGTTCGAGCAGGGTCCACATCTGGTACGCCTTCTTCTCCTTGTTGCGCGCGACCTTCGCCGATTCGAAATCGAGCAGCGAATTCAACGACGGTAGTTTGATCTCGTCGGTCATGTGCGGGTCGTCCAGTATGTTCAGCGCGTAGTCCTTCATGGACTTGTCATTGAACCACTGCAGCGCCGACGCGCCGAATCCCCTCTTCTTCCTCTTGATTATCTCAGCAGGCACAAGGTCGGACGCGGCCATCTTCAGTATCACCTTGCCGATCATCCCCCTGCTCTTGAGCGTGGGGGGTATGGAGTCGGAGAAGTCGATGATCGTGTTGTCTAAGATGGGCACCCTCGCCTCCAATCCGGCGGCCATGCTCGCCCGATCCACCTTGGACAGCAGCTGGTTCGGCAGTATCTCCTCCTGGTCGAACCGCAGCGCCGAATTCAGGTCCTTCCCCTTGTAGAAATATTCGTCCTGTATCTTCTCGGAGTAATTGGCGGCCTCGCCCGTGAGACTCTTCCTTTCCGCTCTTCCGAATACATGCGCCGAGAAATCGTATCCCGCCTTCTTTATGAAGAACGGGACGAACCAGAAATTCTCCGAGAATGGCTTGTACCTGTTGTATCCGGCGAACAGCTCGTCCGCCCCTTCGCCGGTCAGGACCACGGTCACGTGCTTCCTCGCTAGCTCGGAGACGAAGTATGTCGGGACCGCTGCCGCGTCCCAGATGAGGTCATCATAATGCCATACCAGCCTGGCGAACACCGCGGGGACGTCGTCCGGGGACACCATCAATTCGTGGTGGGAAGTGCCGAAATGGTCCGATACGAGTTTCGCGTATTTCAGCTCGTCATCGTGCCGTCCGAATCCGACAGTGAACGTCTCCACCGGCCGGTCGATGATCTTGGACATTATCCCAACGACCGTGCTCGAATCTATCCCGCCGGACAGGAAGGCGCCCAATGGCACGTCGCTCATGAGCTGGGATTCGACAGACTTCTCCAGCAGCTTCCTCAATGCGGATGCCGAAGCCTGCTCGTCCCTCTGTACAATCACGTCCTTTCTTGAGAAGTATTTCTCTATATGTACGGTGCGCCCGTCGTATTTGAGAAGGTGGCCGGGCCTGAGCTTTCTTATCCCTTTGAACAGGGTCCTCTCACCCAGGACGCTCCCGAACGCGAGATACGAGTTTAGGCCTTCCCTGTCGATCTGCCTGCCGATCTCGCTGTACTGCAGTATCGCCTTTATCTCGGATGCGAACAACAGCTTTCCTTCGGATTCCATGTAGAACAGGGGCTTCGTCCCCATCCTGTCCCTCGCAAGGAGCAGGACCTTCTTGTCCGAGTCGTATACCGCGAACGCGAAGATTCCGTTCAGCCTCTCGATGAACCGCTCTCCGTATTCCTCGTACGCGTGGACGAGTATCTCCGTATCCGTCTTCGTGGAGAACCTGTGCCCTTTCTTGACGAGGTCCTGCTTGACCTCCAAATAGTTGTATATCTCTCCATTGTAGACGACCACAACCGAGCCGTCCTCGTTGTATATCGGCTGCCCGCCCGTCTTCAGGTCTATGATGCTGAGGCGCCTGTGTCCCAGCGAGATTCCGTCGCCGACATAGTACCCGTCGCCATCCGGTCCCCTATGCCTGATGGCGTCCGCCATCCGCTTGATGAGTTTCTTATCCCCCAGCCCGTATATCCCGCAGATACCGCACACGTGTTACACCCGATTTGACGTCTAGAACCACTCGTTGTTCAGCTTAAAAAAAGTATGTATGTCTACGCCGTGCTTCGGCGCCCCAACAACGCTATTTAAAATCGATGCAATATTATCTCATGAGCTCCTCGCGGGAACTGATAAAGGGGTCGGTCTGGGTGACGTCCGGCCACGTCATAACATTAGTGGTGGCGTTCGCAACCAACATCCTGCTGGCGAGGATGCTCGACAAGGACAACTGGGGGATATTCGCCACCCTTATGGCGGTGGTGTCGTTCCTGTCGACGATCGCGGATCTCGGCCTGAACTATTCCATCTTCCACCGGGCATCAAGCCTTTCCGGGTCCTCCGCGAAATCGATCCGCGAGAGGCTGTCGACCCTTTTCACCTACAAGCTCCTGTTCATCCTGCTCATCGGGGGCGCGATTTACCTCTCTTCCGGCCTGCTGTCCGAATTCTTCAGGATCCCAGGCGGACAGGGATATTTCGAGGTCTCGGCCGTGTTCTTCGTGGTGTACAACGTGTTCGCGACCATCGACGTGGTTTTCTCGGGGCTGAAGATGTTCAAGGAGGGATCGGCCATATCGCTGGCGCACAACATTTTCCGGCTCGCGTTCTCCTATCTGCTGATCGTGTTCGGGATGGGCGTCAACGGGGCCCTGCTGGGATACCTGTCCGCGATATCGATTTCTGTCCTTGTGCAGCACCTCTTCGTCGGAAAATACATCTCGATAATGCGCGACAAGAGCGAGGACGTGAAGGAGACGCTCACATACGGGTTCTTCTTCGGGATCGGCAGCCTCGCCACGGTCATCGCGCTATGGATGGATTCCATAATAATCGGCGTCATGATGGGCGCGACGGCCGTCGGAGTCTATAGGATCAGCCTGTCGATCGCCACGTCCGTGGGGGGCCTTCTCGGGGTGGTCAACAAGGTATTCTTCCCCTTCCTCGCGTCATCGGAATCGAAAGGCATCGATTCGATAGGGCAGCTGAACACCGCACTGAAATACGGCGCGTTCTTCGCCTTTCCCGCGATGGTGGGCCTCGCGATCGCGTCGGAAGGGATAGTCGACGTGTTCTACACCTCGCAGTACTCGGACGCGGTGCTTCCGATGATCATACTGAGCTATGTCTGCTTCGATATGATATTCACCAGCCTCGTCATCTCCTATCTCGGCGCCAGGAAAGAGACCGGCATACTTGCCTCTTCGTCCGTCGCCGCGACCGCCATAAACTTCATACTGAACATCGTGATGATCCCCATGTTCGGCCTCGTCGGCGCCGCGTTTGCGTCGATCGCCAGCCGGATATGGAACGCGATAGTGCTAATCCTCTGGAGCAAATCGGGCCTCAAGGAGAAGATCGAGTTCCGCAACCTCATCATCCCGTTCCTGGGTTCCCTGGTCATGGGCGCGGTGCTTTTCCTCGCTTCACCATACATCAATCCGTCAGCGTCCATCATCGCTTTGGGATTCTTCATGGGATTGGGCATGGCGGTATACGCGGTAACGGAGCAGGCGCTGGGGTTCGATGTGATCGGCTTCGGCAAGAAGGTAGTCCACGCGTTCGTTTAGGCCGCGCCGATCGGTTCATTCGTCCAGCTTGTATATCCTGACCGGGAGGTTCGGCTCAGTCGAATACGTGCTCGGATACACCTGGGTCAGGCCGTCGATATGGCCTTCGAAGAACCCCTTGTAGAATATCGAGTCGTAGAACGTCCCTTTCCTGTCCAGGCTATCGGACGGGTACAGCGCCATGAACGCCGCGTACGAGGTCAGGTCCCCTTCCTGCAGCACGTTCTCTATGCCCGCGGCGGTCTTGTTCTCGTAGTAGAACGGCAGGGTTCCGCCAACGGAGCAGTAGTATCCGAATCCGTACGCCTGTCCCATCGAGGAGTACAGCTTGAGCGAAGACTGTCCGTCGCTTGATTTCAGCGCGCATACATCGCTCGATGTCGGGCTCTTCGGCACGTACAGCACCTCAGGGGAGCTCATCATGTCGCATTCGCTTTCTCCCGGATCCTGGGCCAATGTGGTATAGTTGTTGTAGACGCAGGAGTGGTAGACCAATGCGCCCCACTTCCCGACCAGGTCCTGGTCGAGCAGGAGGTACTTCGCCTTGTGCGACTTCATGTAGTCAATCAGGTCGCTGGAATTGCCGTGCACCAGCTTGTCCGCCACCTCCTGGTGCATCATCGTGTATTCATGGGTGTTTCCTGTGACCGATTTCCTCTGGCCGAACGAGTTTATCCAGTGGCCGTAGTCCCACCAGGACATGACCCTGTCATCGATTGCTACATTATCCCTGATCCAGAACATCGGCTCGAGCCAGTATTCGGGTATCCTGCTGCAGTATGTTCTCATCGAAGCGGCCTTCGCGCCGTATAGTATGCTCTTTATCGGTCCCGGCATGTTCGACGCGGCGACCGTGTTCGCTTCCGAGTTTATCGTGGTGCAGACGCTGTTGAGGAATGCGGTGTTGTCGGACACATCGATTGAGTACCAGGAGACGGACTTGAACACCACATCCATGTACTGCATCCCCTGTATGAGCACGGCGATCGCGGCGATTCCGATCGCCACCTTGGCCGCGAGTTGGAATTTCTTCGCCTTTCCTATCTCGCCAATCAGTATGCAGAACGCCAGCGGCGCCATCAGTCCCATGTAGGGGGCGAACTTCGACTTGAAGAGGCCGGACAGCGCGATCGGCATGACTCCCGCGACGCCGACGAGCATGCGGGACTCGTCCATCTCGTTCCCTCTCTTGTACAATGATATCGCGAGGGGCGCCGCGGCGGCGATGAACGATGCCACCAGCAGTATCGGAGTGATGCTGAACGGTATGTTCAGCCCGAGTATCCCAAGCGTGGATGAGAAGTCGGTCGGTGCCTGGCCCAACTCCGCGATCGTCTTGAACGTCGGGTCGTTGTATGATGTGACGAACCCGAACAGGTTCATGAACGTGTCGAGCACGTCGTGCAGCGGGGTCAGGAGCAGGAGGACTATCACCACCACGCCGATTCCGGACAGGTACAGCAGCTTGTCCTCGAACGTCTTCGCGAACGACCGCATGTAGTTCAGGAAGTAGGCGGCGATGACGCCCAACCAGGCCGGGAGGAATATCTTCACTATGTCGAATCCCCACAGCGGGTATCTGTACGGGAGGAACAGCGCGAATGCGACGACGCTGCCTGCCGCGACGATCAGGTTGAAGTCAAGGAATTTGGAGATGTCCTTGCCGCGCAGGAACGCGACCAACCCCGTGAACCCGACGATCCCTCCGAAAAGGATCGGGAGTATCTGTCCGGTGTTGGAGCCGATGAGCCCTATCGCAAGGGCGAATGACGCAAGCAATGCGAATGTCTTGGATTCGTACTTGAACGCGAGGGCGTACATCGCATAGAAGAACACCAGCGAGAAGAATCCGAACGGACCCTGCTCAGTGAGCGGCGCCACGGTCTTCTCGACCAGGACGGGCATGAACGCCATCAGTCCTGCGGCGATGAGCCCTATGCTCTTGTTGTATTCCCTCGACATCCACAGGTAAGCCGCGAACGCGGTCAGCATCGCCACCAGCGGCGGGTAGATGCTTGACACGAGCGTCATGGTGTTGAAGTCGAACGACTGCATCCCGTTGGCCATGGAGAACACATGGTACCATCCTGCTTCCATGTAGGCGAGCAGCGGCGGCGACCTGTGGGTGGACGGGTTCGGATACCAGACATAGTCGTCATGGACCGGCACCTGTCCCTGCTGGATGATGAACTGCGTCATCTGGTTGTACCAGTAGGGATCAAAGTCATAGTAATACGGGCTGAGCGCCTGCATCCTGACCCAGAACGCGAGGAAGAGCACGACCAGCAGGCCGGCGCCCCAGATCAACGAGTCCTTTCCCGGTTTCTTGTCCGGCAGGATCTTCGTCTTGGTGACGAGCAGATAACCAATCGCCGCAGCAGTGAGCAGTATCACGTTGAATATCGCGAGCGCAGGGCTGAACAGTATCCCTATGTCCCCCTCCAGTATGCCGAGAAGGGCGGGGACGAACATTCCGATCGGGAGTCCGAGCAGGAACAGCTCCAGCGTGTTGAACTTGTTGCTCCTCTTAAATATCGCCACCGAGGCCAGGAAGCCGGGTATGGCTATCATGAGGAATATCATGGCAGACTGCAGTAGGAATTCGATTATCGTGACCATTCAACACACCTTTCAACTTACTTCCAATATATCAGCAAAAGTGGCGGTAATATATCCACAGAAACCTATTAAAGAGCGACGAGCGCTCCGGCGCTGAACATCATCACCACTCCGAGTACAAATGCGGTGGCCCAGATGCGCCAGTCCCAGGCGAACACCTTCGCCCCGTCAAGTATGAACAGCGGCAGGAGATTGAACACCGCGAGCAGCGCGTTTATCTGCATCCCTATGGCGCAGATCGTCGCGACGATGCCGGACAGCTGCACTCCCATGGCGGCGCTTCCGAGCAGCACTGTCGCGAAGAACAGGAACAGGAGCATGTTGACGAGCGGTCCCGTCAACGACACTATCCCGTTCTCCCTCTTGCTCATCCGCTTGAATATGTACACCGCCCCCGGCGCCGCGAATATGAATCCGAGCGGCGCGAGGAGGAGCATGAACACCAGTCCCTGGGGCCACATCATGAACCTGGACGCGGAGCCGAACCTCTCCGCGGCGTACTTGTGCCCCAGCTCGTGGCTGATGAATCCGACGCCGACAGTGAACATCAGGACGATCGCCCTGAGGAAGAAGTCGCTCTGGAAGAACACCCCGAAGCCCCAGTTGGCTATGCTGAACGCCACCACTATCGCGAGCATGGATATGATTATTTCCTCTATCTCTTCCATCAGGATCACATCAGACGTCTATTGATTTTCAGTTCGTTACCTTCATCGGCACGTCCTTCTCGAACAGCCTCACTTCCGCATGCGTGATCAGTCCCTGGTACTTGACTATCTTCCCGATTCCAGTGGTCCCGTCCCCGAATTCCACACGTATGAATCCGTTCAGCCTGCCGTTGTCCTTCGATGTGGCGTTCGGCAGCGCGAACAGCAGCGGCATCGCCGATTCCTCGCTCACGAATATCAGGTCCCCTTTCTTCACTCCCCTGACGTGCGGCCAGGCGAGGAAGACCACGAGAGCGATGCCCCAGTTGAGGGCGAACAGCTTCACGAGATACCCCAGCGAGGCGTTAGGCGTGATCGCGTACACTATCAACGCGGCTGCGGTCAGTCCCATTATAACTTTCCATAGCAGGTTGATCAGCATTGTGCAATCCACCTCACCTGTACATGCCCTTGATATTGTCCTCGAAGCGCTTGATGCGTTCCGTATGCTCCTTGGTGACCGTCGGCCGCATGTTCATCGCCGCGCTCTCGAAATCAGACATCTTCACCTTGTTCCTCTTCGCACGGATGGCGCACATGCCCGCTTCCCTGGCGACGCCTTCGATGTCCGCGCCGGATGTGCCCTTCAGCAGCTCGCTGATCTTCAGAAGATCAACGTCCTTGTCCATGGGCATCGTCTTGGTGTGTATCTTGAGTATCTCGAGACGCGACGCGTCGTCTGGGAACGGTATCTCTATGATGTTGTCGAATCGCCCCGGCCTCAGCAGCGCCTGATCCACTATGTCCGGCCTGTTGGTGGCTGCGAGGACCACTATGTTCTTCAGCTCCTCGAGGCCGTCCATCTCCAGAAGGAGGGTATTCACCATCCTCTCCCCTACCTTGGTGCCTTCCTCCATTCCTCCCCTTATCGGGGCGAGCGCGTCTATCTCGTCTATGAAGATGATGCAGGGTGCGGACAGCCTCGCCTTCCTGAACAGCTCGCGGATCGCCTTCTCGGATTCGCCGACCCACTTGGAGAACACCTCAGGTCCCTTGATGGAGATGAAGTTCGCCTCGCTCTCGGTCGCCACCGCCTTGGCGAGCAGCGTCTTGCCTGTTCCCGGCGGACCGTATAGCATGATTCCCTTCGGGGTGCGGATACCCATCTTCCTGAATACCTCCGGGTTCTTCAGCGGGAGCTCCACGGCCTCCTTCAGCTTCTGCTTGACTTCCTCCAATCCGCCGACATCGTTCCATTTGATGTTCGGGATCTCCACGAACACCTCACGCAGTGCGGACGGCTGGATCTCTCTCATGGCGTTTGTGAAGTCATCCATCGTTACGGTGAGCTTGTCCAGGGTGTCCGCCGAGATGGTCTCCTGATCAAGGTTCAGCTGCGGCATGATGCGCCTGAGCGCCTTCATGGCCGCTTCCTTCATGAGCAGCGATATGTCTGCGCCGGTGTAGCCGTGCGTGGCGTCGGCCAGGTACTCCTGCTCCACGTCCTTGTCCAACGGCATGTTGCGGGTGTGAATCGTGATGATCTCCCTACGCGCATCCCTGCTGGGGATTCCGATTTCGATTTCCCTGTCGAATCGTCCGGGCCTGCGGAGCGCGGGGTCGATCGCGTTCGGCCTGTTGGTGGCGCCTATGACGACCACCTGTCCTCTCGCCTTCAAACCGTCGAGGAGAGCGAGCAGCTGGGATACCATCCTGCGTTCCACCTCTCCAGTGGCGTCCTCACGCTTCGGAGCTATGGCATCTATCTCGTCCATGAAAATGATGGTTGGTGCGTTCTCCTCGGCTTCCTTGAAGAGCTGCCTCAGCCTCTCTTCCGATTCGCCCACGAATTTAGATATTAGCTCCGGACCCCCGATGTATATGAAGTTCGCGTCGCTTTCGTTTGCCACCGCCTTGGCGAGCAGGGTCTTTCCTGTGCCCGGCGAGCCGTGGATGAGGACTCCCTTCGGCGCCTCGATGCCGAGGCGTTCGAACAACTCCGGGTGCCTCAGCGGCAGCTCCACCATCTCCCTTACCTTGCGGATCTCTTCCTTCAGCCCGCCGATATCCTCGTAGGAGATCGTTGGGATCCTGCCTGTATCCTTCAGGGGCTCTTCCTTCAGCTCTACGATCGTATTCTCGTTGATCATGACCGCGCCGACTGGTTGAACCACCGCTGCGACGAGCGGGAACGTGGTCGTTCCGAATACGCTGACGAATATGGTGTCTCCCTTCACGAGAGCGCGCCCCTCCATCCTCTTCTTTATCAGGTCGCTGAATCCGGGGGAGAAACGCATGGGCTGGTATGGGGCGAACACGATCTTTTTCGCGGCCTTGACCTCTATCTTCTTGACTGAGACCTTGTCTCCGAGGCCGATGCCCGTGTTCTGGCGGGTGT
>CABMEP010000065.1 GCA_902385155.1 uncultured archaeon | reverse complement strand
ACTGCTAGGACAGGGTGCTCCAGCCGAAGGACAAGAGCTCCGCAGGACCGGTCCTGCCGATGATAGAAGACGCGATATTCAGCGCCGCCGGAGAGGGCGGGGTCCGCTCTTTCCACGAGCACTGCTCCGCATCGGGCTCGAAGTACTCGAGGGTCTACCGCTCCGGATGCGAGCACATACTCTTCAGGGCCGACCTGGCATCCGAATTCGCAGACACCCAGAGGTGGGGGATCCTCAAGACCCTCAATAGCACGGGCCGGACCCATCTCTACGAGACCAACGGCCCCAATTCGATCAAGCTGATCATCCATACCGAGAAGAGATCGCAGTTCTATTCCCGCCTGTACGTGAAGTCAAAAGGGTTCCCCGTGGAGGAGCCGCTCGGATACAGGATGAAGGGCACGTTTGACGCGGAGCGGATAGGGTATGTATTCACCTCGTTCGTCAAGCACGGTATACCGCTCGGCGACGAGGGCGTCTCCCGTCTCCCGCGCGATGAACGCATCAGCGTCGCATCAATGATCGTGGACCTCCTCGTCAGGATGAACAACGAGGACATCGTCCACACCCATCCGCACAACGGCAATTTCGTCTACATCCCGAGCGAGAAGCGGATCGTCATGATAGATTCGCCGTACTGTTTCGGAGAAGACGCCAGGGCTCAGCGGATAGACACGCTGCTGTATTTCCTTCTCAGGGCGAGCGGGCAGCCGACCGGCAGGGAGCCCGCGGATTACTGGCACATCCTGCGTTCGGCGAAGCTGGTGGAGCCGATGGACATCGATCGGCTGATGAGGCAGTACCTGGAATCGTCGATCGTGGATTACCGCGATCTCCACACGGGGGCGCAGCCGCTCTATTACGGAGCGTATTCGCGCCATGTGTTCGAGCATGACAGCCAGATACGTTCCCTTAGCGGAGCGGTGGAATACCTGATGAAAAGGATGGAGTTCCTGCAGCAGTGCATACTGCACTGGTAAACGTAACATTCACTGTTCTTCTTCGGCAGACTCGTTCTCCGGTTCTTCCTGCCCCGGCTTCTTCGGTGCCTTGTAGGGCACCCTCACCAGGAACGTCGTCCTGAACAGCTGCTTGCCCTTCTTCTGCGTCCAGAGCTTCCTGCTGATGTTGTTCCTGATGCCGAGGGCGCTGAGCACCCTGAACGTCGCGGCGGTGGACGACGTGTAGACGTCTATCCCGCCGCGCACCCTGTCCTGCCTGATGTAGATCTCGCCGCGCTCCTCCTGCTGGAGCATGACGGTTATCCTGTCCGCCGTCCTCTGTATCTTGCTCGCTATGAGCTCCTTGTCCTCGGTGCGCTCGAGATCCTCGCTCATCCTCACCTGTATGATCGACTCGTAGTAGCCTCTTGTGGCCCTGGCGTGGAGGTCGCACAACGTCCTCCTGACGTCGAGAGGTATGAATTTCCTTATCTTCTCGTCGTCCACGGACAGCTCGACCTCGGCCACAGCCTTCTCCAGGTCTATGTCTATGTGCGTGATCTCGATCCCTTTCGCCTTGATCAGCCGCTTGACCTGCGGCAGGAGGTCGTCCGGGTTGTTCGTCCAGGCGTTGATCTGCATCTTGTCCCCGTACTTGCAGATCTGGACCATGATGGACGACGGCACCTTGATCTTCTTCGTCGCGAGGAAGTCCTCGCTGCAGATGAAGCCGTGGAACGTCACTTCCTTGTCGCTGCGCCCGCAGATGGGGCATATCTTCTCCTTTATTCCCATGATAATCACGTAATGCGTCGGATCCGCAAGCCGGTCGTGTCCGGCGGTTCAGATCAGTCCGGCGGTCTCCTTCAGCCTTCTCTTGGCCGCCTTCAGGAGCCCCTTTCCCTTCTGGGTGATATAATAGTATCTTCTCCTCCCTTTGTCGCTGCCCTTGATGAATCCATCCTCCTCCAGCTTGTACATGACGACGTACGGCGTCACCAGGCCGGGCCTCCATCCGAACCGCTTCTCCATCTCCTCCATCACGGCGTAGGCGTGCATCCTCTGCCCGGAGAGCAGCGACAGTATGTAGATCCACAGGTTGTCCGTAGTCAGCGACCGCTCCAGCCTGGCGAGAGGACGTTCGTCCGGTCTCGCGCGTGCCCTCTTCAGCGGTTGCTGCTTAGCCATGTTGGGATATGCGCAGCAACCTTTATATTCCGGACTATTTTATTATCATAAAACATTACGCGCATGAAATAGTCATATGCACGGTCAAGTCAATGATCAAATCAACGATGTGATATTATGGGGCAGAAAACTCAGAATCAGCAGATCGTCATGAGGGAAATGAAGCCGAAAGGCAAGCTCGGCGTCCTCCTAGTGGGACAGGGCGCGGTCAGCACGACGTTCATAGCCGGCGTTGAGGCGGTGAAGAAAGGCATAGCGAAGCCGATCGGCAGCCTCACACAGATGCAGACCATCCGCCTCGGGGAACGCAAGGACAAGCGCTCCCCGCTGATCAAGGAACTGGTCCCGCTGGCGGAGCTGGACGACATCGTGTTCGGATCATGGGATCCGATAGCGGACGACGCGTACACCGCGGCGAAGAAGGCGGCGGTGCTCAGCGACAGGCACATCGATGCGGTGAAGTCCCAGCTGAAGAGGATCAGGCCGATGAAAGCCGTGTTCTACCAGGACTACGTCAAGAACATAACCGGCCCGAACGTCAAGAAGCCCCGCAACAAGATGCGCGCGGCGGAGATGCTCATGGAGGACATCGCCCGTTTCAAGGAGAGGAACGGATGCTCCAGGCTTGTCATGATCAACTGTGCCTCCACCGAGATCCATATGAAGAAGTCAGTTTTCCACAGCTCGTTCCATGCGCTGGAGGACGCGATGGGGGGAAACAGGGAGGAGATATCCCCCGCCATGATCTACGCCTACGCAGCGATCAAGTGCGGAGTGCCGTACGCTAACGGTTCCCCGAGCCTCGCGGCTGACGCTCCGGCCCTCACCGCGTACGCGGCCGCGCACAACGTGCCGATCGTGGGCAAGGATTTCAAGACAGGACAGACCCTGATGAAGACAGTCATAGCGCCGATGCTGAAGGCGAGGATGCTCAAGCTTGACGGGTGGTTCTCCACCAACATACTGGGCAACCGAGACGGCGAGGTGCTCGCGGATCCGCAGAGCTTCAAGACCAAGCAGATGTCCAAGCTCTCCGTCCTAGACACCATCCTCCAGCCGGACATGTATCCGGAGCTCTATGGGGAAGTGCATCACCAGGTGCACATCAACCACTACAAGCCGAGGGGGGACAACAAGGAAGGCTGGGACAACATAGACATATCGGGATGGATGGACTATCCGATGCAGATCAAGATCAATTTCCTCTGCAGGGACTCCATACTCGCGGCGCCGATCGCTCTCGATCTCGCGCTCTTCCTCGATCTTGCGCAGCGCGCGGGAATGGGCGGCGTGCAGGAATGGCTCAGCTTCTATTTCAAGAGCCCGATGACTTCGATGCCATCGGCTAAGCCGGAGCACGACCTGTTCATCCAGCACATGATGCTGAAGAACACACTTAGGGCGATGATGGGCGAGACGCCGGTGGACCACCTGGACTGAATCCAGGGCGGCCGGCGGTTTCAGGAGCTTTTTTATTTCCCCTCTACCAAGCCAGCGCATGCTGGGCGGAGAGGACATCGAGTCGGTCAACGGCGAGCTGCGCTACATCACGATAGAGCTCATGAAGATAGCCGCGCAGAGGAAGCAGCCGTTCGCCGACGTTGCGAAGGAGTTCCTCCAGAACGCCACTCTTCTCCAGCGCATGATAGAGCTGGTGGAAGGCAGCGACAACAGCATGTCGCGGTTCATGCAGCCATTGCCTGGATTGCACAAGCCGCCGCGCCCCCCGAAAGTGAAGCCAGGGACCCAATAATCCGTGCTCATAGTGATTGAAGGAGTCGATCCGCATGCTGCAATTCATACTCGCCGTTCTTCTGGTCGCGTTCATAGTGACTTACGCAGCGACGCCGGTCATCATCAAGATGGCCAAGCGGAAAGGGATCGTGGGGAAGGATGTCCACAAGCCGGGCCGGCCGGAGGTCGCTGAGCTCGGAGGGCTCGCGATAGCGGCGGGCATCGTCATCGCGCTGCTGTTCGCTGTCGCGGTCAGCTCGTTCTCCTCATTGCAATCGGTATTCAACGCGGACATCAACGTCCTCGTGATACTCGCGATCCTCTGCCTGGTGCTGATAGTGGAGATGGTCGGCATGGTGGACGACATCCTCGGCATCCCGCAGCGCATCAAGCTGCTCCTGCCGATCGTGGCGGCCCTGCCCCTCATGGCCGTAAAGGTATCGGCGCTCCACGTGTTCACGATCCCGTTCATCGGGGCGATCGATCTCGTCACGCCGGCGGTCTACCTGTTCGTGCTCATACCCATCGGAGTGATGGCCACCACCAACGTGACCAACACGTTCGCAGGCTACAACGGCCAGGAGGCGGGCATCGGCGCTGTCGCGGCGTTCGCGCTCCTCATGGTCAGCCTGTTGAAGGGCGACATCCTCGCCGCCTCGCTCTCGGCGGCGCTCCTCGGCGCGCAGATCGCATTCCTGAAATTCAACTGGTATCCTGCGAAGGTGTTCCCCGACGACGTCGGGACGCTGCTGATCGGCGCGATGATAGGCGCCATCTCGATCGTGGGGGGATTCGAGGTTCTCGGCGCGATACTGCTCCTGCCGCACATCGCGGACTTCTTCCTTTTCAAAATGCCGAACCGGCTGCCCCACGCGGTGGTGCAGGTCTCGTTGAGGAACGGGAAGCTGCATCCCAAAGGCAGGCCGCTAGAGCTCTCCCAGTTCATCATGGACCGCGCCGGCGGGATATCCGAGAGGAACCTCGTGCAGGTCTATGTCGGCCTCGAGATGCTCCTCGCGGCCGCGGTCATCATGATCGCGGCGTTCGCCTGATTTCTCTGCTGGTGCGGCTTAATCGGGCTT
This sequence comes from uncultured archaeon, assembly GCA_902385155.1. Lineage (GTDB taxonomy): Archaea > Micrarchaeota > Micrarchaeia > CABMEP01 > CABMEP01 > CABMEP01. Next base: position 21,442 of record CABMEP010000065.1, on the reverse strand, counting down.
GCACATTAATTAATCCTCTGTAAGAATCGGCTGCTTGTTTGTGTGCAACACTGGGAATAAATGTGCAGACGCCTCGAAGTCCGCCCTGACTCCGGACTCGTAGGATTCTCTTATCAGGACGCAGATGTTGTGACAAAGCAGCTTCGCCAGCGCCTCATTCACTTGCGCTTGCTCGTTCTTCATCATCAGTTTACCGGAAAACTTCCTCTTCAGCATACTGAATGTGGATTCGACATTGGATCGCTGATGATAGCGGGCCATGAACTTGTCCTTGTGATACTGGAAGTAATGGAACATCCGCCACCACGCCATGCTGCCTTTCGACTTCCCAGTGGCGTTGACTTTGAAAGGGATGTAAGGCACCGCTCCAAGCTGGATGGCAACGTCCATGTTGTTCCGGCTTGAGTATGCCTTATCTGCCATGATCTCCTTGACTCTGAAATGCTCCGCCGTTTTGTTCAACAGCTCCGGGAACTGCGGAGAGTCCGCCCCGTCTCCATCGGTAACTGTTATTGCAGTTATGATGTTTGATTTGGTCCCGCAGACGATGTGTATCTTGATCCAATCCTTGCCTTTCTTCCCTGGATCGAGCCTTACGTCGAACCACCTCGAATAGAAGGCGCTGCTGAGACCACTGGCGTCTATAGCGAAAGTGGTCTCAAAATCCTTCAAAGGCAAAGCAGATAGGCGAATCAGAGTCTCAAGGATTGGTCCCATCCGTATATCGTTGAAATACTTCAGCAGCGTATTGAAATGAGGCACTGTGTCGATATAGCCGTTCTTTCTCGCAAGCTCCAAGTCGGAAGAGACACGCCTTGAAGATAGGCCTTCGTAGAGCTTTGCTACCATGCAGAAGGTCATTTCCTTGAGGCTCGCCCTTGGTCTGCCTACTTGATTTGGTTCCTCATCGGAAATGTAGGAGCAGAGATCGGAGAGGATCTCCAGGAAGCGGAGCTTCTCCTGGATTTGGGCTTCGTTGTAGCTAGGCCAGTCGATCGTTTGCGGACCACTGTTGATCCCAGGGATTGACGATTCGAATTCTGTCAGGGCCGCGCTTGTCACGACCTGCCACTGCCGTCCACAGGAATAGCAACGGTAACGCTGGGCAGTACGCGTCCTGTAGTGTTTCATGCCGTACTTTTTGATGTCGTCGGAGCCGCAGTATTTGCAATCCATATTCTCACATTTCATATGTTAATTCTTCATATGCTAAATAGAGATAACCAGCTTACCTATTTAAATGTTTCATATGATAAGTTAAAGTATGAATAAGTCTAAAGAAAGTGAAAAATTTCATATCAAACACGACGAAAGCCTAAAATTAAGCGAAGAGACTGAAAAAATTCACACTGTCGAAAAACCAGAAAAGCCGAAGGACATTGATGAACTCAAGAAAGAACTGCTGTCTCACGAGATAACTGATTCCGAGACAGTCAGTCTTGGATTGAATCGAAAGCAATTTTTCATTCGGATTCCGACCCACATGACAGATCGGCTAAACCTGAGAAAAGAGGACAAGATCCGGATAGTTCTGAGCGGGCCGCCAGACAACGTCGTAATCAAATTAGAGGTAGTGCGCCATGGCAGAGCTTGATTTCATCGATAAACAGATTCTCCGGCACCTTTTCGCGCTTGGAGGCTGGGCCTCTACGAATAGGATTGCTGACAAGTTAGGGATTGCGTGGCTGACTGCCGAGAAACACTTGAACGAGATCCACAAGGCGAGGTACATTGTTAAAGGTAAGGGAGAGCGCGGTCGCGTTTACTGGAGAGCTAATGTGTAATGGAGCTGGTGGAAACATGAGTAAATACGATAGTCTTGATGCTCGAAAAGAATTGGAACAGGAAATTACAAAGGACCTAAAGAGGGCCCTAGAAAAACGAGGATTTACTATCCACCATAATGGAACAGCAGAGTCTCATGCACCAGGGGGGAAGCCAGATATTGAGGCATTTGATCAGACCACCCACATTAATATCGAAGTAACAAAATCAAAAAAGTCCGCACAAGATCGTGAATGGCAATCAATTAAAGATCATTTCGAACAAACAAAAATAGCTAACGCCACTAAGAAATGTTTTTTGATATTCGTTTCACCCGAAACGTATTATCGAACGGTTAATTCAATGAAGGACTGGAATTTTGCACACGAAGAAGTAAGAGATCAAAAGATGATACCACTTTGTTTTGATAGCTTTGAATTACTAATGAATAAATTAATCGGAACACCAGCTTCCATATACCCTAAACTGCAATTGCTTGGATTATTCGATGGTTTTGTTCAATTTGTAGATGATGAAAATACTCTAAGGCATTTATTCCAAACACTATTCTCAACTGATTTACGACTTAAAGTAGAACTGGAGAAACAGGAAGAAGAGCGTCATCAATTTGTTGTTGAAGAATTGATTGGTGAATTCAAACAATTAGAGCAAAAGTTAAGGGAAGAACGAATCGCACTCGCAGGTGACGCGATCAAAACAGTAGTTTATCTTGTTTTTATCAAATTATATGAAGAGAAAAAAGAAAAGGAAGAAAGTCAGAAAAATAGATTTACTGAAGCCTCATTTCGAGAATATCAATCCAACGTGAGAGATACACATAGTGCCATTCACAAACTTTTTGATGATATTAAAAGTGATCCTGAATTGGAAAGATGCAATCTTTTTACAGATGCGGATAGCCTACCTCAACGTCTAACTGATGAGTTTGTAATTGAATCTTTCATAAAACCGTTCGAGCAGTATACCTTCTTTACTACGAAAGTTGACGGTCTTGGAGCTGCTTATGAAGTTTTAGGTCAATTGTCTGGAAAGGATGTCAAGGTTGGACAATTCTTCACACCTGAAAATGTAGTTCGTTTTATGGTCAAAATGGCAGAATTAGCTCCTGATGATTTTGTTCTCGATCCCGCATGTGGAACTGCGAGATTCCTGACATATTCTATGGAAGACATGCTAAGTAAAGCGGCAGGCGTTAGAAATGAGAGTCAAAAAATGAAGGACATACGAGCAAAACAACTACTAGGAACAGACGACGATCCAACTGTCGCGAAATTAGCTAAGATGAATATGTATATCCATGGAGATGGAAAAACCAACATAATCGATGCAGACGGCTTGACTCGCTCCAATTGGTATGAAAAAGTAGATGTGGTTCTAACTAATCCACCTTTGGGAAATATAAGCTATCTTCGTTCAATTTATGATGAGAATTTTAGGACAAAGCAAATGGAAGTCATACCAAAGAAAAATCTTACTGAAGAAGAACTTGCAAAGATTATGAAACAGATCCAGATGAATCAGACTTTACAAGCACAGCCACTTTCTCAAAGTAAATTAACTAGAATAACTGCTCGATTGCAAGAACTCCGACAAAAAGAAACTGAGTTGAGAGGAAAGATCAGAGACGGAGCAGTTGAATATGCCACAACAGGAACCCAGATGAAAGGCGGAGCATTATTTCTTAATGCATGCAAATTCTATTTGAAAGACGTTAGAGATAGTTCACAGCATACTGAATGGCGTGGCGGGAAAGTCCTAATAATTCTCGATGAAGGTGTCCTAAATACTGATGATTATAAAGAAGTTCGAGACTTCATAAGAAAATACTTTTACATCAAAGCCGTTATCTCACTTACAAGAGATACATTCGTACCTGTTTCTAATACTTCAACGAAGACATCTATTCTTTATGCAATCAAAAAGGAAGATCTGGATGCCATCCAACAGGAACCTATCTTTTTCGGACATGTAGAGAAAGTTGGTTTGGACACCAAAAAGAAGGTTTGCAGTAATCATCTCTTCGGGAGCAGCATAAATGTCCTATCAAAATATATCGAATTTAAACAAAAAGTGTTGTCATCGTATACTCGGGGACAATTCAATAAAGAACTTTTCTTAAAACAAGGATTCAAGATTGGTGAGATCAGTGGCTAATAGTTACTATTACACCCGTTTTTTTGACGAAATGGGTGGGCGTTTGGATGAAAACTACAACAATCCAAGATACGATGAGATTAATCATCTACTCACTCATTCAAAATACAGTTTTGACGATCTAGGGGATCACAAATACTTGACGAATATTGTAAGCGGCAAGACCCCAAAGGGAATCAAATACTTAGAAACGGGTATCCCTTTTCTTGGGAGCACCCACATTTTGTTTGGAAACATCGATGCTACAGATGTACCTCGAATAGCTGAAGACATTCATAATGGGGTCTTAGCTAGTTCTAAAATTAAAAGAGGTAATGTCCTGGTCACTATAGCGGGAACGATAGGTCGTACTGCCGTTTACCATTCAGATGATGAATGTAATGCAAATCAAGCAGTAGCTATATTGAATCTTGGTACCAACGAAATCGATCCAGAATTTTTAGTCCATTATCTAAACTCAAGATTGGGACAGTTATTTTTCGGTAAACTTCAACATATATCTTCACAACCTAACATCAACTTAGAGGAGATAAAGAAAATTAAGATAATTGTACCAAAGAAGACGATGCAGACGGAAATACTGAAAAAAGTAAACATGATTGAGTTGCAAGCATTGAAATTAGAAGAAGATGAAGAAAATATCAGGAGAGAGTCGGACTCGCTCTTGTTGGGAGAAATGGAACTAAACAGCACTAGGCAAAACAAGTATTTTTTCAAAACCGGTGAAGGCAAAAGCGTTTGTTTCTATATTTTTTCTAATGAACTATCGGATAGAATGAATTACTTATTTTACCATTTTGATTATACTATACTTCAAAAACTACAAGAAAGATATGAGACAGAGAAGTTAGGGTGCGTATGCAGCGAGCCCATAAAAAAAGGAGAGCAACCGATATACTCTGAAAATGGAGAGATAGCGGTAATAAAAACTATCAATCTAAAAAATTCATATATTGACTACAAAAACTGTCTTAAAGTATCAAGAGATTTTTATGATTCTGTTCCACATGCACAAATTAGAAAAGGGGACATTCTAATTGCTTCAACAGGTCATGGTTCACTTGGAAAGGTTGATGTTTATGATAGAGACGATCCCGCCATTGCTTCAGTAGATCTAGTAATATTAAGACTTCTCCCGGCGTATGATCCTTACTTTATTACTTATTTTTTGAGGTCTCATCTCGGAGCAGTTCAATTTGAAAAATGGTTTTCGGGTTCATCTGGTCAGATTCATATTTATGAACAAGATCTGAACCAGTTTATCATACCTAAGAGTTCAACTCAAGGTATTCCAATGGAAAAACAGAAGGACATAGTTAGTAAAATTACTAAGAAGTTAGAGAAGCTAACCGAACTTAAACAAAAATCCGAAAAGAAATGGGAAGAAGCTCGGGCCCTATTTGAAGGATCACTTTTAAGTTGATTGAACTACAAAAACTATCATTCTAATGGGATGATATGAACAAACTCGTGTATGAGAAACTAAAAGAAAAGGCAAAGAAAAACGAGATTATTCCTTATTCAGAATTAGTTTCTGAGTGCCATCTTAGTCTCGATCTGACAAAAATCAAAGATAGGAATGAGCTATCAGAGATTCTAGGTGAAGTATCTAAGTTTGAGGTTGATCACGGCCGACCTATGCTTTCTGCTGTAGTCGTTTTGAAAGATTCAAAACCAGTAAGGCCCGCCTTTGGTTTCTATACATACGCTGATGAACTGCATGTTAGAATTCCAGGGGAGACTGATGAGCTGCTGTTCGCAAGGCAGCTTGGAGATTGCTTCAGATGTTGGAAGAATAAATCAAAGAAGAGCTGATTATTTCCGTAGAACCAGTTTATCAAACACAAAGAGGATTAGTGCAGATACGATTACTGCTTCTGTAAGGATTGCCCAATTACCATAGACACAGAAGATGCTCGGGGCGATGCACCCAACGTCTCCCAAAATCGGATATAAACCGATTACGAAGAGGAACACCGTGAAAAGGAGCATTGCTCGGGTTAACTTATCCATCGCTTTACTAGCTGTTTCCATCTTTTCGAAATAGGTGTTCGAGTTCTTCATCTCTTTGTTCAGCGATTCGAATCCCTTTCTCAGCTCTTCAACACCTTCTTTAGCATGTTTAATCGATTCGCTCACTTGAGTATTTTGTTGTTTGATTGATTCACTTATTTGGTGATTCTGACTGATCATTCCAGAGTTAAGATTTTGTATTTCTCCATGAAGATTGTTCACACTGTTCGATAATTTGTTTATCGCTTCGGTGATTTGTCCGCTTTGAAGCATTTTGAAGAAATCCATCAATCGATCAAGATCATCTCTTTTCGCCATAAACTATCATTTTGAATTCGTTATGGAGACTAATAAACTTACCTAATTTATGTGCAAGCAGCCCGGTTTATGTGCACGACGTAGTTTATGTGCAAGGCCGGCTTAATCAAAAACTATAAAAGTAAGGGAACCCTTATCCAACCATGGGCATCTCGCAGTTTTTTGGGGAAGGCAAGGACCAGCTCAAGAGAGGGGCCCATGAGATAAGGAACGATATCAAGGAGATCACAGTGGAGACCTGGAAGTTCTTTTCTCTCCATGCAAGGGCAGCCTGGAATTTCAAGACGCTGAAGCCTCTCCATGACGAGCTCGAATCCAAGGGGTACTTCGACAACCAGGAATACGAGGCCGCCGAGTATAATACGTTTACATACGGGTACATCTCCGGTCCTGCTTTGCTCTTTGCATCTGCGATCATCGTTCCTGAGATGAGCAACGGAGTTGTTGGGGCCGCGGTCAGGGACGCGTGCGGATTCGCTTTGCAGGCGCACGTGATATCGTTGCTATTCGATACCAGGTTCAGATTCACCACGCTTGAGCGGTTGAGGGAACGTATGGGCGATGAGAAGTTCGCTGCGTTCGCCCATTCTTGGAATTCGAGAACAAGCGCGTAATCGCTATTCGCTCAATTTTTCGTCCCCTTAAGCGCTACGTCAGCGTTTTAAACCATGGCTGGGCTAGCACTGCATGATCAAGTGCGGCAACTGCGGGAAGGAGATATCCGCCGGAGCGGGGCACCAGACCTCGAACCGCGGTTTCGTCTGCTACGGCTGCGCGGCCGCGCTGAACATACAGACATGCGTGGTGTGCGGCCAGAAGTTCCCGTTCAGCGACATGGTGGAATTCCAGGGCGAGTTCTTCTGCAAGGACGACCACAAGGGGAGGATGGCGCAGATAGAATCGTACAAGCCGAAGCCCCAGCCGAAAGGCCCCATGGTCAGCGGCGCCACCGGCATGAGGCTGCGCAGGCCCCGCGTCGCGAAGGCGAAAGTGCCGTATGAGTCGGTCTCCCGCGAGATACGCGCGATGAGCAAGCCTGTCAACAGGGTGATTGTCGAGACGAAAGAGCCTGAAAAGGAGCTTTCAAAGGAAGAGGAGAAGGCGGAAGTGTCTGATATGCTCAAAGAGCTCCATAAAGAAGGCTCTTCTCCGAAAAAGAGGGATAATGAGGAGATATCACAGGTTCTGAAGAAACTAAAGAGTCAGGATAAGGATAAGAAAGAGTAAATCAGCTCTATTTATCTATTTTGCACTATTCTTTCAATCGTGCCATCGCCCGCATATATACAGTACGCTCTTTCTTCAGTATTATGTGCCGCTAGCTGGAAAGATATGTTATTTCCTTTATTTTAAGCTATCAAAGGATGGATTGGACTTATCTAAGCTTAGAAACGATATAATCATAGTTTAATGTTCTTGATTAATTCTATTATGTGCTTTTCTACTATGCTTTGCACTATTCTTTCCATCGTGCCGCCGCCCGCATATATACAGTACGCTTGTTCTTCATTATAATTGGTGCCCAGTCGGAGATTTGCTGTCCTGATCATAAGATCAAGCCATCTGACTGGATTATGCGCCCGCATATCGCTTGAATCGACATGCTACGGTATATTATCGCTATTTGAAGCAATAAACAGTTCTCTATTGCTATATTTTGCACTATTCTTTCTATTGTTCCAATGCCCGCATATATACAGTACGCGTTTAGGTCACTCGTTTTTGTCTCTCATGGTTTCCAGCGCGAGCTTCAACGATTGCCGGACAACACAGGTATATTATCTATATATTAAGGGCCGAGCCGTTGGCGGACCGAGCGTCTGGCTGATGCGTGCGTTGCCCGCCGTAAGGAATAATAAACGCGATGACGCTCCTATGTCCATGAAACCTCTTCCGCAGGCGTCCGTCTCGAGGCCGCTCCTGGTCGACAAGTATCGCCCGTCCTCCCTATCGGAGATCATAGGCAACGAGGACGTAGTGGCCGAAGTGAAGGAGTGGGCCGGGAAGTGGGCGAACGGGGAGAGGCAGACGCCCATCATGCTCTACGGCAGCCCGGGCAGCGGCAAGACATCGATCGCCCACGCCCTGGCGAAGGACATGGGCTGGGAGCTGCTCGAAACGAACGCGAGCGACGTGAGGAACAAGGGATCGATCGAGGCTGTCGTGGGCAGGGCGGCGACGGAATCGACACTCAGCGGGAGCCCCAGGCTCATAGTCATAGACGAAGTGGACGGGATCAACGGCCAGAAGGACAGGGGCGCGGTGCCGACGATCATCGCGGCGATAGAGAAGTCGGGCCAGCCGATCATGCTCATAGCGAACGACGCCAAGGCGCAGAAGCTGAAGGCATTGCGCGGGGCGGCGGATTTCCTGGAGGTCAAGCCCATCAATCCCATGGCTCTCGCGGCGCACCTCAAGACGATCGCCTCGGCCGAGCATATGGATGTCAGCGACGCCGCGATCAAGGAGATATCAGAGCGGTCCCGCGGCGACGTGAGGTCGGCGATCACGGACCTGCTGTCCCCTGCCTCGTTCAGGGACAGGGGCATGGACCTGGACACCGCGCTCGGCAACATGTTCATGGCGGACGATTTCGAGAAGGCGCGCAGGTCGATGTGGGACGTGGACGAGGATCCCGAGCACAAGATGCTCTGGGTGGAGGAGAACATCCCGCGCCAGTACACGAGACCTGAGGATATCCATCGCGCGTTCGAGGCGATGTCTCGCGCGGACGTGATGGTCGGCCGCATCAGCAGGCGCCAGCACTGGGGCCTCATGCGCTACATCGGCGAGCTCTCCACGGCGGGAGTCGCGTCCGCGAAGGGCGGAGTCTACAAGAGGCGCGACAGCTACCAGTTCCCAATGTATCTCATCAGGATGTCGCGCACTGTCGTCAGCAGGGCGGTCATGAAGAGCCTCTGCAGGAAGATCGGGACCGTGATGCGGATGCCCAGCAAGGACGTGCAGAGGCAGATCCATCTCATCGCCCCGTTCGCGGCGCAGGATCCGGAGCAGTTCAAGCTGGAGGAGCCCGAGACCAGGATGCTGCAGTCCTTCGTCGTGAGGCGCTAGCTATATCCGTTCCTGTAGCGGTGAGGGTTGCTAGACCAGTTCTCTGAGAATCTTGTCAGCGATGTAGTCCGCATCGGTTATGGACGTGTCAAACAGGGGAGCGTCCGCCGGAGCGAATGAATGGGTGGACAGGTTCTTCACGAAGAGATCCTCATCGGTGACCGAGATTTTGGTTCCCGTCTTCTTTGCGTTCGCCACCCGCTCGCGGAAGCGCTGGACGAGCACGCTCTTCGGCGCGGTCAGCTTGATCGTGACGAATCCATAGCCGTATCTTTTTGCGATCTTGCCGCAATGGAGATATTCGGCCTCATCCTTCAGGAAGAGGTCCAGCAGCACCGGGATGTGCGTCCTGCACACGACCTCGAGAAGTCCGATCGTCAGTTCCCTGATGAGCCCCTTGTGCTTGCCCCTGTGATAGCCGCTCAGCTGCCATTTCAGCTTGTCATATGATACGGTGTAGAGGTCCGGCATTCTCTTGGCCAGCGCGGCCGTCAGCGTGGATTTCCCTGCGCAGGACGGCGCGGAGACGTAGATGACGAATCTCTTCGCCCGGGCCGGGCGCTTCCAAGCCTTGTCGCTCTCCATGGTTGCCGTAGCGAACCGGTTTATTTAAACCTAATCATGGCGGGCCCCTTGTTTTCCCTGTGATTTCACGTCGGTGAATTTTCGTCCGTTTTCCCAACGCCGGAGCGCACGCCTTGCGCTTTTTCTTTTATCAATCGGATTCGCCGCCATTCAGTTTCAGCGCATCCACTGGGCGAGCGGGCATGGATAATGGGAAGACAAATCGAAATAAGATGCGTTAATCGCGGATCCGCCTGGTTTTGCATCATTGTTTCCTGACTTCCCTTGCGCGCGCGCGTTCGATTTCAACGTCGGAGAGCGGCAACGAATATAAACAGAGAAAAGAGTCTTTAGTCACAGAATGGCGACCGAGGTGTGTGGGAGTCATGCCTGAAGTGCTTGTATACCAGTCCGAGGAACTCCTCCGATGCGTGGGCGCGGAGAGGGTCGACGAGGAAGCATCATACGCTCTAGCGGAACGGCTGGAGGAACACGCGGAGGACATACTTCTCCGCGCGGCGATGCTCGCGCAGAGGCGCGGCGGCAAGAGGCTGAAGGCGGACGACATCATCGTAGCTGCCGAGACATTGGGCAGCGAGTGACACCGATCGCGATCAGAGGCAAACGACGGACGAATGGGGTGTTTTGATGGCTATGGAAGAGAAGAACGAGACGCTGACCGTGAAGACAGACAATCCTGATGTGAGGTTCGGCAAGGACCTTCAGCCGATCAACGGCCGGAGATAGCTCCTTTTCTCTTATTCTATCTCTCATTTTCGCTTTCATCATCCTGTTTTTTTCCATCCTGTTTTCCGTAGTCTTTTAAAACGCGAACACACAGATTTAGGCATATGGCAGACGCAGCCAAAACGACCAAGGGCATCAAGGACGACAAGGCGCTATTTCCGTCCAGCGGGAATGCGCCGGTTTCCCGCCAGGGAAATTCGGCCGTCGAGCAGCCCGCGCAGCAGCCGGCCGCGGCGCCTGCCGCTGCAGAAAGGGAGGCCGCCGGAACCGCAGGTTCCAGCCACGATGGCGGTTTCCGCGTCGCGCAGATCAGGGCGTTCGTCATCATGCTGCTGCAGATGTCGCAGCTCTGGAACGCGGTCCTGATAGCGCTCGGATTCATATCGTTCGCGCTCTTCTTCCCGTTCTACACTCTGCTCCTGCCGATATTCGCGATCGTCGTGTTCGTGCTCGGGTACCACAATCCCATCATGGGCACGATCGTGTCGTTCCTGCTCATACTGCCCGCCGTGGCGTACCAGACGCCGGTGCTGGCGTGGCTGTTCCTCGTCGTGATAGGCGCGGTGTTCTTCACGGTATTCAGCAGCTGGTACATCATCGCGGCATTGCTGTTCATAGTGTCCGCTCCGTTCGCGCCCGAGCCGTTCAACATGGTCCTCGGACCGCTGGTGATCCCGGTGCTCGCGCTGTCCGCGCTGAGGCTCGGGTCGAAGAAGGCGTCATATGTCATCCCGATAGCGATCTATCTCGTGCTCCTCCTCAGCGTGCTGTGGCAGGCGCACAACGCGTCGTTCCTGACGGTCTCCGACGGGTCGCTCTCCACGATGCGGACGCTCGTCCCGTCGAAGGACGCCCCGGACATGGTCGGCATAGTGCCCGGCGTCGCCGAGGCGGTCGCTAACCTGTTCTCGTACGACGTCATACAGGACGTGAACGTCGGCATCGGCTTGGTGGCCAAGGGGACGATGGACCTGTTCTTCTCGGACGCGGGGTTCGTCCAGATACTCGTATGGTCGCTCGCCCTGTACGGCGTTGCGTACCTGCCCCTCGTGCTGTACGGCAAGTGGTCCCAGTTCCTGCCGTCCCTCGCCCTGCTCCTGCTCATACCCGGCCATTTCATCTCGTCCGAGATCTCCGGGGTGGAATTCAACGTCATGGTCGTCCCCACGGTCCTGCTGACGATGGCAGTGATGTGGCTGATGGACAGCTTCAACATCAAGATCACTCGCGAGGAGGAGATCGTCGCAGAGACGAGGCGCGGGGCGTTCGGCATCCCGGGCCTGACCGATCTCAGCGTCTCGAGATCCGGGCCGCAGTCCCTGTCCGAGGTGGGCAATTACGACTCCACCAAGAAGGAGATCAAGGAATCAATACTCATGCCCCTGCGCCACAGGGAGCTCACGGTCCTTTACAACGTCAGGCCGCCGAAGGGAATACTGCTGTTCGGCCCGCCCGGAACAGGTAAGACGATGCTGATGTCTGCCCTCGCCAAGGAGCTGAGGATGAACTTCTACTACGTGAAGACGGCAGACATACTCGGCCAGTACCTAGGGGAATCCGAGAAGCACATCGCGGAGCTGTTCAAGATCGCGAGGAAGAACGCGCCCGTCGTGCTGTTCTTCGACGAGATAGACTCGATCGGCAAGAAGAGGGACATGGGCGGCGGAGCCGATTCCGACCAGGCGGTCTCACGCGCCCTCAGCACCATGCTCACCGAGATGGACGGGATGAAGGAGAAGGAGCAGATCATCGTGGTCGCAGCCACCAACGTCCCCAACCAGCTGGACCCCGCCCTGCTGAGGCCTGGACGCTTCGACAAGATCATCTACATGCCGCCGCCCGACGCCGAGGGCAGGGAGACGATATTCAAGGTGGTATCAAATAAGATCCCGCTGGACAAGGACGTGGACTTCAAGAGGATCGCTAAGATCACCGAGAGGTTCACGGGAGCGGACATCACCAACGCCGTCCTGGAGGCGGCCCGGAGGGCGGCCCCGGCCGCGGTGGAGAAGGGCAAGGTCATACCAGTCAAGATGGAGGACTTCACCAGCGTGCTGAAGTCGCTGAAGCCGTCCACAACGTACGAGATGCTCGAGGACTACGAGAAGTTCAGGACCGATTACGAGCGCAGGGCGGTCAAGGAGGAGATAAAGGCGGTCGAGGAGAAGGTGGTCTCCTGGAACGACGTCGTCGGACTGGACGACGTCCGGAAGGTGCTGACAGAGGCGATAGAGCTGCCTCTCCTGCACGAGGAGGAGCTGAAGCAGTACAACGTCAAGCCCGCCAAAGGGCTTCTGCTCTTCGGCCCGCCAGGCACAGGAAAGACGCTCATAGTCAAGGCGGCCTCCCACGAGCTCAACGCCACGTTCATAGGCCTGACTCCCGCCGACATATCGCGCTACGGCTACGAGAACGCGGTCAGGCTGATCAAGGAGACGTTCAACCGCGCGAGGGAGAACTCGCCCGCGGTCATATTCATAGACGAGCTCGAGTCCCTCGTGCCGTCCAGGGACCTCTACCAGTCCAAGATAACGGAGGAGATCGTGTCCGAGTTCCTCCAGCAGCTCGACGGCATGAAGGAGCTGAAGAACGTCATGCTGGTCGGCGCGACGAACAAGCCCCAGATGATCGATCCAGCCCTGCTGAGGCCCGGCCGTTTCGACAAGATACTCTTCGTCGGCCCGCCCACCAAGGAGGGGAGGGTCAAGCTGTTCCAGCACAACCTCGAGGGGATCAAGGGGGCGGAGCATGTCGATTTCACCCAGGTCGCCGAGGAGACTGAAGGGTTCACGGGCGCGGACATCGCAGGCATCTGCCAGGACGTGAAGATGCAGCTGGTGCGCGCCAAGATCGCCGGGAAGACGGAGCCCGGCATCACCACGCAGGACGTCCTCGACGTCACCGCCCGCCGCAGCCGGTCCGTCACGGTCTCCATGCTGAAGGAGTACCTCCAGTTCGTGAAGGAATACGGAGAGAGGAGATAACCCTCATCCTCGGCGCTTTCCTTAGCGGATCGGTCCGAGCGTTTCCCGTCCCAGCTCTTATTATAATATTAAGGAACTAATATTGGCAGAATAACGATAGAACAACAAGAGACCAGCGAAAAACGAAGTGAGCGAATGAGATACAAGCCGAATCCGAAAGTGAGGAGGAGCCTCGAGCGGTCCCGCTCCGAGCTGATGTCGCTCCATTCGCTGTTCGGAAAGCCATCCGTCCATCCCGCCCTCCGGCGCAGCAGCGGATCCGGCGTAAGGCGGCCGTCCGCGGTTCACGTCAGCAGGATCGCGAGATCAGCGGATCCGGAGGAGAAGGCGAAGACGAGGATGATGAAATTAACATCGAAGCGGGAGTCCAAGCCGATGCCGAAGCCCCAATTCGCCCGACGGCGAATGGGCATGCGCCTATGAGCGCATCGCCCATTTCTCCGAACGCGTTCGGGAGTAAGACGTTGGATTTCACGCTGATAGCCGAATGCAATCTTCGTCAATTGCCCTTTTCTAAACAGCAGTATATAAACTACGGTTTAAATCTAAGCACAATGTTTAAATACCGACCAACGAACTACCGCTAGACCTCTCTAGCGTGGGGTCTATATCAGCCGCATAATATAACGGCCGAAAGGCATTATGCGGCTAGCAACGATACATTGAGGTGATATCGTGAAAAGTATAAACGCGAAGAAAATAGCAGCTGTTACAGCTGGCGCAGTTCTGATCGGCGCATCGCTGTTAGCTGCGGCACCCATAATGTACGGGAACACTGAGGTTGTAAATGCTCAGGGTAAGCCTGTCGTTAAGGTAGTCGTCGGCGCAAACGCACACGCGTCTGACGGTGTTGCGGCCGCGAACATCGCCGCTGTGATCGGAAGCATGGCCTACAAGAGCCAGACCGTTTCCGCGCAGCTGACGGGTTCTCCGACCTGCAACGTATCTGCTGGTGGTTCTGCGGGCGCATGCTCTGTGTCCGACAAGAAGGTGACCCTCGAGATCACCACACCAGGCACCGCAGTCGCTGCTGGCGCATATGGCTTCAGGACGTTCGGCTATGGTTTCATAGACGACAACACAACGACTGAGGACAACCAGCTTGGTGACGGCAATGCCAAGAAGATAACAGGCGACAACTTTGTCTCCTTCCAGGACGCGAAGTCCTCTGTCTCCGCTGTGTCCGGATCTTTCACGACCAAGCAGGAAATGTACGTGAAGGCGTCACAGGCTGCGACATACTTCGACGATGTGAAGAAGTACAAGATTGTCCCCTCGAACCTCTATTATGTGATCAAGTTCGAGCACGACACATTCGGTGGAATCCCGGCATGTTCGCTCAGCAGCGTATATTCCGCGACCGTCGCAATGACAATGGCGAACTGCACACCGTCCGACACATACAGGATGGACAGGCAGAGACTGAAGATCAAGTACCTCGGTGAGGACTGGATCATCTCTGAGATGAACCCTGACGCCGCGACCACGAGCATCAAGCTCGCGAAGGAGTCCACTCCGGCCTCCATCGTCTACGCGGGCCAGAACGTCTCCGCTGGCGCATACACCGTGAAGCTCGCTGACCTTACGATCCCGTATGGTGCAGTTGACTCACAGGCTGTGCTCCAGATCTTCGATGCGAACAAGCAGCTCGTCAAGGAAGACACCGTGACGACGTCCGCGTCCAAGGAGATCACCCTGCCGAATGGCGACAAGATCACCATCCGTGTCTTCAAGACCGCACCTGGTCTGACGACAGCGAAGTGGGCAGAAATGTCCGTCTTCTCTCAGGAGCTCGAGCTGACCAACGGTCAGACCGTCGACAGCGATGCGAACAAGAACTGGACAGTCAACCTCGGCTGGAAGAACCACTCCAGCACGGCGCTGAACAAGTTCACTCTTGCGAACATCACCCTGACAAGGCAGTCTCTTGACTACGTCGCCGAAGGCGATTCAGTCAACGCTATCGAGTCTCCGGCTCTGTTCCAGCTGAACTTCGCTGGTTCGACCCTGACCGATGCGCAGAGGGACACCCTGAAGATCGACTACACGAGGATTTCGAGCTTCTACGACAACGAGTCGTCCACAAGCTCGATCTCTGACCAGTTGAGGGACTACGTCTGCTTCACATCTGCGAAGAAGGCGTTCCAGTTCTCCAACGCGCCGGTCTCGTCTGACGACAGGTACAAGGTTTGTGTTGGTCTCGGAAACGATTCCGCACTCCTGTACGACAAGCCAGACAAGGGCTACGTGAGGTGGGTACCGCAGGGCACTCTCACAAACACGACATTCAACCTCGGAGTCACTAACGTGACCGGTGGTGCGGGTGGAAACTACTCCGCTCTCGTGTTTGACGGGACAACCTGGCAGAACTCGACCCAGAGCGCAGCAGCGTCTGCAGTTGACCAGCTGAACCTGACTCAGGTGTACAAGTCCGCTGACAGATGGGGTTCCCCATTGAACAACGTGACCTACAACTTCAGGCTCGGCCCGTACGAGAACGCGTCCTCGCTGTATCTCGTTGGATCTTCCAACGCGACCAACGTGACCAGTCTTGCGGGCTACTACGCCATCGTTAACGGCAACAACATCGCCATCGTTAACGGAAGCGCATACATGCCGGCAACTCTGCCGTATCCGTTCGATGTGGCTAACGTCACACTCGGATACAACATCCAGGACAACACCGCCGAGAACAGCAACATCACCCTGACCGATGCCACTGTCTTCGCATCCGGTGTGGTCGGCAACGAGACCATAACCATCAGCGAGTTCCTGAACAAGGGTGGAGTTACATCCACTTCGGGCCTTGCTGTGAAGTATGGCACATTCTCGTTCGTCGCTGACCCGTCCTCGCAGAAGTTCATCGCGAGCACGACCGACACCTCCGAGTCCAAGCTGACCGTGGGCTATCTCTCGCCGTCTGGTGGAGCATCTACCGGAACAAGAGAGGTTGGCTTCATGTCCCAGAGGGGCTCGAAGATCGACGCGAGGTCTTCCTCAACCGTAACGTTGAAGATGGCCAAGAAGCTCGGTGAGCTGCAGTTCTACCTGAAGTCTTCAGGCACGAACATCTCGGGCGGGACCTCTACCAGCACAATGGCAGAAGGCCAGCAGGTAACTGTGCAGGACTCCACCGTCAAGGTTAAGGAGATCTCACAGACTGTGGGCGCTTGCTCAGTGTCTGGTGGTTCGTCTGGATGCACCGCGGACAAGGGCGCCATGAAGGCCGTCCTCGATGTCGCGGGCGCACCGTCGTCTGCCGAATTCAGCATGCCGTACCAGTTCAGCGCAACAGAGAGGCTGGTCGTCCTCGATTCCGAGGCACCAACCGCTGAGTCGCTGATTCTCGTCGGTGGCCAGTTGGTCAACACCGTGACCGCGAGGACAATCTCCGGTACCGATGTGAAGATCGACAAGCCAGGCGTGAAGGTGGTCAAGGCTGTCTCCGACCAGAGGATCGTGGTCGCGGGTTACAACGCCGAGGACACCACGGCTGCTGCGTCACAGTTCATCTCTGAACTGCTGGCAAAGGTAGCGTAAGGTCGAATCGAGTAAGGCGGGCCTAAAAACCCGCCACCTTTTTTCTTTTTCTCTTTTTTTCCTTTCCGACCCCCGAGCGCCAGCCCTGCCAAAACCTACGGTTGCGCGGTACTCCGCGCAATATTTCGCGGAATCCCGCGAAACGGTTCTGGCAACTCCTAGGCACGTTCCGTCGGCCCTGCTATTTCCTCCTGTAATATTCCAACGTCGGCAGCAACGTCGGCGGGAAACGCATCCTTTAAATGGGTTTTCATCTATTAGTATAGATATGAAGACAACGACTAACTTCAGGAACACAACGATCGTCGTGTTCGCCCTCCTGCTCATGGCCCTGGCTGCCAGCGCCTTCAACATCAACGACTACATGGCGTCGACAGAGTCGCCTGCGTCCGTCTCCCAGTCCGCAGTCACGGTGAGCGGGGTGTCGTACACGGTCTATTCGCTCGCGGGCAAGGACTCGATCATCACGAAGGGCGACGCGATAGTCAAGGACAAGAGCGAGATGTCGCTCGTCCTGAAGGCGAAGTGCTTCGACACGTCGTATCCGACCAGCACCGAGCTCAACGAGATCAACTCGTACGTGCTCGCGTTCAACGAGAGCAGGCAGATGGCGACGAGCTTCGGCGGCCTCGAGTCCTTCTGCGACTCGATCATCGGACAGGCCAGCGGCGACGAGGGCGACTGCGTAGACCTCACCAGCTGCCAGATCGCCTGCAACATGGGATCCTATTCATGCATGCAGTACGCCCAGGGCAGCGCCACGTTCCTTCCCGAGCTCATGAACTACGCGAATGTCAAGAGGAGCATAGACCGGTCGGTCAACGACGTCCTCGCGGTTAGCGCCGAATTCAAGGGCGTCTCGAGCGCGTCCCAGCTCTCTTTCAGCGTATCCGAGAAGGTAGGCAAGATCGCGGCGGACGTCTCCACGCTGCAGAACGAATCTGCCAACTACGCGGCGAACAAGCTGTTCACCAGGCCGATATTCGAGTTCTGCGTCCCGGTCGGCGCCACATTGACCCTCAACAACTCGGTGCTGTCGTCCGCGGCGACAAAGGCCGCCGTCCTTTCCGTGAAGGCGGGATGCTTCGACGACCTCTCTGCGCGCACGGATGCGCTGTTCAACGACACGTTCGCAAGGATAGACCTGTACACCAACACCAAGGCGAAGGGCACGATACAGGAGGAGTTCAACACCCTCGCGTCGCGCTACAACCTGCTGGTCGAGCGGGCGGATGCGGCAACCGCGATGATCGAGGACGCGCAGCTCCCCCAGTACATCACCGATGTCGAGGCGCTCAACGCCAAGTACTACCAGTACGTTCATGACAGCCAGTACGACCAGGCGGGCCTCACCGTCGGCCAGATATCATCCAAGCTCGACGAGTTCGAGTCCCGTCTCGACGCCACTTATGTCGATTTCGGGCCGCTGATCCAGAACAAGACGGACGCGCTCACGAAGCTTGACAGGGCCGACGCCATCATCGAGGACGCGGACGTCACGATGTCGGCGGACCTCAGCAGGCTGCGCGACAGGTACACGGCCATATCGATCGCCCTCAGCGCCAAGATCACCCCGGAGGAGGCGCCGGCGTACGCCGCGCAGTACGAGGACATCGCGACCCAGGCCTCCGCCCTGATAGAGAAGAAGAGGCAGCTCGAGGCCGAGCGCGTCCCGCAGCTGCTGTCGGACACCATGCGCGGCATCTCGATGACCGTCCTGAATTCCGTCTCCGGCCCGCTGGGCGTGAAGGAGACAGACAAGAGGGCATGGATAGCCAACGTCCCTATCATCGTCATAGTGTTCGTGGACATCCTCATCCTCGCGGCGTTCTCCGCGGCGTTCTTCTTCCTCGTGCTGAGGAGCACCAAGGAGTTCATGAAGCCGAAGGTCATGCAGAGCTGGGGCATCATAGGCATCGTCCTGCTGCTGCTGTTGGCGGGGCTGTCGTACGCGCTGTACTCCTCCCTCGTGGCGGAGACCAGCTCGGCGTCCTCGTTCGCCTTCATGAAGCAGGCGAAGGCGCAGACCGCGGTGTCGCTGTTCGTGGAGAGGCTCTCCGCTGACGACGCGACCGCGATCGACAGCTGCTCCGCGAAGGTGGAATCCGCCCTCCAGGCCGCGGGCATCGCGGTGTCCAAGACCGAGATCATAGACGGGGTCTGCAGCGACAGGCCGCTCGCGGACTGCCTCTCGGACACGCAGGTCCCGATGGTGAGGCTGAAGTTCTCGAACGCCAACAGCACGGCGTTCTACACGTTCTACAGGACCGAGGCGATCGCCTCGGGGGACGCGCAGTACTTCGACGAGTGCACCATAAGCCAGCTGATAGAGTGATCCGACAAGGTGCGAGACATGGCCAAGGAGAAGGACGAGTTCGAGATCCCGCTGTACGCGGTAGCGGCGATGTTCGTGGTGTTCGTCGTATTGTTCTACTACGTGCAGTCAGGCGGGATATCGACCCCGCCGTCCTCGAACTCGACGCCGGGGCAGAACCTCAGCGGCAACATAGAGGGATTCCAGTCCTCGCTGCTCGCGTCGGATGAGATGGCCATCGTGATGAACGTCACCGGCCTCGAGTCCAACTACTCCAGGTACGTCTACGCGTGCGGCGCAGGGCTCGCGGGGAGCTGGGGCAAGCTAGGCAAGAACGTCTCCAACCTCCACATCTACGTGCTGGAAGGGGACGCCTGCACCTACAGCAATCCCCTGATGTCGGCGAACACGGTGTCTAACGAGACCGAGTCGCGCACGTCCGCCGACTGCATGGCCGAATCGTCCGCCAAGGTGGCGTTCGAGATCAGGTACGGCCCTGGATACTCCATATTCACCGACAGGCGGGCGTACATCTTCGTGGACGAGAACTTCGAGGAGGAGTGCTCGTTCAGGACGTCCGACAGCTCGGGGTCGATCATCACCACGTCCGACATCCTCCCTGTGAACTACACCGAGGAGATAACCAACACGACGCAGTGAGCTGGCGCTTGCAGTAGGGCATTTTCCTGTTTTCTTCAGAATCAGCAGCGGTCAGCGGTATTTCAGTATCGCGCCGATCCCCTTGAATCCGGCGAGGAACTGCTTGCCTTCCGTCGTCTCTTCGGATATGGTCTCCACTTCGATGCCTTTCAGCTCCGCGCGGTCGTAGACCTCGTCAAAGAGATCCTTCTCGGCCAGCACCTCTTCCACCGCGTGGTCCAGCGGGCACCTGATCTTCTTCCTGTCCACGTCGGGGTCGACCACGATCTCCTCCTCGTCGCCGTTCGCGCACCTCACCTTCAGGTGCTTCGACGAGAGCTTCTCCGACAGCATGAGCGTCTCTATCTTCCCGGTGCCCATCGCGGCCAGCGTGTCCTTCGGCCCGTAGACTGCAAGGCCGCTGCCCTTGCCTATCTCCGCGAACAGCCTCTCCAGCAGCTTCTTCTCCTTGACTGCCTTCTCTTCCGCGATCACGTCCACCGCCTTCTTGGCGAGCTCCTGGATGCCGTAGTCGTCCACGTATCCCGTGTCCAGGACAGCGAGTATCTGGAACTGGTAGTTGAACGCCTTCATCTTCAGGAAGTTGTCCTTGACCGGTCCGGGCCCGCCCACTATGACCTTCCTGATGTCGGACGAGAACAGCGTCTCGTCCATCGCCTGGCCGATCCTCTTGTAATAATTCTCAATGAGCTCTTCCACATATCTCTGGTATCTGGCCGCCGAGCTCCCTCCCTTCGTGGTCTTGCTCGGCCCGGTGGTCGTCAATCTTCGCACTATCTTGGTGACATTCCCTTCAAGGATCGCTATGGTGGCGTCTTTCCCGTCAACGGTGACAAGGCCGTACTTCTCCTTGACCCTTCCCTGGCCTATCAGGGGGTCTAGCATGAAATCGGAGTCGCAGCGGTACATATTGACCTGCAGGGCCAGCGGGGGCTCCACAGAGAAGAGCTGGATGTCCTCTTTGCCCGGGTCCTTGGATATGTTGCCCGCGAATATGGCGAGGCCGTTCTTTGGCGTCTGCTTGAACGTCTTCAAATAGCTGATGATCTTGTCCAAGGCCGCCATCACGTTGTTCCTGGTGGTCTTGGACTTGATGTTGCCTGCCTGGCCGTACTCTCCTTTCAGCCTGTTGGATGTCTCGGTCAGGGCATAGCCTGCCGGGATGTACACCGATATAAGCTCGGTGCCGCTGCCGCGGACTCCTTTCAGGCCGCTGATCAGCTTCGCTAACTCCCTTTTTTGCTTTGCTGTGGACATCGCTATCCTTTCCTTGCCGGCGTTATTAAGTCTT
>CABMEP010000064.1 GCA_902385155.1 uncultured archaeon | reverse complement strand
TGGCGAAGAAGATGAAAGGAGTCAAGATCCTGAATCCGGCGTTCGATGTCACCGAGCCGGAATACATCAGGGCATACGTCACCGAAGCGGGAATAGTGCCGCCGCAGGAGATCGGACATGCCGCCGAAAAGTATGCGAATGTATAAGCGGATGCGCTTACAAGAGATAAGTGATGGTTATGGCGAACTCGAACAATCACAGGGGACCGCAGAAGACCCACATCAGGAGAGTGAAGATCCTGGACATCGAGGCTGGCAAGAACATCGCCATACTGAACGACGAGGACGCGAACGACATGAGCGTCTTCATATCCGACAGGATCAGCCTGAAGTACCGGGGAAAGGAGGAGATCGTGATAGTCGACACCTCCAAGAAGCTCGTCCAAAAAGGGGAGATCGGGCTCTACGCCGACTCCGCCAAGCAGCTGAAGATCAGGGGAGGGGAGACAGTGGAGCTCGTCAACGTCCCGACCCCGAAGTCGCTCGAGTACATCAGGAAGAAGATGGATCGCAAATCGCTGTCCCAGGACGAGATATATTCTATAGTCGAGGAGACGGTCCAGAACAGGCTGAGCGAAGGCGAGCTCGCGTCGTTCGTGTCCGCCGCATACATCAACGGGTTCGGGATCGCGGAGACCGTCGCGCTCGCGAAGTCCATGGTCGACACGGGGCAGAGCCTCGACCTGGGTGTGCACCCCATAGCTGACAAGCACTGCATAGGCGGGGTGGCGGGGAACAGGACGACCATGATCATAGTGCCGATACTGGCCGCGGCGGGAGTCTACATACCGAAGACATCCTCCCGCGCGATCACGTCCGCATCGGGGACCGCCGACACGTTCGAAGTGCTGGCGCCGGTGGTGCTGCCGATAGAGGATCTCAGGAAAGTGGTGCTGAAGACGAAAGGATGCATCGCGTGGGGCGGGGCGATCAATCTCGCTCCTGTGGATGACAAGCTCATACGTATAAGGAACTCGCTGCACCTGGACCCGCGGGGCCTGCTGCTCGCGTCCATCCTGGGGAAGAAGAAGGCGGTCGGAGCGGAATACCTCGTGGTCGACATACCGATAGGCCGTGGGGCCAAGGTAGAGGACGAGAACGACGGCAAGAGCCTCGCGAACGACTTCCTCCAGGTGAGCGAGAGCCTGCAGATAAAGACGAGATGCCTGATCACGGACGGTTCCGACCCGATAGGTTTCGGCATCGGCCCGGGACTGGAGTGCATAGAAGTATTGGCCGCGCTCTCGCCGGAAGGCAGCAAGGAGAAGACCGAAATGCTCGGGGGAGGACAGGAAGTCCTCGAAAAGGGCACGCTGATGGCGGGAAGCATACTGGAGATGGTGGGCAAGGCGCCGATCGGAAGCGGCGCGGAGATCGCGATGGACCTCGTCAGGAAAGGCAAGGCGATGGACAAGATGAGAGAGATCATAGGCGCGCAGGGCGGCGATGCGAAGGTCAAGATCAGCGACCTGCCGATCGGGAAGTACCTGTACGCGGTCAAGGCGGAGAAAGGCGGTCGCGTATCCCATGTCGACAACAAGGCGGTGTCCAGGATAGCGAGGGCGGCTGGCGCCCCGAAGGACAAGGGCGCGGGCATGATATTGCACTGCGAGACTGGCGACAAGATCGTCCCCGGAGACACGCTGTTCGAGATCATATCCGAGAGCGAGACGAAGCTGTCGTTCGCAATAGAGACGGCAAACGCGCTACCACCAGTTGAGCTGCAGAAAATAATAATAGGGAAGGTAGAATGAAACCAGTAGCAATCCTTCTCGCATTTTCCTTCCTATTCTTCTTCGGATGCCTAGCGCCGGCGCTAAGGACGACCCAGGTCACACTGAACGACGTCCAGATCACAGCGTGGGTGGCCGATACGCAGCAGGCCCGCACCACAGGCCTCATGGGGATGCAGAGCATTGGGGAGAAGGAGGGCATGCTGTTCGTGTACGACCGGCCGGGAAAGTACGCGTTCTGGATGAAGGACACGATCATGTCTCTCGACATCATATTCGTATCCAGCGACATGAGGATAATCAGCATACAGCGTATGGAACCGTGCGCACAGGAGCCGTGCGAGATCTACCCTCCGCCATCCGATATAATGTACGCGATAGAAGTCAAGGGCGGCTTCGCTGAGAGGAATGGACTGGAGACAGGGCAGACGGTCGCGATAGGGAGCTGATCACTGCTTCTTACGCTTCATCTCCCCTTCCGATTTCTCGCGATTGATGTCGTGGAACTCGCCGTGGCTCGCTATGGCGGATTCCACCAGCTTGGAAAGTTCACTGCGCTTCTCTTGCGGGAAACCGCCGAGTATCTGGGGCATCAGCTCGTTCTTAAAATCAGTGAGACCCTTGTGGGTGGTGATGTCATGGGGCGTCTTGCTGATCGCGTCCTTGACTACCTGCTTTATCTGATCCTTGACGTTGACCCGCTGCGGGGTGACATCTGCCATAAGCGCCCGAGAGAAGACTTGAACTTCTGACCTTGTGGTTAACAGCCACACGCTCTACCAACTGAGCTACTCGGGCACGATAAGAATCCCTCTTGAAAGTTTATATTCCTATCTTCGTCTTCGGCGTCTCTCGAAGCGCCAGTAATAGTCCGCGTTGACCGCGGCCATCGCGGTCGAGAACGCATTGAGGATTAGGAAGACGAAATCCGCGATGAGGTACGAGTAGACGCTGAGTATCAGGCTGCCGAAGAAGTAGATGGCGATGAACCTCGGCTCCATCCCCGTGCGCTTGGTCCTGATCGTCCTCAATGTCTGGGGTATCCATGCGGACAGGAGGAGCACCGCGCCCAATACGCCGATGAATCCTATCTCTGGCGTTGAAACTTCGGCCATGTCACTCCTCTTCCTCGTCCGCCTTCTCCTGCAGCTTCCTCAGCCGCTTGAGATGATAATAGACGGTCCTCAACGGTATCCGGGTCTGCTTGGATATCTCGTCCGCGGGGAGCTCCGACTTGTGGAGCTTCGCGATCATGAATACGTTGACCTTGGTCGGCGGGCCGCGCTTCAGCTTGACGACCTCTATCGACACCCCGATCTTCTTCAGGGACTTGAGGACGCGTTTCGGAAGATGGCGGTAGGATCCTTCGCTGAGAGTGAGGCGCTTGACTTCCTTCGAGCCGCTGAGGAGACGGAGCACATCATTGGTGCTGAGCTTCCTGGTGATCGGCTTCGCTGAGGTCTTCATAAGCGTGCTTGGAGAAAAAAGCGTATTAATCCTTCCGTCAGCCCATGGCCTCGAGGAATTTCTTGGCCTGCGTCGAGGAGTGCTTCAGGTACGGCGCGAGCTTCGCGGACGACTCCTTGACCTCCGACATTGGGAGATTGAACTTCTCTGCGCACCATTCCGGAGACTTGCCGTGGTGATGCATTATCGCCGCGCCGAGCTGCTTGCCGGACATCGGGACCATCGCCTCGAGCTTCAGCTTGTTGGCGATGATCGTCTGCGGCTTCTCGAAATCGAGCACCTGCAGGAATGAATAGCGTTCATCGATGTCCGTGGATATGCCTGGGAACAATGGATATGAGGAGCGGACCCTCTTCGGCTCTGAGACGAAATAGTGCATCACGTCCTCCGCGAACATCTTCTCGGCCCCCTGGATCGTGGACTGGTTGTACGCCTTCCTCTTCTTGGCGATGGACTCCAGCACCTTCGGATCGATCTTAGTGACCTCGTTCTCCTCCGACAGCAGGCCCTTGGAGTACAGCTCGTCATCGAGAGCCTCCCTCTTCTCCAACAGGTCTATCCTGGCGTCCGAAGACAGCCCGTACTTCGCCAGGACTGCGGCGTACCTCGCATGCTGGTCGTTCATCTTGGGGCCGAGCTTCTCGGAATTAGAGTAAACCTTCTTCGCGGCCATCTTGGCGTACGCGGCTGCGACAGCGACCCTCGTGCTCCTGTTCCTCACGAGCTGCGGCTCGCTGTTGCGCTTCGTCACGCTGAGGACGGTCGCGCCTTCGCCATATATCCGCTTGACGCGGTCGCCCAGGTTCTGGTTGGACTGCAGCTTGACTGTCTGCTTGTCTCCGTTGAGGGACAGCACGACTGTGTATTCCCCGCCGGAGTCCTCTTTCCGCCTGGATAGCAGCGACTGCAGCGAGTTGTAGGCCCTGACCGCGGGCTCTCCGGCGTATATTATCTCATACAAGTATTGACCGTTGTAAGGAAGATGCTGCGCCATCTCGTAGACGACGCCCCTCTGCATCATGTTGTAGAGTATCTTGTGGGACGCAAGGGACACCCTGATCCTGTTGAGCGTGTACCTCTTAAGGTTCGCGAACTCCCTGAACTCCTTCAGCTGCTTCGGAAGGTCCGATGCGATGTCCTCGTCCAGGAATTCCTTCTTGGTCGCCATCATCATCTCGGGATAAGTAGCATTGAATCCGGCAGAGAGCATCTCCTCCTTCAGCCTCGCCAGCGTAGAGATGTTCCTCTCTATCTCCTTCATGGTCTTCGGCGCCTGTAGCCGATCCAGAAACTCATTTGACTCGGCGATAAGCGTCGTCGAGCCACGTCTCGATCTCCCAACCACGACCAGATTACGCCCTTTGTCCTTTATAAACGTTGCTGAGAAAACAGCGAAAAATCGGCATTCAGCGTAGGTCAAAATCCACAACCCAAAGTGTTTATATATCGTGACAAACACAACAGGTTGTGTGGTCTAACTCACGTCGGCACGATAGAAATAATATTGCAAACTGTGCAGAGATTTAAAACCGTTCCCGTAGCTCCAAGAAATGCTCCGACGTGATCACGGCAGGAACAGCTTCTTGCTGATCTTCTCCCTGACGTAGTCTCCGACGAACGTGAGCCTCGGGCCCTGGAGCGCGTCCTGCTCGAGCTTCTTCTTGATCTCGAGCACGGTCTTCAGCTCCTTCACCCATTCAGGATGCTTCGCGATCCATGGGTAGGTGAGCATCTCCTCCGCCCTCTTGATGTCGACATCCTTCGCGCGGATGGTGAGTTTCTTCAGGAACTCATACGTATCCAGATCGGACATGGACACCCCGATGAACTTCGCTTCCGGGGTGGCGATGTTGCCTCCGAGGTATGCGAGATTCATCGAGCCGGTCTTGATAGTCCAGTAGATGTACCATCCCCATGCATCGGAGTCCATGAAGCAGTAGATCGGCAGTTTCCTGTCTGCCAGTTTCCTGATGAGCCTGCGGCATCCTCTCGACGCCTGTCCCTTGGGCGTTATGAGTATGCACCGCTCCTTCCTCCAGAACTGGTCCTCGTTGAGGCGCTGCCACATGGCGTCCTTCTCTATGACGAGGACGTAATCGGCGTCGACGTCCAGTATCTCCATGCCGTTGTCCACATCGGACGGGATCATCCAGCCTGACCTTCCCTGTTTGGAGCAGTCGATCGTCGTCTCCGAGCCGCCGAACTTGTCCTTGATCTTCATGTTGCCCGCGACGACACCCTTCCTGTCGGTGCTGAGGTTGAGGTCCTCTCTCTTGACCGCGAGCGAGACTTCCAGGTCCTCGACGAGATCGTTGGATTCCGTCTGCTCCTCGAAAAGCTCCTCGTCGATGTCCTCGCCTAAAGTAAATTTCAATTGGTAGAACAGACCTCTGATCGATGTGTGAAGATTCTCGTCCTTGAACTTCTTGCACTTCGCGGCGACGGCGACAGTCTGCATGAACTTCTTCGCCTGCGCGACATTCAGGAAGAATCTCTTCTCCTTCTTGTCGCCGAGATAGAGGAATCCTGTCTTCTCGTTGTGAAGGACGTTTGACCTGCCACGGAGCGGTGCCTCGAACGAAGGCGACTGCTCCTTCTCGATCTCGGTCAATAGGGTCTTGCCTAGCCCTTCCAGCTTGTCCACTGTGTCGTCAGATGCATTGGATTTGATCGGTTCGGTCCTCTTCGCCATAAGTGTCACCTTCCATCAGCTTACTCTTCGGCCTCTTCCTCGCGCTCTTTCTTGGCGGCCTTCTCCTCATCCGCAGTGAGCCGGGTTGTCTTCTCGAATATCTTGGAATATTTGTGCTCTATCAGATAGAGCAGCTTCTTCTCGATCTCGGCGGTAATGCCGCGTCCAGCCAAGTAAGGCAAGTCTGCGGCGAGCTGCTTCACGTACCGTGTGATCGCCTTCTTCCTCGCCTCGCGCTGCTCGTCGCGGATCTTTCCTGAGAGATAGCGGTCCAGGTCACGCGCGACCTCCATGATCGCGTATCTGAACTCTTCTATGATCTCCTCTTCAGTAGAAATCGCCTGCTTGCCGGCGCTCGTGTATGGGACGTGGACAGAAACTAGATTGAGATAAAGCGTGACCGCCATGTTGTCTATGTCCTTGAGGCCGTATCTGTTCCAGTCGATGGTCTTGACTGATTCCGTGGTCGCGCAGCCCCCTGCATCGAACAGCAGCGGCGCGCGGTTGGCGAATCTCTTGACATCGAGGCCGATGCCGTCCTTCGTCTGGCGCCCGGCCTTGCCCTTGTAGGCGATGCCGACCTCCACCATGAACGGGACCCCGCCCCTGAACACCTTCGGCGGCCTCTCGGAGACCGCTATGAACTCGGGCTCGAGGACGTTCTTCAGCGCCTTCTCTATCTGCGCCTTGCCGATGGGCCTGAGGGGATCGGCTGATGGCGCGATCCATTTGACCTGCTTGAACGCCTTCACTATCGCTTCCGCTTCCTCCCATTTCAGCTCCTTCGGCATCTTGTCGAAATTGATCGTGGGGCATAGTGTCTTCAGCTCGTCCACTTTCGCATCGGATATCCTCGCGAAGTTGGATGTGAGGAACGAGGACAGCTTGCGCTCCTTGGAGTGATGAGAGTAATTGATGAGGTCGTCGGTGGTGACTCCGAGGGGATGCGGCTGCGCCGGCACGGGCCTGTCCGGAACCTCGTCATGCGCCCGCTGGAAGACGATGCGTTCTCCAGTCGGATCAACGACCGTGATCTGGGCGTGCGGATTGGCGAGAGCCGTGGCCTTCAGGTACTCCAACGGGGCGTACTCGCTCCGGTCGTACTTGACTTCCGCGAATTCCCCGACTATGGTGACACCCCTGTACTTGCCGGGGTACTCCACCATGTTGCTGACTGCCGGCATGTTGCTCTTCAGGTTGACCGCGACATCGCACTCGTACACCTGGCCATCGCCCGTGCCCGACCTGATATGGACCGGCTTGCCGGTCGTTATCTGCGCGAACATGGTGCAGCCGGAGGCGCCGATCCCTTGCTGGCCCCTCTGCTGTATGAACCGGTGGAACTTTGTGCCGGAGAGCATCTGGCCCACCGCCTTCCCTATGAACGGCTTCGGGATGCCCGGGCCGTTGTCCTCCACATAGAGGCGGACGTGGTCGTTCTCGGGCACGTTGTCGATCTTGACATAGATATTGGGGAGTATCTTCGCCTCCTCGCACGCGTCGAGGTTGTTGGTGACGTACTCATGAACGAGAGTGGTAAGGGACCTCACTTTGCCGGAGAACCCCAGCATCTGCCTGTTCTTCTTGAAGAATTCGGCCACGGAGTGCTCGCGGAACTCGGAGAATATCTCCTGCGCGTCCGATCCCTTCTCCTCGACGCCGGCGGTTGACTTGGCGGCCGGCTGCGGTTTGGTCTGAGCAACCGGCGCCGTCTTCGCAGGAACGGCTGGTTTCGGGGTTGGAGCCGGCGTCGCGGGCGTTTTCGCCTTCGCTGCCTCAGCTGGCGCCGATATCTTCTCGCTTATGAGTTCGATTTTGGTCTCTGCCTCGATCTTGTCCATGCCAACACCGTTGAACCGCGTCGCGCGGTCATATCATCTGTTCTGCATCTTCCATCTTCTTCCTCTCCTTCTGGAGGAAGAAATACACGCTGCTGTGGCTTGAGCCGTTGAGGATCATCTTGACCGCCCTCTCGGCGAGGTCCACCTCTTCCGGCTTGCCTATGAATGCCACTGTATTCCCGTACACGCGCACGTTCGCGCCGCTCACTTCCTCTATCGTGCTGCGCGTCTTGCCTTTCGTGCCTATGACGCGCGATTTCACGCGTATCCTCTGCTTCTCCGTCTTGAATATGTCCTTCAGGCTGATGATCCGGAGGACATAATCGTCGCTGAATAGGCGCATCGCGGTGTCCGGCTCGAAGCCGCGGCCGATCGCCTTCACGACATCGACCGCCTTCCATTCCATGATGGGGTCTTCCGATGAGATGGATATGCCTTCCTCCGCAGTAGCCTCTATCTTGATGTCGCCCGCTTTCTCTATGTCCTCTATCCGGCCGAGAAGCGCTTTCACCCTCTCTTCCGGGATTTTCACCAGTTGCATTTCGTTCCTGATGATATCTCTTGACAAGCTTATTTAAATCTTCCACCGATTCGGGCCTCCCACCGACGTTAAAACGCACGAGGAAAGCTCAGGACGCGCACGCGCGCGTTCGGAGGGGCGGCTCAGCGGTGGTGATAATTCGTCAGGGAAGCGAACGTGTTCTGGAACTCCGTCAGCTCCGCCATCACTCCTTTCATTGGATACACCGTGATGACGCGGATGAGGAATCTCGGGCCGTCCACCGTCATGGTCTTGGTGATGCGCGGAACGGTCAGCGCCGCAACGACAAAACGCGCGACAGCGGAGATGAGGAATATCGTCTGTATGCTGTTGAGCAGGCCTATTGTTGATCCCTCCAGGAACAGAGCGAGGAAACTGCCCGCTATACTGCCGAAGAACGTGGTCAACGCGCCGAGGCCGTTCATGTGCGCGGCGTAGTCATGCAGCGTCTTCCTGGGCGATATCTTCAAGAGCATGTTGAAGTTCGCAAGATCGAACCCAGCCCACACCACGCCGGAATACAGCTGGATCAGTATGACATAAGCGAAGCTGTCGGCGGGAATCCATAATATGGCTATGAACGGT
This sequence comes from uncultured archaeon, assembly GCA_902385155.1. Classification (GTDB taxonomy): domain Archaea; phylum Micrarchaeota; class Micrarchaeia; order CABMEP01; family CABMEP01; genus CABMEP01. Next base: position 13,103 of record CABMEP010000064.1, on the reverse strand, counting down.
ATGAGCAACGCTGTGGCGAACATGACGGGTCTCGTCCCGTACTTGTCGATGACCTTGCCCCAATACGGCTGGGATATGAGCGTGGCGAACGTGGATGCGGCGGTCGCGATTGCGAAATCGATGTAGCTGAAGTGCAGGTCCCTGAGCATGAATACGGCGAAGAAAGGGCCTGCGATACCGGTCGCGAACACCATCCCCGCCGATAGGTAGATCAGGTTCTTCAGATAAGGATCGTTCGGCGGCTTGACGACAGATATGAATGATTCGTGGTCGGGCTTGAATGGGGGGTCCCAATGCCGCTTGAGCAGCTGCGAAGAGATATACCTGAAAAGGAACGCCAGGAAGAACGTTATCCCGAAGCCGAGGAGAAGATTGCCAGTCATCCAGCTGAGGAAGGCACCAGTCAATATGGACATCGCGAACTCCACGAAACCCGAGATCTTGCTCCTCCTGCCGAAATACTCTCCCCTCTCTTTGCCCACCACCACATCGCTCATCATAGACGTCCAAGCGGGGGAGATCATGGAGCCAACGAACGACATCAGCGAATAGAACAGCACCAGGAGAACCGCCCGGTCGGTGGGCAAGAGAGGAAGGATTGCCAGCAAGAGCCAAGAGAATGCCTGGATTGTGGTGAATTTGGATATCAGTTCGCGTCTCCCTTTCTCGAACTGGAGGAGCCATGCGCCCGCGTAATACCCGATCGCTGAGGAAAGAGTGGAGAACGCCCTGAGCAGACCTATCGCGAAATCCGATGCGCCCACCATCAAGGCGAACGGGGTGATGAAGTAGGCTCCGACCCCATTCTGGGCGGCCCACATCATGCCTTCCAGTATGGCTAGTCTCTTCGTCCTCTCCCTCAAGGCAGTCGTGCGGCCGTTGCTGCTTCGCCCTGGTCCCGGCATGCACCTGATTCTGCGTCGTCTTTAAATACGTTGACGGAGAGTGAGGGACATGTTCCTGCAGAATCTCAAGAAACCGACATTCACGAAGGTCAGCGACTGCATCTGGGAAATTCCACCATCGTTCAAGCAGGGAATGCGTGTCCCGAGCCGCGTCTATGCGACCAAGAAGATACTCGACGAGATGGATCTCGCAGTGTATGACCAACTCACAAACGTGGCTACCCTTCCTGGCATCTGCAGATGCGCGTACTGCATGCCCGATGGCCATTCCGGATACGGATTCCCGATCGGAGGGGTCGCGGCATTCGACACCTCCGAAGGGGTCATCTCCCCGGGTGGAGTGGGATTCGACATCAACTGCGGCATGAGGCTGGTGCGCACCGATCTCACGTTCGATGACGTCAAGCCGAAGCTTCACGAGCTGATAGACGAACTGTTCAAGAAGGTCCCGTCCGGAGTCGGCTGCACGGGATTCGTCAAGATCACAAAGGACGAGTTCAAGAAAGTGATAGAGGGGGGCGCAGGATGGTGCGTCCGCAAGGGATACGGCTGGGACGAGGACCTCAGGCGCACGGAAGAGGACGGGTGCATGAAGCACACCGATGTCTCCAAGATCAGCCAGAGGGCGATCACACGCGGTTACGACCAGATCGGCACGCTCGGATCCGGAAACCACTATCTCGAGATACAGGTTGTCAAGGAAGAGAACATATTCGACAAGGAGGCCGCGAAGAAGCTCGGGATATTCCCGAACCAGGTGGTGGTCATGTTCCACTGCGGGTCGAGGGGGTTCGGCCACCAGATAGCGACCGACTCGCTCAACGCGTTCCTTCCGGTCATGGAATCCAAGTACGGCATCAAGATACTCGACAAGGAGCTCGCATGCGCTCCGTTCAGCTCGCCGGAAGGCCAGACATACTACAAGGCGATGAACGGCGGGATCAACATGGCGTTCGCGAACAGGCAGGTCATCCTCCACAGGATCAGGGAGGTGTTCAGCCAGGTGTTCAAGCAGGACGCGGAGACGCTCGGCCTGCACCAGGTGTACGATGTTACTCATAACACAGCAAAGATCGAGAAATACAATATCGACGGCTCGATGAAGGAAGTTCTTGTCCATCGCAAGGGAGCGACCCGGGCGTTCGGCCCGGACAGGCCGGAAGTGCCGCAGGAGTATAGGGATATCGGCCAGCCAGTCATAATCGGGGGATCCATGGAAACGGGCAGCTACCTGCTTCTCGGGACGAAGAGAGCTGAAGAGGAGACGTGGGGAAGCACGGCCCACGGCAGCGGGAGGACCATGTCCCGCACCAAGGCGAAGAGCATGTTCCGCGGCGACCAGCTCCAGAAGGACATGGAGAAAAGAGGGATACTCATCCGCACCGACAGCATGTCCGGCTTGGCGGAAGAGGCGGGCGCGGCGTACAAGAACATCGATGACGTCATCGAAGCGACCAACCAGGCAGGCATCTCCAAGAAGGTCGTCCGTTTCGTGCCCATCGCCAACGTGAAGGGATGACCGCTGCCATTGAACGAAGTGACATTGATGCCATACAAATATATTGAAGGACTCACTTCTGCGGACGTCGCTTTCGAGGCCATAGGCAAGACCATAGAGGAGATGTTTGAATCAGCCGGAGTCGCAGTCCTGGGCACCATGGTACGGGACCCGAATAACATCAAACAGAAGACCAAGAGAACGATAGAGAAGAGCGCCCCGACAATAGAGAAACTGCTGTTTGACTTCCTTGACGAGCTAATTTTCCTGAAGGACGCGGAGCAGATGTTCTTCAGCGGATTCAAAGCGAAGATCAGCGGAGAGGAAGGAGATTACTCGCTGAAGGTTGAGGCGAAGGGGGAGAAGATTGACGCCAAGCGCCACGACATCGCCATAGATGCCAAGGCAGTGACAATGCACAAGTTTGAGGTCAAGCAGACCCCCGGCGGCTGGAGAGCCCAGGTCATAATAGACGTCTGACCTGTCGGCGGCCGGATCGCGTTCAATGACTGTGCTGGAACTTCTTCTTGAACTCCTCTGAGAACATCTCCATGCTCCAGGGCGGATCCCAGACCATTTCGACAGAAACATCCTTCACCCCCTTGACTGCGCTGACCTTCTTGTCTATATCGTCTGAAATCATCCCAGCCAGCGGCCACATCGGAGAATAGAGCCTCCTCTGGACCGTCACGTCAATCCCATCTATCTTAATCCCGTATATGAAGCCGAGATCCACGATGCTGACTCCGATCTCCGGATCGATGCATCTCTCCAGGGCCGAGACTACACCTTTGATCGTAGGTGTCAGGGATTCCTTTCGCTTCTTCGTTGGCATATCATCTCCTCTTCCTGTCGGATTTCCGTTTAGAGACAACATAGGTGAAATCATTAATGAGGGGTATCAGGAAGAAAGGGATGACGAATCCGATTATCGCTCCGGTGAGCATCCGGAAGAAATTGGTGCTCTCGCGCATACCGAACAGCTGGGTGCCCCCATCAATGGCAACAGGAACTGCGGCGAGCACGAGTATCCAGATGCTCGGAGTCTTCCTGCTCCTGACATCGTACAGGAACGGCATGGCCAGCCCTCCGATGAGCATGGCGATGTAGATCGCCATGTCCCGCGAGCACACCGGGAACTGGTATGGGAACGAAGGGGCGCAATCGCCGATGGAAAGGGAGCCCGAGAGACAGAACGAGCGCTCGGGCAGCTGGTGGCAAGTCAGCTCGAACAGCGAATAAAGCGCGCCGGCGATCGGGCTCTGCGACATGGCGAGCAACGGTGCTGCGAGTATCAGGAGGTTGAACGCCAACATGAAAAGGACGTACGCCCTGTGGACTTCCATGCATCCTGCACGAAGAGAAGGACTTTAAAACCGTAGTGGGATATAATTGTGCTAGCAGTATAGCGCCAACTTCTAGTTATTAGCACAAACGAAGTGAGATGTGATAAGATGGTCGTGAAACACTTGAGAGCTATGGAAAAGAAGAACCTCGTCCTGCTCACAGCGGCAGTGGCGATAGTGTTCGGACTGGTCTTCGGCTACATCCTTACCGCAGTTGCGATCAGCAATGCGTGGGACCTGCCGTTCCTTCCGATGAGCAAGCCAAACACAGGGGTGCAGACTTCGGCGGCTAACGTCACACCGAAGGTGGAGCAGTACCTGACCTCTAATTTCCTCAGCTCCTACGGCGCTGAGGCGAAGGTGAGGAACACCTCGGTCGCGGGCGGGCTCACCGTCATGGGCGTAGACATCGTCCAGGACGGCACGACGCTCAGCAGCGGAGAGGTGTATGTGAGCTCCGATGGCGAGCTCGTGCTCCTCGGCACGCTCTACAACATGAGCAAGCCGTTGCCCGTGGCGAACCAGACCCAAACGCAGACCGCGACGACTGAGGCCCCGAAGACGGACAAGCCGGACGTCTCTTTGTACGTCATGAGCTTCTGCCCGTACGGCCAGCAGGCCGAGAGCGGCATGTGGCCTGTGCTCGACCTCATGAAGGACAAGATCAACTTCGAGCTGCACTACGTGGTCTACTCGTCCGACTACTACAAGGGACAGGAGACGCAGTACTGCCTGAACGGCACGTACTGCTCGATGCACGGGGTCGGCGAGATCAACGAGGACATGCGCCAGAAATGCGTCATGCAGAGCTACAACTCCAGCGTATGGCTCAGTTACATAAAGGAGATCAACAGCAAGTGCGGCGCCAGCAATGTCGACACCTGCTGGGAAGGCGTAGCGAACTCGACGGGCGTGGATGTCGCGGCGGTGAAGAGCTGCTTCGACAGCAATGCCGGATCCCTCGCGGCTTCTGAGCAGACGCTGAACAGCCAGTACAACGTGCAGGGCTCCCCGATGATGTTCATCAACGGCGTGGAGTACCAGGGCGGGCGCACCGCGGACGCGTACAAGACGGCGATCTGCAATGCGTTCAACAACGCGCCTTCGGAATGCAGCCAGACGCTCAGCGGGACCGCGGCTGCGACATCAGGAAGCTGCGGCTGAGACCTCTTTTTTCCCTTTCTTTTCTCTTTCTTTATTTAACGAATCCTAGCGCAGCTCAGATAAGGCTGAGGTCATGGACATAAAGGCTACCGTCGCCCAGTCTAGAGAATTCGATCGCCACGGGGTTAACTACTGCATTAATGTCCGACCAATTTAGCGTCCTCTCAATCATTCTCATGTCATTGAGGTCATTAGCAGTTAGGACAGATTCACCGGAACAGCTGAACGATAGCATGCCCGGCTTGAACTGCAGAGTCTGCTGAGGATTCCTGTGTCCTCTGAACATCGCACTAAGCTCACGGTCGTTGCCTGAGGCTGCCTCGATGATAACCCCTTTGCCTTCGATAAGCATCACTCCGCCTCGGATGAGATCAAAGGCGGGATGGCAGAATACAAAATAGCGGGGGCCGATATCCTTCTGCATCTTGAGGATCTGCTGGACAAGGTCTTCCCGATCCTTCGCCTTGGCCCATGGAAGGCCCCGTTCTACTTTCGCCTGTTCATCTGGATCCCCGCCACATCTAAGGACCCAGCCTAGCTTCCGGTCCCTGTAGAATGAGTTTACTGCTTCTCTGACTTGTGATTCGGTTCTTTTTAGGATTAGCTGGGGATTAACTGTGGGGAGACCTTGCTTGTGAAGGAAATAGATGCTAGCCAACTTATTCATGGATAATTGACATTTTTGTCATATAAAAAGAATGCCCTCACCCGATGACCATCTTCAGCCCGCCCAAGAAGAAGAACAGGAATATGGCTGCGAGAGCGACTCCTGCGACAGCGGTGAGAAGAATATATCGCCTCTTTATCCCGAAGAGCTCCGCGATCAGGGTGCCTGTGTACACGCCGGTCAGTGGTATCGGCAAGCCCATGAATATGGTCAAGGCGACAAGCCCTTGCCTCTCGTAGTGTTTGCCGAAGTCGAGGAGCCTCTTCTCCAGCCGCTTGCCCAGGATGAGCCTGCCCCAGAATGGGATGTTGACTATGTCCCAGATCGCGAGTATGATGGGGCAGGCAAGGATATTGCCGATCGCGCCGGGAATGATGAGCCAGGGCTGGCCTACGGAGAACGCGTAGATCGCGGCCCCCCTCACTTCGGACACGGGAAGGAACCCGAGCACGAACGCCACCAGCACAGGATTCCCTACCGCCTGGATGATGGCTGCGATTATATCGAACATGGACAGTCCTCTCGGTGGCGCTTTAAATCCTATCTAGGCTGCGCGCCTCACTGCGACTTCTGGCACGACCTGGTGAACAGCGTGTCGCACGTGTAGCCGGACGAGCAGTCGGCATTCTGCTGGCAGCTCAGGACATAGCACCTGTTGGTGGTCTCATCGCAGCCCTCGTTGGTCTTGCAGTCGCTGTCGCTCCCGCAGTAGCCTGTCCTGGGCTTGCATGTGTAGGCGGCCGTGTCGCAGTACTGCCAGCCCTTGCAGCTGGAGTCCGCGGTGCACTTGCCTTCCTTCGCGACGCACTTGTGGGTGTCCGGGTCGCAGGTCTCTGTACCGGTGTACCCTCCGGAACAGTCGCTCGTGGCGTCGCAGAAGTCGCGCTTCGCCTCGCATACGTGGCTCTGGGTGTTGCAGAGCTGCCATGAGCTGCACTGGTTGTCGAATTCGCAGTTCTTCTCGGCGACCAAGCAGCGGTGGGTGCCCTGGTCGCAGGATTGCCATCCCTGGCAGTTCAGGTCATTGTTGCAGTATCCTTCCCTCACGACGCACTTGTTGGTCCTGTCATCGCAGCTCTCCCATGGGTTGCAATTGAGGTTGGTGAAGCAATATCCCTCGCGCGGGTAGCAGACGTTGGTGCTGGTGTTGCAGAGCTGCCAGCCTGCGCAGTCGAAATCGTTGTTGCACCGCCCGGTCCTTGGGGTGCACGTATGGGTGGTCGTGGTGTCGCACGCCTCGAAATCCTTGGTGCAGAACGAATCGTCGCTGCAGAAGCCCATCTTGAGCTTGCAGTCGCGCGTGGTGCTGTCGCATTCCTGCCAGCTGTAGCAGTCGGCATCGGAAGCGCACTTGCCTGCCTTCAGCTTGCAGGTGTGAGAACGGGAATCGCACTGCTCGAATTCATTGCATTCGAAGCTCGCGGTGCAGTATCCGGCGGCGGTCATGCACTTCTGCGAAGTGACTTCGCAGGCCTGCCAGTTGGAGCAGTCGGCGTCCGCCTTGCACTTCTTGGTGGACGTGCAGCCGAACAGCATGAACGCTCCGACAAGTATGATCGAAATCAGCAGTAGGTTCCTTGATGCCATATCCTCACGCTATTACAGGCGCTGATAAGGTATTAAAATATGGGCATCGGCCAGTAAAACCGGAACGGCCCGGCTGGCTTCTGATTTTAAAATCCCGTTCGGTAGTATGGGCATGAAGATCGTAAAGTTCGACCAGAGGAAGAGCGAGATGAAGCTCGAGCCCGAGAACTTCGAGGACCTCTGGCATCTCATGAAGATCATCAACGAAGGAGACGTAGTCATAGGCAGGACGATCCGCAGGTTCCGCTCCGAAGGGGAGAAGGGGGAAGCCGGAGAGAAGAAGGAGGTCACCATAGAACTGCAGGTGGAACGGGCTGAGCTGCACAAGAACGCCAACATCCTCAGGGTGATGGGAAAGATACTGCAGGGAACCCCCGAGGAGTACGTCCAGATCGGCAGCCACCACACGATCGATTTCGAGCCGGGCTACCCCTACAAGATACGCAAGGAGCACTGGACATCGTACGAGATGGACAGGCTGAAGGACGCGCAGAAGTCGTCCAAGAGGCCGATCGTCAAGATCATCGTCCTTGACGACAAGCTCGCGAATGTCGCGACGCTTCGCAGCTACGGGATGGAGTTCGACTTCGAGATCCAGAGCAGGACATCAAAAAAAGACGATGCGTACGAGGAGAAGAGCCTGAAATACTTCTCTGAGATAGTCAAGGCAGTCAGCGGATCGAAGCGCATACTCATGGCGGGACCCGGTTTCACGGCCGAGTCGCTGAGGACGTTCATCAAAAACAGGCACCCGGAGCTGCTGAAGGCGGTGACTGTGGAGCATGTCAGCACCGCAGAGAAGAGCGGGATATTCGAGCTGGTGAAGAGCGGCGCCATCAGGAAGATGATCAAGGAGGACAGGATATCCACCGAGTTCGAGAAGATGGAGAAGTACGCCGCGCAAGCGGGAAGGGACAGCGGTCTGTCGGTAAAAGGACCGGAGGAGGTCAGGGAAGCGATCAGCTACGGCGCGCTCGGAGAGCTCTATGTCCTCGACGAGTTCGTGCGCAAGGACCCGTCCGTCATGGACGAGGCGAAGGCCAAGGGAGTGGAAGTCACAGTCTTCACTTCGGGAGAGGAGCCATGGAAGAGCCTGAAGAAGATGGGCGGCGTGGTCGGAGTCCTGCGATTCAAGATAAAATAGGAAGGATAGGAACAGGCGGGATCAGCGCTTCAGGAGTTCCCTGAAATGCTTCTTGAGAAGCGTCTCCGCCCTCTTCCAGTGGATGTTCGCTTTCTTCGTTACCTTCCTGTCCTCGAACTCTTCCGCGATGTCATGCTCCTTCGTCGCCCTGAAGAAGTATTCCATGGCTTTCCTTGCTTTCTTCTCCGAGACCCCGAAGAGCATCGCATGCTTCTTGACCTGATTGGAGACGAACTTCGCCTTGTCCCTCCTGTGATGCGCCTGCCACCAACCTATCTCGTACTTCGCGAGCCGCTTGAAATCCAGTTTTGCCTTCATCCGAATCACGGCAATGGATCAGAACTTGACGCCGCTCCAGTGGTCGAGGGCCTGCTGCAGCTCAGCGCTCTTGGAGCTCCTGAGATCGATCCCTTCCGCGACAGCTTCGACCGCTGCGCGCGCGGCCTTTGCGCCCGCGACAGTGCCGCCGGGGTGGCCGTGTATCCCGCCGCCCATCTGGACGATGACATCCATGCCGAGCTTGTCTACTATCGCTGGGACGTGGCCAGGATATACTCCCCCGGACGCGACAGCGAATGTCGGCTTGATGCCGTGCCAGTCCTGGCCCAATGCGAATCCCTCGGCCGGAGTCACCGGCTTCTCTAGGGCGCTCACGACTTCCGTCACTTCCTCCGTACCGCCCACCATCTTTCCGACTATGGTGCCGGCGTGCAGCTGGTCGAAACCGATCATCCTAGTCAGCTTCGCGATCGGGAGCATGGCGATCCCGTGCTTCGGGTTCCGTGTCAGTGCGGCGTGCATTGCACGGTGCTCGTGAACCACCAGCTTCAGCTTGTGGTTGAAATCATGAAGATCCTCGAGGGCGGACCAGCCGACCGTGAGTATGTCGACCATCATGTACTCTCCGCCGTTGTCGTGGACGAACTTCGCCCTGCGGAGCATCTCCTTGCCCGGGGCGGTGACGTTCACCATGTACATCTTCCTCTCCCCAGTGACCTTCTCGGCCCTGTCCCTGGCCTTGATGGTGGTGAGGAAGCGCTTCTCGAACGGATTGAACTTCTGCCCGGTCAGGTTCTCGTCGTCCTTTACGACGTCGCAGCCGCCGACCCAGGCATCGTACGCAACCTTGGCGTGGTCGCGCGGGTTCAGGCCCATCTTGGGCTTGACGATCGTGCCCACGAGCGGTCTCTTCTTCACCTTGAGCAGCTTCCTGACCCCGGCGATGCCGAAGTGGGGGCCGTCGTACCACTCGAGCATCTTCTTCGGGAACTGGATGTCGTAAAGCCTGAGGTTGCTGACTTCCCTCATGCCGAATATGTTGCCTGCGACGCTGCTGAGCATCTGCGGCACGTTCCTCTTCTCGAAAGCGTCCAGAGGATAAGCGACATCGATGTATCCGCTGTGCGGATCCATGTGGAAGACGTGGGCGGCGAGCCTCTTCATGTACGCCTTGTTGGTAGAGATGTCGGTCCAGGTGCCTATGCTGGATTCGGCCGCAACCGCGCTCGCGGCTCGCTCGAACGGAGTGCCGTACTTCGGCTCCATGTAGAAACGACAAATCAAATCATCCTTGTGTGGCTTGTATTTCACATCCACGTATCCTTCGTAGGCTGCCATGCCTGCCTATCCGCGCAACTGTTTTTAAACATTAGCGGGTATTTCTGAATACGCGTTCTGCACGTATTGCGAACGGACGAGCATGTGATGTTTATGGCCATGGCCGAGAAGGAATTCAAGAAGGACAAGAACAAGGACTTCAGCGACTGGTACAACACGGTGATCTACGCCGCAGACCTAGTGGACAACAGGTACAACGTCCAGGGATTCATCGTCCACAAGCCCATGGCGATGAGGTCATTCAAGAAGATGTACGCCATCTTCGAGAAGGAGCTGGAGAAGGACGGCCACCAGCCGTCTCTCTTCCCGACAGTCATACCGGAGGAGAACTTCGAGCTCGAGAAGAAGCACGCGGAAGGCTTCGTTGCCGATGTGTTCTGGATCACCGAACGGGGCAGCGAGAAGCTGAAGAGGAAGCTCGCGCTCAGGCCGACCAGCGAGACCGCCATGTACCAGATGTATTCGTTATGGGTGAGGGATCACACCGACCTTCCCGTCAAGCTCTACCAGAGCTGCACGGTGTTCAGGAACGAATCCGAAACGAGCCCGTTCCTCAGGGGAAGGGAATTCCTGTGGATAGAAGCTCACGACGCGTTCGCCACCGAGAAGGAGTCCAAGGAGCAGATCGCAAAGGACATGGGGATATCCGCCCGAGTGCTCGGGGAGAGGCTCGCATTGCCTTTCATGTTCTTCGACAGGCCGAAGTGGGACACGTTCCCGGGCGCAGAACACACGTACGCGACGGACATACTGCTGCCCGATGGCAAGACACTGCAGGTCGCCAGCACTCATCTGCTGGGCCAGAACTTTGCCAAGGCATTCAATGTCAAATTCAAGGACGCTGAGAACAACGAGCATTTCGTGCACCAGACTTGCTACGGCCCCGGCATATGGAGGATCATGGCTGCAGTCATAGCAGTTCATGGAGATGATCGCGGGCTGGTCATGCCACCTTCGATAGCGCCCATAGATGTCGTCATTGTTCCGATCATCAAGTCCAAGGCCGATCCGACAGCGATAGTGGACAAGTGCAGGAAGCTGAAGGACGAACTCATTGAAGCCGGACTTTCGGTGGAACTGGACCTCAGCGACAAGACGCCCGGATTCAAGTACGCCCAATGGGAGATGAAGGGCGTTCCTGTAAGAGTTGAAATAGGCGAGAAGGAAGTCGCCGAAAGCAGGGTCACGCTCGCGGCGAGGGACACCAAGCAGAGAAGGCAGGTCTCCGACAAATCCGTCGTGCAGGAAATCCGCAAGCTCGGCGAGGAGATGGCCGCCAGGCTGAAGAAGAATGCCGACGATTATCTCGTTGCGCATGTGAAGGACGCGGAGAGCATTGATGAGATCAAGGAGATCCTCGACAAGACCAGAGGATACGCCCGCGTCAACATCCACTCTGTGGAAATGGACGGCAAGGAATGCGCGGACACGCTGCAGTTCGAGACGAAAGGCGGCAAGGTCCGGGGCGTCCGTATCGGAAAGGACGAGAAGCCGTCCGGGGACGCAAAATGCGTGGTCTGCGGCAAGCCAGCCAAGCATGTCGTTTATATAGCTCGCCAGTACTGATACCCACAAGATAGCCCCGTCGTCTAGCGGTCAAGGATAGGAGGCTCTGAACCTCTTGACATCGGTTCGAATCCGGTCGGGGCTACTCTTCTTTTTTCTGAATAGGCTAGCGGCTGCGCTAGCGGATTGAAAACAAAAAAAGAAAGACCGGCAGTCTCACTGCCAGTTGCACACTTCAGTGGATTCTGTGCCTGGACCGCCGCTCATGACATAGCACACCGATGTGATGTCAGTCATGTCGATGTAGTAGTCGAATTTCGCTTCGGCGCTGAAGGAATAGGTGACATGGCATGTCTGCTTGCCCTTGAATGTCTCCACGCCTACGATTGTGCCCTGCATTCCGCTCTCCCCGCTCCAGTGGGTGCCTGCTGCGCACTCGAACGTCTTCGGCAGGGACTGGTTCTGCATCGCCTGCTGGGCCTGCTGTATCGCCTCCTGTTCGGCCTGCTGCTGGACCTGGGCCTGCTGCTCCTCGGCCGAGATGTTTGGTCCGCTCGTGCCATTGTAAGCCGGCATGTTCTGGTTTTGGTTTGTCTGCGTCGTTGTCGTCTGGCCTGTGCAACCCATTATCACGAAAAGGCCTGCGACGACAAGAACCGTCAGTAAGATATTCCTCATGGCATCACCTAGCTTGAATTGCTTGGTTCGATTTATAAACGTAGCATAATCACAAGGCCTTCGTCATGTAATTGGAATGCAGATAATCCAAGGTCGCGGAGAGCACCATGGATTGTATCACTTCCATCGAGTGCCTGCTCTTCGTCGCCGAGTTGTAACAGCCGATCGTCTTCCATCCCAACTGAGATGCGAGCACGTCATATGTCTCTTTCGCTGCGCGGAGATGATCCATGTCGTCTTCATGCAGGTCCTTGATTCCGGCCCTGCTGCCGTCTTTCGCCTTGGCTTCAAGGATGTAATCGAGTGGAAGCGAGAGATAGATGACGAAATCGGATGGCGGCAGGCGCATTTTCTTAAGTTCAAGGTTTAGTAGATAGTCGACCATCGCTTGCTTTTCCTCCGGATCCCTGAATTTGGCGCCCTGATGGCCTAGGTTCGATTCATAATAACGGTCAAAGACCCAGATGCCGCCATCCAGCAGCCAGCCCTCCACCTCCGGCTTAGCGGCCAGCCTGTCATCAGCATACAATCGGGAGGCGAATTTCGGGTCCACTTGGTCGAGGCTGCCGTACTCGCCGTTGAGGTAGGCGCGGACCTTCCTCCCGGTTGGGGTCTCGTATCTCGGGAAGCTCATTGTCTTGACAGGAAACCCGTTCATCATGAGATTATTAACGAGCATCTTCGCCTGCGTCTTCTTTCCCGCCGCATCAAGCCCCTCTATCGTTGTGATCCTGCCCTTGTACATCCCGCACACCAGCGGGGAGACGAAGGCAATCTATTTATATGCGCCCGGAAATTCCTCCGAATATTAATGATTTGCCAGACCGAGGTGCGCTGATGACTGATGTCCTGAGATTCGTGGGCGAGACTCCCCTCGCCGAGCTGAAGAAACTGAACGATACGGACTGCAGGCTGTTCGCAAAACTGGAGTTCCTCAACCCGAGCGGCAGCATCAAGGACAGGATGGCGCACGAGATGGTGATCCGCGCCG
>CABMEP010000063.1 GCA_902385155.1 uncultured archaeon | reverse complement strand
TGCCATACTGCACATATCCTCCGACCGACGGGATCGCGGCATACTGGGGGTTCAGCTCGATCAGTTCCGGTGCCGGATCGGGATCGTGGTCAACGGGCGTGACCGGCCTCGCGCTCTCGGTGCGGCCCCACATGGCCGAAGGGGTCGACGGCGACGGCTGGGCGATTGCGGGGCGCGACAGCGGCAATAGCAACCACGCGGAAGTCTATTTCGCTCCGATCGATGCGGACGGATCGATCGGCGCATGGGCTTCGACGGCATCGCTGCCTATCGCCATGAACGGCCCCGAGACCGCGGTGTACGGCAATACGATATACATAACGGGCGGCGACACTGCTGACGGTGGCAGCCCCACCAACAACGTGTACTACGCGACGCCCAATCCGGATGGCACTATCACTTCATGGAACCGCGCCGCGGACACTCCGGGATCCAGATGGATGCATTCGGTCGCGATAGCGAACGGATACATCTATTCAATGGGGGGTTCGAACGGCGCCGTGGGCACTTCAGACCTGTACTACGGGCGCATCGAACCGGACGGCAACATCACGTCATGGGTCTCGTCATCGTTGCCGGGCGCATGGTACAACACGTTCGGGGTGTCTCACGGGGATTACATCTATGTCGTCGGGCTCGACAGCACCCAGATCGCGTACGCCCAGTCCAACCCGTCTGACGGCTCCCTCGGCCCCTGGTCGTACGTCCTGCTGCCTTCATCGGGCGGCTTCGCGTCTCCACGCGCGGCGTTCATAGGGGGCACGATCTACATTCTGGCTGGTTACGATTATGACAACCCGGGTCCGTCCGCTCGCGTGGTATACGCTCCGGTCGGATCGGACGGCTCGATCGGCTCCTGGTCCGAGGCCGCAAGCCTCCCATCTGGACGATGGATGCCCGGTGTTGCCTCTGACGGCCAGCACCTGTTCTCTGTCGGAGGGTGGGACCCTGCCTATTCAATTGTCGATACAGTGTACTACCACGCATCAGATTCATCGGCCATCTCGCCCGATCTCATTGGCGGCCTGAACGCCACTCTGGTCGACGTCACAGCCATCAACGGCAGCATAGGAAATGCGTTATCATTCAATGGGATCAGCGGTCATGCATCAATCCCGAGCCGCCAATCGTTCGAGAACTTCAGCCAGTTCACATACGAGATGTGGGTGAACGCGAGCAGCATGCCGGAATCGGCGTCGTCTTGCAACAGCGGCATGCCGTGCTATGTCCTCCTGTCCAAGGACAACATGTTTGCGATCGCGCTCACAAACGACAGCGGCCAGATGAGGATCGAATCCAGCTTCGGCAACGGCGTCGACTGGGGCACTACGACATACACCCAGAGCACAGGCACGCTGTCGCTCAATGAAGACCACCACATCGCGGTCGTGCATTCTGGCGGTAATATATTATACTATATAGATGGGCAGCCCGCGGGCCTGGGCACGGACGATGAGTTCAACCTCGGCTCAAACAGCCAGGACATATCGGTCGGCGACCTCTGCAACCCGACCTGCCAGAACCACTGGTTCAACGGCACACTGGACGAAATCGCGATACACCGCAAGGCGCTGTCCTCAAACGAGGTCAGGCAGCACTACACAAACGGCGTGATGGGCGGCGAAGGGTATTGCATCCAGATTCCGACCTGCCTGTCAGGCATGATCTCTTATTGGAAAGCCGAGAACAACGCCAACGATGAGTTCGGATTGAACAACGGCACGCTGGAGGGCGGCGCCTCTTACGGGACAGGCAAGTTCGGCCAGGCGTTCAGCCTTGATGGCGTGGATGATTATGTCAGTGAAGGAGACACAGGGTTCCCTACTGGAGCGGGAGACATGACTATTGGGGCATGGATAAACATAGTATCTGGTTCGATCATTGAAGATATATTCTCTTACGGACACCGAGCAGTTCCTTATTATAACGAAGCAGATTATTACAGAGATATTTCATTCTCTTGTAATACAGATGGGGCTAATTGCTATTTGAACATGGATATATACGGTGAAAACTCCGGCAATGCCGCTACTGCAGTAACCACTGGAGTTTGGCATTATGCTGTTGCCGTATTTTCTGGCCAAACAGTGAAATTGTATTTAGATGGGAATCTTGACCTTACTAAAACATTTACAAATACTCGAAATGTCGGTCTTGATGGAATAGCATATATCGGTTCAAACGCAAATCAACGTACTCCGATGGAGGGCAGTATGGATGAGGTCGTGATATTCAACCGCTCTCTCACCGCTGAAGAAGTCCAGCAGCTCTACGCCCTCAGCAGTGGCGGCCAAGGATACTGCATATCGGTGTCTGCTTACGTTCCGTCCATAGGGACTCTCTATCCGGTCGAGAACCTGAACATCACGTCTGCGGTGGACTATGCGTATGAGTTCGGCCCGTCCAATGAGATAACCATCAAGAATCCGAGCGGAAGCGCAGTCGTCGTCTTCCCGTCCGGGACCACCGGTGATGTGACTGTCAATGTATCCAACACCTCCGCCGGCGGAGGTCTTGTGCTGATTAACGGGGCTACGCTGCCGGGCGGCCAGTCCAAGAGCGTTCTCGTGCCCAGGCTGCTCTCGTCTGGAAGCGTCTGCTTCAAGGACGAGGAAGGGGTCGCTTCGATCAGCGCGGCATGCGATGAGACCGGCGAGACAAGGCTTTCCTGTCCAGGCGCGTCCGGATCGGTCACATGCGCGGTGGAAGGAGACGCGTACAATGTCACAGGCCTGCTCCACAGCGGCGTCGGAGAGGTTGAGATCATCCAGTACTTCACCGCAGGCTGGTCCGATGTCACTCCAGCGACGCTGCCCAACGCACGCTTCTATTTCGGCCATCAGATGGCATACGACAGCAACAACGGGATATTCCTGTTATCGGGAGGCAGGACCGGCGACAATACCCAATCCTCGATCGGTGAGACGTGGGTGTATAACCTATCCTCAACCGCCTGGACCCAGATGAGCCCTTCAATCTCTCCTTCAAAGGAGCTGGCCGCGGTCACGTACGATTCAATCCACGACGTATTCATACTATTCGGTGGATATGATAGCGGGGACTCGTCCGAGACCTGGGCATACAATTACTCCAGCGATGCCTGGACATTGATGTCCCCTCCGTCCTCCCCTATTGCGAGAACGGATCACATGATGGTCTTCGACTCGCGCGCAGGGGTCGCAGTGATGTTCGGCGGATACGGGCTGTCCGATACCTGGATCTACAACTATTCAGACAATACCTGGACTCAGAAAGCTTCCGCTCCGTTCGACCGGTCCGAAGCGGGAATGGTCTACGACACAAGCAACGATATCGTAGTGCTCTTCGGGGGCCAGGACGGTTCTGGCACACCTAACTCAGACACATGGATCTACAATCTTTCATCAGACGCATGGACAGAGATGTCTCCGTCCCAATCTCCTCCGGTTAGGCGCATGTCCGGCATGGCGTTTGACAGCATGAACAATGTTTCATTCATCCTAGGCGGAGTCAATTTCGGCGTAAGCTCTGATCCGCTGGAGGACTTCTGGTCGTACAACTACTCCAGCAACACGTGGTCTCAGGTCAACAGTGCGATCTCTCCGCCGCCACGCATGAGTCACGCGATGGGATTCGATGCGTCGAGGGCGGCGATTGTCATATTCGGTGGTCTGGGGACATGGGTCGGTAGTCCACGTGACGACGTATGGGCATATGGCGTGGCCACGGCCGCGCCACAGCCTCCAGCGCCGACTTGCCCGGCTGGCATGGTCTCGTACTGGAGGGCGGAGGACGACTCCGATGATCTACTCGGCCTGAACAACGGCACATGGAGCGGGACTGAAGCGTACGATGTAGGCAAGGTTGGTCATGCATTTAATTTCGACGGCAGTAATTACATCACAGTACCTCATGATCCTAGCCTGAGCCCGACCGACGCCATCACTCTCGAGGCGTGGATAAATCCCACCTCTTCGGCGCTCTCTGGTTACTCTCCATTCGTATCTAACTGGAATGATGTCGGAGCGGATCAGAGGACATACTCGTTCTGGCTGCAGGACGGGAAAGCGGCGTTCTATCTCTCGCACGACGGCACAAGTGCAATCACCGCTGTCGTCGGTTCAACCACACTTATTGCCGATACGTGGTACCATGTCGTAGGAACTTTTGACGGGACGGACATGAACGTGTACGTCAATGGCGCTTCCGACGCCGCTCCAGTGAATTATCCTGGCGTGATCATGACGAATGATCGGCCTGTTTATATCGGGCGCGGTGACATCGCAGGGAGTTCGCGGTACTTCAGCGGTCTTGTCGATGAAGCCACAGTTTACAACAATTCATTGACCACAGACGAGATCCAGCAGCATTACCAGAATGGACTCAACAGCCAGGGATACTGCGCAGCGGCCCCGTCCGCGCCCCTGTCGATCAACATCACCGCACCGGCGAACGACAGCGTTCTCAGCAACAGGACGATCACGGTCAACTTCACCGTCAGCGGAGCCGACCTGAACCGCATCAATGTGTCGGTCTGGCAATCCGACGGAGCGGTCGACAACTACATCTGGATCGCCAATTCCGACGCCAACACCGTCTCGAAGGTCGACAAGTCAACCGACGGAGTGGCAGCTACAGTAAGCGTCGGCTCGTACCCGCTCGGCATCGCTACCGATACCGATTCGGTCTGGGTCGCCAATCAGGGATCCGGCACGATATCGCGGATCGACAAGGCAGACAACTCGGTCTTAGCAAACATAGCCGTAGGCTCCAATCCATAGAGCGTAGCGGTCGACAGCGATTAAGAATGGGTCTGCAAAGCCGGCAGCAACACAGTATCCAAGATCGACAAGGCAGACAACTCGGTCGTAGCAACCATAGGCGTCGGCTCGAATCCGGAGGGCGTCGCGGTCGATGCCGATTCGGTCTGGGTCAGCACGGATACCACTGCTTCGCTGTATAGGATCAACAAATCAACCGATTCAGTCGAATCAATGATACCCATCGGCAGTTGGCGCTCGTACGGTGTCGCGTCTGACAACAATGCCGTCTGGTTCGCCAACACCGGTGACAACACGGTCGCAAAAGTGGACAAGTCCACCAACTCGGTCGTGGCGACCATAAGCGGCACCACATATGAGACGCTGCTTGGGGATCCAACCGGCTACGCGTACGACATGTTCTTCGCCGGGACGGTAAACTCCACGGCCATCGATGCAATCTACAGCGGCTCGTGCCTGCCAACCCCATCCGGCATCGTCGGTTGGTGGCCGGGCGACGGCAACGCAACCGATATCATCGGGGGCAACGACGGAACGCCGGGTAGCGGCGTGGCGTATGCGTCCGGAGAGGTCGATCAGGCATTCAGCTTCGACGGCAACGGATACATAATCGTGCCGGCCAACGACTCCCTGAATCCATCATACTTCACCATAGGCGCGTGGGTCAACACGGTCGACGGCGGCCAGGGCAGGGGCGTCATCACGAAAGACGACTGCGCGCATATGATATGGCTGAACCAGAACGGGAATGCGGGGCCGGGCGTGCCCAGCCTGGATCCCGGCAACTGGTGGCTGGACGCCGATATCGCCGTCAATGACGGGCAATGGCATTACGTGGCTGGAACATTCGACGGATCCACTGCAAGGATATACGTCGACGGGACATTTTTTTTTTTATTTTTAGGGGGAGCTCCGAGATCTACACTCCCCATCGGCATCGGCGGCGGCTGCGCGCAAGGCATTCTCGTCGGCCAGATAGACGAGGTCCAGATATACGGCCGCGCCCTCACCGGCTCAGAGATCCAGGCGATCTACGACGCAGGCAGCGCAGGTGTGTGCAAGACATCGCAGCCGCTGTCCAGCGGCAACTACTCGGTCGAACTTTCCGTCCCATCCGATGGAGCCTACGACATCACCGCCACGGCGTACGACAACTCAGGCAACAACGCGACGAGCACAGTCACGAACATCACAGTCAGCACCACCGCCCCGACTTGCCCGTCGGGCATGGTCTCTTACTGGAAGATGAATGAAGGCTCAGGTAATTCGGTGGCTGACACGATTGGTCCGAACCCCGGCGAATTAGTCAGTGGCGACAACGGTGACCTCTCTTGGGTGTCCAGAGGAAACGGACTCTGGGCAATCCATATCCCATCCGTCAATGGGTACACACGCAACGGCCAAGTCAGCGCCCACATAGAGATCAATGACTCACCGAGCCTTAACAACTACACAAACAGCCTGTCGTTTGTAGCATGGATAAAGCCGCAATCCAATGCAGGAACCCTGATAATGAAAGGAGTTCCTTTCTCTGAGAGCATGTCCACATTCGTTTATTCCATGAACATCTATCCGGGGGGCGCCGGGACATTCTATCTTATGGATGGCAACGGCAATGACCATATTGCCAATTTCAACCACGACATCCCATTGGACACATGGTCTTTCATGGCGTTCACATACGACGGGTCAACGCAGAAAGTGTATGTGAATAACACACTGGTCGGAAGCAATGATGCATCATTCAACATCAGGGCGCTGGAATCTCCATTGGTTATCGGATGGGATCAGGACTGGGATTCGCAAGGTTTTGAAGGAGACATCCATGATTTCGCATTCTTCAACCGCGCGCTCAGTTCGGACGAGATCCAGCAACTATA
>CABMEP010000062.1 GCA_902385155.1 uncultured archaeon | reverse complement strand
GGGCCATCACCATCTGTCCGTGCGGGATTTCACGGGAGCAGATTCAGCATCAGGTGGAATACATATACCAGCGCCAGGCTCACGAGTCCGCCGAACGCCCCCTTCGGCTCGTCTATCCCCGCCAGCCTCTCGCTAGACCACGCGAACACCACGAACATGTAGTACACGATGAAGCTCCCCTGCACGAGCTTGAATGCGACATCCGGATATCCGATCACCATGCCGAAGTTTATCAGCAGGAACGCGATGGCTATCGAGGAGAAGCTTATGAGGAACATGACGGCCGAGAGATGCCCGAAGTACTGCCTGAACCTGACCTTTGATCCAACGACCCTCATCGCGCCGTACACTATAGAGATCATGACTGCGAGGGACACGGCCACGATCCCGGCGTTCGTCAGATATTTGATTGTGTAGTCCGTCATGTCAGAGTAATTCGAAGGGAACGCCTGCATCAGGACGGCCAGCGCGAACAGGAGGATGCCGTCGAACTTCACGTGCCTGACTGCGTCTATGCCTTTCTCGCCGAAATACAGCACTCTCGGGCAGTCCGCTATGCTTACCATCATCGCACCCTGGCTAATCTCATCTGACAATCATACTCTGATCTTGAACACGGCGATCGGCTTCTCCTTGCCCTTCACCCTTATTGTCTCCTTCTTGATGACCTTGACGCCCCCCTTCACCTGCTGGAGCGTGCTCGGGCTGATCACCACCTCGCCAGCAGCGGCAGCGGACTGCATCCTGGATGCGGTGTTCACCGTGTCTCCGATTGCGGTGTAGTCCAGGAACTGGTCCGAGCCTATGTTCCCGATGATCGCCTCGCCGCTGTTGATGCTGACTCCGATGTGGATGTGCTTGCCTTTCTTCTCCAGCCTCCTGTTGAGCTCCGCGACCGCCTTCTGCATCTCTATGCCGCATTCCACCGCGCGCATCGCATGGTCCTTCTGCTTGATCGGCGCCCCGAATATCACCATGACCGCGTCGCCTATGAACTTGTCCACTGTTCCCTTGTGCTTGAACGCCACGCTGGTGAGGACGTTGAAGTGCTCGTTGAGCAGGTTCACTACCTCCTCCGCGGGCAGCTTCTCAGACATGGCGGTGAATCCCCTGACATCGGTGTAAAGGATCGTCACCTCTCTCCGTTCCCCACCGACATGCGGCTTCTCCTCGCTGAGGAGCTGCTCCACCACATTGTGCGAGACGTACTTGCCGAAGAATCCCCTCACCTTCTCCTTGGCCTCCTCCTGCTTCTTGCGCTCGCTGTCCAGATAGATGTACGCGAGGAGGATCCCTACTGGGATTATGTTGAAGGCGAGGCTGTACGTCCGGTAGAGGTCGGCCACCCTTCCCCCATACGCGTCTATCCATTGGCTGGAGATGACGACCAGGAGGGCCGATGCTGCAGCCACATACAGTATGTTGCCAGTCTTCCTGAAGAAGAGCACGCTGCGCAGGATGCCGTACACTAGGACGAGTATGATGAAGACCGTGAGGTCGAATCCGATCATACGCTCATCTTGTACCGGGCGCTCAGGCAGGCGAGAGGAACACTACGCTGTCTCCGCGGACGAGCATGGTGCCAAGCTTCCTCTTCACTTCGCCGTTCTCAAGCTGGTCGGCGTCCTGGAGGACGAGGTTCATGTGCACGTCATACGCGGTCATCTTGCCCCTGAGCTCGGTCCCGCCCTTCAGGCGTATGATCACCGACTTGTTCAGGGAACTATTCAGTATGTCAAAAGGTCTGTTCTCTCCCATATATTCTCACCATCAAAAAACAACTAACAAACATGAGTATTGTGCGGTCATATTATAAACGTATTACCGACGCCGGCGTCAGTCGCGGTACGATTCGATGTATTCCTTCTCGAGCTGCCTCTTGATGAAATATCCCCCGCCGATCGCGCCCATCCCTATCCCGATCGCGAGATTGGCGACGAGCCTGAGCTCGAGCGTGGTCAACGACAGGTACGGGTCGAGGCCGGACAGCGTGAGCACGGTGTCCGCGGTCCTGTAGTCCATCACGCCCCTGAAGAATAGCGCGGTGCTGTCTCCGTAGAATACCGCTATGATGAGCATGATTGAGGTGCCGATGAACGCGCCTATGGTGCCCGTGAGTATGCCGACTTTGAACGCGTCGTGCTCCGTTATGTATTTTTCGTAGTATTCGCGGACGAGACCAACGGCGTAATAACCCCCTATCGCGGCCAACGGTATGAGGAGATTCAGCCCAGGTATCCCGAGTATGATCCCGATTATTATTCCGCCTATGAACGCGGGGGTGATCATCTCAGCGAACGAAACGTGGGCGTCGTGCTCCACCTTCATCTCGCGGCTTACCCTTTCGCCGATCATCTCCCGTATGGACGCCATCGGATCACATGACTATTACAGATCATAACTCAAGACCTCTTTCATCGCGCGCAAGCGCTCAACACTCATAGAGCTCATCATCTCATAAACATTGCCTTTATCTCCATCCCAATATGGCTATCTATCCAAAAATATTTCCGAATCCGCCCGCCGCCGCCTCTTCCTCGTCGTGGATCATCTTCACTATCTTGTCCTCGTCAGGCTTCGCCGCGTGCTTGGCGCTCGGGACCGCCTTCAGCTTCTCATCCACGAACTTCCAGACCCCGGCGTCATCGGACTTGATGTACATGAACAGCCTCTCATCCATTTCACGGAGCACCGGGGAGATCCTGCCGAACGATACCGGCGCGTAAGGATCCAGCGCCAGCAGCTCATCGAGCTGCTTCTTGTCCTTCTTGTCGATCTGATACACTCTCTCTTCCATATGATCACTTCTTTTCCAGAGCCCCGAGAGGGAATTGAACCCTCTGCCTCCTGTTTACGAGACAGGCGCTCTACCGATGAGCTACCGGGGCATAGAATCGCTGGCAGTGCATTACTCCTGCAGATTAGGAATTAAAATGTGCCGTCGGAGCCGGATTCCGTCCTAAGCCGAATGCGAGTGCTAATGTTTTAAACATCGGATGAGGAAGGGTATCATGGGCCAGCCCGTCCAGAAACGGAAAATGGATGCAGAGGCGTTCCGCCGGGAGCTCGACCAGCTGTTGTCGATGCTCGAGAAAGGGGAACGGCCCGATCCGGACATGTTCAAATACGCCGAGAAGGCGAACGGACGGTTCTATTTCTTCAACGCGTCTTCCATGCCGACAGAGCAATACAAGGAGCTGATCTCCGCTGCGCAGAAATCGATCGAGACAAACCAGATGCGCGTGCTGTTCCGGCCGACGGTCAATGGCATATACGTGGCGGCCGATTACTCCCAGGACATAGCGACGCAGATGGAGCTCAACCGGAGCACCGTCCAGTCCATGATCGACGACGTGATCCGGCGCAATCAGCTGACCGGCAAGGGAAGGGAGCTGTATGCCAACGTGCCCGTCGGGATATTCGCTGTGGTGGAAGACGGCAGCATTGCGCAGCGCGACGGCAGGAGCCTCGTCTTCCCTGCGGCATTCGGTTCCGATGCCACTCGGGACACCTGGTCTCCGCAAGGGACGTTCAGGACCGGAAGCGAGATCCGCCATGGGGGGTGGAATATCCCCGCCAAGCGCGTGAAGGCATTGGGGATGAGCTATGTGCCGGAGTACAGCCTGTTCAACATGATGGGCGCCACCCAGGACAGGGGGGGGAAAGTCCAGATACTGCAGGAGGATCCGGCCGTCATGATGCACGGCAGGTTCATCTACCCTGGTACCACCAAGGAGCTGCCGCTCGGGATGGAGAGCGGACTCACCAGCGATCCGCGTTCCCAGACCACCAATGCCTGCGTCTACATAGGAGAAGGGAGCTTCCTTTTCCTGAAAAACAGGGCCGGAGCGACCGTAGTCGGGAACGACTCAGATATCCGCGGCAGCGACGTCGTCAGGGCCGAGAAGAACGGCACGCTCTCGACATCCGCAGTTCCGTTGGGTTACTCCCTCCCGATGAGGAACGGGGATGCCGCGACGCTCATGGAAGACTCGTTCGGCAACCCGTCCTGGTTCGACAGCTCTGGAAAATACGTCAATTTCGACAGGGTCAGTTTCGATTGGGACGCCCCAGGCATGCCGCAGATCGTGTTCTATCCCCCATACAAGGGCGAGTCGCTCGTCTTCCGCGATGAGATCCTGCTGAACAAGAGGATCAGCATCAGCTACACCCCGTATTCTGTGTCGGAAGACGGCGGCAGGCTGGTATTCAACGTGTTCCCGGACAAGGGGGGGATCATAGATTACGGCGAGGTGGCGAAAGGGATCGTCTCGGAGATCAAGGACCGTGGCATCACGGTTACGCCCGCTCTGAAGAAGGAGGTCCAGCGCGCGACGGGCGACGCGAAGTTCAATCCGCAGATAATCACCATCAGGATCAAGGAAAGCGGCGATCTTCAGGCATCTTTAAATAAGACGGATGAATGATGTATTACGAGGGAGCGATATGGCGAGACCAATACCGGGCGGGCAAGTGATGTTACCGCCGAGACGGATTCCGGAACAGAAACCGATTGAGGAACAGGATGGGAAAGCGACCCTCTCCTCTGTGATGGGCATCCTGGATCAGCGCGCAAGCGCCAGGAATACGACTCTGACCGACAGCGACAAGGCGCTCCTCACTAAATTCCACACGCCGTTCAAGGACCTCAGCGATGAGATCGAACGGAGGAAGAAGGGCGCGTCCGGCCAGGAACTCAATCAATTGAAGCAGAACGAGAAACTTGACATACTCATGAAGTTCTACAGCGGAGACAACAGCGTTTCCGAAATCCTCCCCAACCACAAGATATTCACGGTTGTGACCGGCGATGAGGCGGAGAGGCTTGAATCCATATACAAGGAGAAGCTCGGCATCAACCTCAATGTGAATTTCCTCCCAGAAGACAACATACTCGTCCGCTATTACAATCAGCTCGGCTGGGGCGAGAAGCTCAAGACCGCAGCGAAGAGCGTCGGCGATTTCATCAAGGATTGGTATTTCAGCAACACCGCGATCCAACTGGCCAACCAATGGGTGGCCGAGACGGTAAGGAAGATGACGTCATCCGGAGGGGCCGAAGCCCAGCAGGACCAGAAGGAGCAGGCGTTCGCGAATATCCAGATGAGCCGCATCGGGAAGACAGATATCGAGGCAGCCCCGGAGCAGGCTCGGAAAGAGAAGAAGGAAGAGGCCGAAGGCGCAAAACCGAAGTCGGAAGAGAAGAGCGCCGAATTCGCCAAGGCGGAGGCCTTCTTCGACTCCATATTCGAGGGCAGTCCGAAATACGGCAAGCTGATGAACGCCGAGAACGTCGACTTCAAGACCCAGCAGCCGAAGAACTTCGTCTTCACCAACTTCACGTCCGTCATGAACGAGAAGTTCGGGACGCCACCTTCGCAATCCGGCGATGAAAACACCAAGAAATACGTATACGATGATTTCACCGTCCAGATGAGGGCCGAGAAGGCAGGCAAATTCACGAAGTTCACCCTTTCCAGAACGGAGACCGCTGCGAAAGCCGAGACGCCGGCAGAAAAAGTGGTCGAGATGCCCGCCAAGGCGGCCGCCAAGAGCGTAGAGCCCGCAGCGAAACCCGCTGTGAAACAGGGGGCGTCTGCCCCCGTCGATGCGGCGAAATCCTTCCTGAAGAATGATGTCGGCCTGAACGACCAGAAGATGGCTTTCTTCACTGATGGCTCGATCGCTTTCGGCAAGACGGAATACATCGGGAAATACGACAGCTTCATGACGAAGCAGGCCGTCGAAACACTGAAGCCCAATCTGGAAGCCGTAGTTGCCGGCAAGATAGAAGGCAGGGGCGGCACGGCGATATCCTCGTCCGGATGGAAAGAATCAGGCAAAGGATTGTCTCAGGAGTGGACATTCACCGCAACCGACAAGAAGGGCTATTCAGTCGTGCTTACCATAAGCGATCCGAACGAGAAGGGTTCGAGGACAGTGAAGCTCGGATTGAAGAAGTAAACGTGTCCGATCACTGGGACTCTGAGCGCGGGGTATGGGATTTGAACCCATATGCGGCAAGGCCGCACTAGTTTTCGAGACTAGCGCACTACCAGATTATGCGAACCCCGCATTGCTGATATTATAGAAGAAAAGAAGCTATAAATGGCTTTTTCGGGCGCGATCAGAACTTGTACCCGCCGAGCAATTTGAACGAGAGCGTGCCGCTGGTGCTCTTGCTGTCGCCGGACGTCGTCGATGTCACTCCGACCGAGCCGTTCAGCTGCAGGAACGCGCTGCCTCTTGTCCTCTTCCAGTCCACGTTGAACGTGGTCTGGGTGGCCCTGTTGTCCTCTCCGACATACAGCGTGTCCTCCTTATGCTCGCCATAGTAAGACGTCTCTGTTATGGTCGGCATGCCTATCCCATCCTTGACGGAATAGAAGTTGAGTCCAGACCTGAGTATGAGCCGGTCGCCCGTCTCCAGGGCGGAGCGCTTCTTGTTGAGGTCGACCGCGAAGCTGACGCTCTTGTCGGCCGCGAACGACCCCCACACCCCTGCGTTGAACTTGAGGTCGGTGTCGTTCTTGAGCACCTTGTCCACAGTGCGCTCTCCCGATGTCAATACGACTATACCGAGCAGCGAATTCGGCTTGAAGTAGCCAGCTCCGCTGAAGAAACCGTATCCGTTCCTGTCGCCGTCTATCAGGCTCATCCTCGCGAGGGCGAGCACATTGCCCAATGGGGCTCTCAGGCCGCCTCCGTAATAATTCTTGCCGCCGGAGAACTTCTCCACATGCTCCCTGAACGTCTGCTGGAACATATCCGCGTAGAGGCCGTTTATCCCGTATCCCCTGTGGTTGACCTCCATATTGAGGAGCTTCAGCTCCGGCGCCTTGGCGCCCTCGACCATGGTCTTCTGCCCTGCGTACTTGATCGTCGCGAATCCGTCCGGCTCCTTCGTCGTGACCTGCAGCTTCCTCTCGGATCCCTTCTTGACGACCGGTTTGCCGTCCGTGCCCATCCTGACCTTGCCTGTCTCCTTGTCGTACTCGAAGTCGACCATCTCGACAGAGCCTATGGTGCTGAGATCAGTGCCGGTGTCCCTGGCCATTATCGTGCCCGCCAGGAAAGCGGAGTACTTCTCCAGCTCCCTGCGGTCCTTCGCCCCGTAGAAGCTCCCGAGCTTCTCGTTGGCGGTGGCGATGTCCTGGTAGTACTGCGCCTCAAGGTATCCCTTGTTGCTGAGCCATCTGGCGACAGACGCGGTGCGTCCGCGGTCCACGAACCTCTGCGCGCCGATCAATTCGACCCCTTTTCCGTCATTGCTGCCTACAATAAGGCTCGGCGCGACCTCTGTCTCGCCCCTGACGCTGAACAGCTTCACCCTCATGTGCATGTCATTGACGTCCTTGACAAGCCCGACCGCGAGGTCCTTGTCCTTCACCTCATCGATGTCCTGGACCTTCAGCGGATTACCGTCCATGAGCGCCGCGAGGGGCGTTCCCTTGAGCTCGGTGGACACCGCGAATCCGGTGAACCTCTCCTCGTCCAACCTCATCCTGACGAAGGACGTCAAGTCGTAGTAGCGCGCGTATTTCATGTTGACCTTGGTCTCCGGGACGTTCTCCTCGAAGAACACATTCACCCAGTGGTCGCCTACCTTCACGAACGTCCTGGAATTGTACGTCCCGGCCGCCTCGTCCTTCTGGTATATCTGGGCGACGTTGTTGTGCTTCGGTATGTAGATGTCGAAGAACGCGTCCGTCCTCTGCTGGTCCTGGTAGTCGAACCTGCCGTTCGTCAGGTAGTACATGTTGACCGCGTTGAAGTTGAGCTTCTCGAGGGCGCGGTCGGTGTCCCGCACGGTCTGGCCGTTCGTCACGCGGACCGTGTCGGTGGCGAGCACCTGGCCGCCCAATGTGACGCGGCCGGTCGGCCACTTCAGCGCCGTGTTGAATGTGTCGCGCGTCTGGCTGTCCTGCGTCAGGCCTGACGCGGTCTCCAGCCAGCTCCTGTCGTATGCGACGGAGCCGTCAGTGAGCACGAACTTCTTGATCCTGCGCTCCTTGTACTTCTCGGCCACCTTGGTGATCGCGTCGGCGAAGGCGTAGTTGCCGTGCCAGCTCACCGGCCTTATCGCCGGCGGGTACACGCGGGGGACCGATTCGGTGAGCTTCAGCTTGCTCACCGCCTCCGGATAGGAGAGGTCGATCATGTACGGGTAGTATGTCACTGCCGGCCAAATCTCCCTGACGGAGACGGACGGTATATTCAGTATGAAATTCTTGATGCGTTCGGTCTCGGTGATGATCGAGAAGTCCTCTTCCTTCCCGGGATTCCTGCTCATTTCCTCCTCCATCGCCTTGGCGACCTGGTTGCTCGCCTTGGACGCCGCGTCGAAGACGGCGTTCCTGTAGAGGTCGCGCACGTTCTCGTTCTGCTCGCTCACATCGAGGGTATAGCTCCTCACGAGGTTGTCGATGCCTCCGAGCGTCGCCATCTGCGTCATATAGTTCGTAGGATCGTACCTGACGAGCACGGGGAGCGCGTACTGGAAGAAGTCGGTGTGCCCCGCCTCGTCGATAACGGACATCAGCCGTGCGATCTTGTTCACTTCGGTCGGGTTCCAGACCTTCATCTCCTGCATCGCCGCCTTCGTGGTGTTCAGGAAGTAATACTGCGCCCTCAGGTCGAGTGTCTTGAGGTCGAATGAGTATTCCTTGTTGTCCATGAATTCCGCCCTGTCCTTGGCGAAACCCTTCAATGTCGAGATCTCCTCCCATCTGATGATGGCCGGTATGGCGTTCTTGTCGTATCCGTAGAGCGCTTTCAGGACGATCGCGACAGGCTCCGTCTCCTCCAGCTTCATTATCTTGTTCCTCGCGACCTCGTACTCGCCGCCCCTCATATCGCTGATGGCGCCCTTTATCAGCGCGATCCCGTTCTTGGAGAACAATCTCGCCAGCGCCTTGTCCTTGCGCTCGATGTCGAGGCTCCTGTACGCGATGTCGAGGTCCTTCACCAGCGGCGCGAACTGCTCGATCCGCGTCACCATCTTGCTCTCCGAGTCCATGATATCCTTGGCGGACGTCCTGCTGTTCCTGTCGAAATAAGCGTTGAACGCGTCCTCATACTCGTCCTTCGTCTTCGCCACGATCTCGTCCTTCTTGACCTTGAACTGGCGTATCTTGTCCGCGTTTGTCGGGTCCATGACGACGTCCTTGTACTGGAGCATGAGCGTCTCCATGTCCTTCTCCACCAGCTCGGCGGGGGTGAGCTCCCTCGGCTTCGCCTTGGCCTCCGCCTCGGCCTTCGTCATCTCCTTCTTCACCTTGGTCGCCTTCCTCTCTGCGGCCTCCTTCTGGGGGCTAGCCACCCCAAGGACGGTCTGATTAATGAGATCCTGCTGTGCTGATGTGAACGCAGCCCACGCTTTCTTGGATTCCGATTCGTAGACGGCGCTCTTGCCCTGGCTGTCAATGACGGTCTTGTACACATCGATGGGGTCGCGCCAGGGTTTTTCTCCTTTCTTCACACTGTTGCAAGCGGCGAGCAGCAGTTTCATATCCGTCTTTGCCTGCTGTCTCTCTTTCTCCTCTGGAGATATCATCTTTTGTCCGTTTGCCATTTTGCGGTCCCCCATGCTAAGATTATGTCGACCTTTTATAAATATCCTGCTTTTGGAGTTTAAACCCGTTTCGGTCTGCTCCTCTTTCGGCTGTTTATCTTCGGCGTAGGCGAGTCTTCCGCCAGGTAGAATTAGCCCTTCAGCCAGCAATGCCGAAGCTAGGCAGACGGAGAGCACGCTCCGCGGGCGCCATCGTGCGCGCCATTTCCCTTTTTGCCTTCCTTCGAACATGCGGACATGTAGACACCTGGTTGACTCTAATATAAGTTTCCGTTTCCGCGCTTCCGCGTTCTGCCGAGACTCCGGCAAAGATTCGCCCGAATAATCGGGCAAAATTGCGCGACTGAAAACGCGCAAAGCTTTATATCCTTTATCGGAATATTTCCTAACATGTCTTCTTATCAGCACATACAAGAGACGTTCCAGAAGGAATACTCTGAACGATCGCCCATCTACAGGGCAAGGATAGCCACCTGGAGGAAGGAGGCGCCGCTGGTCCGCATTGAGAAGCCGACCAATATCGCCCGCGCCAGGACGCTCGGCTACAAGGCCAAGAAGGGCTTCGTGATGGTCCGTGTGCGCGTGAAGAGGGGGAAGAGGAAGAGAATCAAGATGCTGCGTGGCAGGAAGCCATCCAAGTCAGGACGATTCTACGCGAGGCACAAGTCCCTCCAGAGAATGGCGGAGGAGAAGGCGGCGAGGAAGTTCAGGAACACCGAGGTGGTGAATTCCTACTTCGTCGGGTCCGACGGCTCCCTGAAGTT
>CABMEP010000061.1 GCA_902385155.1 uncultured archaeon | reverse complement strand
CCGAGGAGCACGCCGATTATCCCGCCTATGAGGCCGAGGATGCCGGACTCCAGCAGGAATATCATCATGATGTCGGAGTTCTTCGCCCCGATCGCCTTCATGACGCCGATCTCATGGGTCCTCTCCAGCACGGACGTGTACATCGTGTTCATTATGCCGATGCCGCCCACCAGCAGCGAGATCGCCGCGATCCCTATGATCACGGTCTGTACCGTGGCGATCATCCCGAGATACGTCGTGGCGAGCTGCTCGAACGTCTGGACGCTGAAGTCCTCCTCTCCCTTCTTCTCGTTCCTGTCCTTCCTCATCGCCTCGGCGATGTTGTCCGCGACTTCGCCGGGCGGGAATCCCTTCTTCGCGATCACGTACATGAGGGCGTATCCCGGGTCGTGGAATATCACGTCGGAGGCGTCCTTCGGTATGTAGACCTGGGTGTCGTCCTGGTAGCTGCCGATCTTGCCGACCACTCCGACGACAGTGAAGTCCGCGCCCGATACCGTTATCGTGTCGCCGACCTTCACCTCCTTCTTGAAGAACTTGCTGTGCGCGATCTCGTATCCTATCAGTATCTTGTACTTGTCGCCGGATCTCAGCTCCCTGCCCTTCTCCATCGGGGTGCTGAATCCCTCCTGCATGGTCATCTTGTTCGGATCGTACCCTATCACGAACGTGTACTGGTCCTCTCCCCTGAAGCTGATCTTCCCGAGGACGGTGGTGAATCCGATCGCCTTCTCCACCCCTTTCGCGCGCTCGATCACATTGATGTCGTGTTCCGTCAGCCTGTCTCCTCCAGCGAAGCCGGTGTACATCGCTCCCGCGCCGACCCCCGGGCTGATGATTATCTTGTCCGTGCCGATCTTCTCGAACTCCGCGTTTATCGTGTCCTGCAGCCCCTGGCCGAGCGATATGAGCGCGACGACCGCCGCGATGCCTATGAACACTCCGAGGATCGTGAGCCACGCGCGCGTAGGCTTGTGCTCGAACGTATGCAGCGTGAACGACAGTTCGTCGCCGAGGGATTCTATGAGGTCCATATCACTCGTACCTCAGCGCGTCCGCGGGCTTCATCCTTGCCGCGCTCAGCGCAGGCAGCGCTCCGCTGAGGCTGCCCACCACGAACGAGAACGCCAGCGCGCCCAGCGTCAGCCACGGCGGGAAGGACACCCCGAAGGATACCCCTCCCTGCTGCGTCACCAATCCCACGAGGGATCCGAATCCGACGCCCAGCAGCACGCCGATGATGCCGCCGACGAGGCCGATGAGCCCCGATTCGATGAGGAAGATCAGCAGTATGTCCGAATTCTTCGCCCCGATCGCCTTCATGACGCCGATCTCCCGTGTCCTCTCCATCACGGACGTGTACATCGTGTTCATGATGCCCACTCCGCCGACCACCAGCGAGATGGACGCTATGCCTATGACGATCGTCTGCACCACTCCGATGATGTTGCCGACAAGGGCGCTGAGCTGCGCCGTGGTCGTGACCGTGAAGTCCTCGCTGCCGGCCTTCTCGTTCCTGTCCCTCCTCATGCGGTCCTTGATGTATCCCGCGACGTCGTCCGTGTCGAAGCCGTTCTTGACTATCCCGTATATCACCGAATATCCCAGGTCGCCCAATGTGGCCTTGGCCGAATCGAGAGAGATGTATATCTGGCTGTCGTCCGCCTTGTTGCCTATCTTCGTGAGGGTCGCTATGACCTCGAATTCGGTGTCCGCGATTTTGATTGTGTCGCCGACCTTCACCTCCTTCTTGAAGAAATTGCCGTGCGCGATCTCGTATCCTATGACTGCCTTGAAATTATCGCTGGGTTTCGGCTCCCTGCCCTCCGCCACTGTCACGCTAGGGAAATCCGTGATCATGAACTTGTCGAGAGGGAAAGCGAACACGTGCCCGTACTTCGGCTCGCTGCCGTAGGTGACCTTCGCGTAGGTCGCCTCGATCCCGATCGCCTTCTCCACTCCCTTCGTCCTCTCTACGACGCTGACATCATGGTCGTCCAGCCGCTCGTTCCCGACAAAGCCCGCCGCCGCGCCGTACTGCCCGCCGCCCTGCATGATGAGCACCTTGTCCGTGCCGAAGGCCTCGAACTGCCTGGTGATCGAGTCCTGGAGCCCCTGTCCGACGGAAATCAGCGATACGACCGCCGCTATGCCGATGAGTATGCCGAGGATGGTGAGCCACGACCTGGTGGGCCTGTGCGTGAACGTTTCGAACGTGAATCCGAAGTAGTCTTCCAGTAACGCCATGGTCTCGATGGGGGTTTATCCCCGGCCAATAAAAGCTTAACTCCGCGCCAACGCCGGGCTCCGTCGTGGCCTTCGCAATCTATATATATATCCGCGAAGAGCAATAATTCCGTTGTTAGTAAGATTCCATTCTTATGACACAAGGGGGAATAGCATGCCTAAGCAGATGAGATCAGGAAAGGACGCTCACGCGGAAAATCAGCAGCCACAGCGGCGATTCGTATCCAAGGCTCCGCTGCAGTCGCCAACCCCGATGGCGCAGCTCGGATGCCAGAAAAAGGTCGAGTCTCTGGTGGCGAAAGGACGCAAGCCGAAGGACATCGCGGAATACGTCTATTACGTCAGCGAGTCCGGGAAGTGCAACGACTCCGCGTTCTACATGGCCGCCCTCGACTTCACGCTCTCGAGGAAGGATTTCGACTCGGCGGAGGATATCTGCCAGAGCGCCGTCGTAGCGCATGTCAACGACGACAATCTCTATCTCAGCGCGATAGACACGATGATGTCCCCGGTCTCATTCGCGGCCGGTGGCGTCAGCAACGAGGCAATCAAGTACGCCTCAGCCGAGAACGCATGCAGGATACTGGGGAGCATCGCACTCCACAACCTCACCCAGGGCTCCGACAAGAAGATAGACGCCTCAAGGGCGTTCGTGCTCGCGGTCGACAGGGTGTGGGAGTACGGGATCAATGACGCGCGCAGGTCGGAGGACAGGAAAGACCGGATCATGGAGATCTACGCGAACGCTCTCGATTCCGAGATCGACCAGTCCATGGGATACGACCTGTTCGATCGGGTGTACAGGCTGATACTCGAGAACAAGGGAGCGAGCAAGGAGCGCAAGGCGAACCAGGCATTCGAGGTCACGGCCAAGACCATCCGCTCCAAGGTGTCGCACACGATACTTTTCACCAAGGCGATGGAATTCCTGGAATCGAACGGGGCCAAGAACCAGTGCAGGACGCTGCGCAACCTGCTCGTAGTCCACAAGAAGTGAGCGCGAAGCTGCGTCCGTCCTTTTCTGATTTCTTCTTTTCCTTCACTTTTTCTTTTCCTGCAAGTAGCGTTCAGCGTCTATGCCGGCCCTGCATCCGTCTCCCGCGGCGCTGACCGCCTGCCTGTACGCCTTGTCCGCGACGTCTCCGGCCGAGAATACGCCCTCGACGCTGGTCTTCGTGCCGTTGTACTTCCTGATGTAGCCGGTCTCTTCCAGCTCTATCTGCCCTTTCAGGAACCCCGTCGCCGGGGCGTGCCCTACCGCGACGAAGACCCCGTCGCACTTGAATTCCGAGGACTTGCCGGTCTTCAGGTTCTTCAGCCTCACGCCCGTGACCTTGTCCGCGCCGAGTATGTCCTCGACTACGGAGTCCCATATGAACGATATCTTCTTGTTGGCGAACGCCCTGTCCTGCATGATCATGCTCGCCCTCAGCTTGTCGCGGCGGTGCACCACGGTCACCTTCGCCGCATAGCGCGTGAGGAACATCGCGTCTTCCAGAGCCGTGTCCCCTCCGCCGATGACCGCCACTTCCTTCCCCTTGAAGAAGAACCCGTCGCATGTCGCGCAGCCGGACACCCCCTTGCCGGCCAGCCTCTTCTCGTTCGGCAGCCCGAGCCACTTCGCGGACGCTCCGGTCGCTATGATGACGGTCTCCGCCTTCAGCTCGGCGGTCTCGGTCCTGATCGTGAACGGCCTCTTCCTGAAATCGACGGACACCACGTCCTCATCGATGAACTTGGCGTTGAACCTCTCGGCCTGCTTGCGCATGTTCATCATGAGCTCAGGGCCGTCTATGCCGTCCGGGAATCCCGGGAAAATCTCCACTGTTGTGGTGTCCACCAGCTGTCCGCCCGGCCTCATCCCCGCCACCACCACGGGATTGAGATCTGCTCTCGCGGTGTAGATCGCCGCGGTGAGTCCCGCCGGGCCGGATCCTATGATCACGACATTCTCGCTCTTCTCCCTGCTCTTTCCCTTAGCCATGGCATCGCCTGTGGTATCTGTGCCGGGCACCATTTTAAAATCCGATGCCAAAAAGGCATCATGGTCAGCGATTTGTCCGGGAAGGAGCGGCTGCTCCTCATCAATTTCAAGGCATACGAATCATCAGTAGGCAAGGCCGCGGTGAGGCTCGCGGCGGCGTCCGAGGCGGCGCTCAAGGAGTCCAAGAAGGACGTGGTAGTTGCCATAGCGGTCCAGCCCATGGACATCCGCCTGTTCGCGGATATCGACATCCCCGTGTTCGCCCAGCACATCGATCCGATCATGCCCGGCGCGAGGACGGGGCACATCCTGCCTGATGCGGTCTCCGAGGCGGGGGCGGTGGGCACGCTCATCAACCATTCCGAGCGCCAGCTGCCGCTGGACGTGATCGACGCCACTGTGAAGAGGGCGAAGGAAGTGGATCTGCTCGCATGCGTCTGCGCGAGCACTCCGATGATGTCAGCGGCCGTGGCGTCCACCCATCCGGATTACATCGCGGTCGAGCCCCCGGAGCTGATCGGGGGAGAAGTGTCCGTCTCCAAGGCGAAGCCCGAAGTGATAGTCGACACGATCAACGAGGTCCATGAGATCGACGAGACCGTCCCCGTGCTCTGCGGGGCGGGGGTCAAGGACCAGGCAGACGTGAGGATAGCCGTCAAGCTCGGCTCGCGGGGCATACTCGTCGCCAGCGGGGTGACGAAGGCCAAGGACCCGAAGGCGGCCGTCCTCGACCTGCTGGCGGGTTTTTAAATTCCGCAGGGGATATCCACCTGCTGTTTCTGGCAACGGGCGACCGTTCTCAGGGACACGTCAATCATGATAGCGTAGAGAGTGATAACATGGCGGAACTTACACCGATGGAAGACAAGGTACTGAAGGCTCTCGTGGGGCTCGACGCGACCGACGAGAACAAGATGAAGACGGCCGACAACGTCATGAAGAAGGTCAACATGGCGAAGGGCATGGTCGCCAGCGCGCTCATCAACCTGGCCAACAAGGGCGTGATCAAGCGCGTGGTGCGCGAGAAGGCGTCCGGCTACTACGTGATCAAGGCCTGACCATTTCCATTTTGTTTTCGTTATTCTGCGATCATCATCAATATCCAACATCAGAGGTAGATTATATGGCTGAACCGGAAGAGATATCGTTCTTCGCGAACTGCAAGGGCTGGATGGCCGTCAAGAAGAAGACCATCAATCCGGATACCGAGCAGAAGGAGATACTGGCGGTACTGGCGTCCATCAACGACACCACGTCGCGCAAGGCGTACGAATTCACCGGCATCAAGACCGCGGAGATCGACGCGTATGTCGCCCTGCTGGTCAAGGGCAAGCGCAAAGGGCTCGGCAACCTCGCAGATATATTCGGCTCGCTGAAGCAGTCCGAGCTGAAGGCGAAGCTCGTCGCCCTGTGCCCGGATCCCCTGATGTATCCGTTCGCGGAGACGTACTTCATCAACAAGCTCCTCAGGACGCTCGGCTACTCGCCGTTCATCGGCGCCGAGGCGATCACCGAAGTGTATCCTGACATGAAGATGCCCAAGCCGCGCGGCCGCAAGCCGAAGAAATGACGAACATCGCTTCGTTTTCCAGGCGCTTCGACGGACTCATATGAAACATTTTAATATTAGAAATTCCTTATTCTTAGTGATGAATGACTACAAATCAGACGGTCCCGTCAAACGAGAAAAGACATTCATAGAGTCAGCGAAGCTTGCGATAAAGCGATTCTACTACAAGCAGCTCGACCCCTCCATCATCGTCAGGCGGATCAAGCGGTGGTACTATTCGGACGAGTTCAGCCCGAAAGGCGACAGCGCCCTCGAGGTGCTGACTCAGTACGTGGAGAACAGGTTCGACTACGAGGCGCACGCCAGGGACAACAAGGCCTACGGCTCGCCCCATCTCAGGAAGGTCGCCTGCTGATACCTCTCGCATCGCCTCCCGTCGTATGCCTGCACCCGAAGGGCCCTCGATGCGGACGCGTCCAACGCGCGCGCGATACAGAACGTGATGGACTCGTTCATCAGCAGGTTCGAGAAAGGCGATATCGGATGGAGCTACAAGGAGACGAAGGACGGATCCAGCCAGCTGACCATGAGGGACGGACAGACGCCGATCATCCTTGAGTCCACCAATGCCCATGCGGTCGTGGAGAAAGAGCAGGACAGGCTGAGATTCAGCGACATCATGAAGAGCATCTTCGGACGACGGTCTTCTTTCTAATTCAATAATTCAAACTACTCGATCCTTTTCCAGACCCCGTTGACCCACTCGAAAAGGGCCCTCAATGTGGAGTCGTAGAGCACGCCGTTCTGGTCGGAGGATTCGCGCGGCCGGTCGATCTGTATCACGGTCTTGTTCCTCAGCCATTCCATGTCCTTGAACGGGTTCATCTCTATCAGCGGGGCCCGTCCTTCCTCCAGCTTGCGCTTCTCGCACCATTCGATGACCTTCTTCAGCTCGTCCGGAGGGATGCGGTTGCGCATCCTCAGTGGTTCATCCATCGAGATCCCCTTTCATTCTTCCCTGCGTTCCTGTATCTCCGCTATGATCGTGATCGAGTCCTGGTCCACGACGACATGGTCCAGCCCGACGCGCTGGTTCGGGTACTTCGCGGACTTGCCGTTGATCAGCGCGTACTTGAACTTCTTCAGGAGGTCCTTGTGTATCCGCAGGCAGATCTCCTCCACGGTGATGCCTTGCTTGACGATCATCGGCTCGCCGAGCTTCTTGTCGTCCCTGCGCTTGGTGTAGATCTGCATGAACCTGAGCTTGTTGTAGATCGCGTCTTTCATCTTGTCAACGTTGGTGTTGTTCACCGCGGAGATGGAGACGAAGTCCTTCTTGAATCCCTTCCGCACTTCCTCCTCGGCGTGCTTCAGCGTCTTGGCGCTCACATTGTCAACCTTGTTTATGACAATGAGCGAGGGCATGTAGACGCAGGAGCCGCCGACGTGGTCCACGAGCTGGTCTATGGTGATCGGCTTCTTGATGAGCACGTCCGCGTTGATGATGTTGAACGTCTTTAGGACCTCCCTGACGGTCTCCTCGGAGATGCCGGGCCTGCCGTTGATCGTCAGGCCGCCGAATATCTTCTTGTTGATCATGATCTCCGGCGGCGTCTTGTCCAGCCTGATGTTCGCCTTCTCGAGCTCGTCGATGATGGTCGGTATCCTGTCCAGCCGCTCCACGTCCGTGATGATGAGTATCATGTCGGCCGCCCTCACTGTGGAGAGGACGACCTTGCCCATTCCCTTGCCTTCCGAAGCTCCGGCGATGATCCCGGGAATGTCGAACATCTGTATCATGGCGCCGCGGTGGAACATCATGCCCGGGATGACCTCCTTCGTGGTGAATTCCCACGCCGCGACCTCTGACTTCGCCGCGGATATCTGGTTGATCAGTGTGGATTTGCCTACGGAGGGGAAGCCCACCATGACCACGGTCGCGTCGCCTTCCTTGCGGACCGCGAATCCCTTGCCGCTGCCCGCCTTCTTGGCGCTCGCCGCCTTCTCCCTGAACCTCGCCATCTTCGCCTTCAGCAGGCCGATGTGGTGCTCGGTGGCCTTGTTGTACTGGGTCCTCCCGATCTCGTCCTCTATGGCCTTGATGTCCGCTTCGATTGTCACAGGATCACTTCAATGATGGATGCCGCCGAATACTGCTGAATAGTATATACAGTAGAAATAATAGAATAAAAAAGACAGCAGGCGCTCACTGGACCGCTGATGGCGGCTGCGGCCGCTTGGCCGCCTGCTCGGCAGCCCTCGCGATCTCCACCGAGCGCATCTCCTCCTTGACGAGGTTCGGGTACGCGAGGTCCCAGTCCTTCTGGAGGTCCCCGTAGTCGATCTCGCCGTTCTCCATCTCCTTGTCGGTCATCAGCTTGCGCAGGGTGGCGTTGCACTTGAGCACGAATCCCATCTCCGCGAGGTTCTTGTTGTTCAGGTCCACGGACGACTTGTAGATCTGCGAGTACACCTTGCCTTTCATGAACGCCTCGAGCATGTACTGCCTCGGGGAGATGCCGCTGTCCTCGCTTCGCCTCTGCAGGGCAGGCGGTATGAACGCGATGTCGATCTCCTTCTGCATCTTCGCCATGTCGATGTCGTCGATCATCCACTTGCTCGCCTCGGGATTCTTCACGAACCTGCAGTCGAGGTGCGAGTCCTTGATGTCATTGCCGCGGGTGAACGCGAACGTCTCCACGAATTTCCTTTCGATCGGGTCGCTCTCGTACGCCTTCTTGATGATCCTGTACAGCCTTTCCTTCCTGCCGAAGCGGAACTTGTGCATGAACGTGTACCGGTCGGTCGCCAGCATGGACGCCGCCGGTATCCCGAACACGAGCTCGAGGCGGTCCTGCACGTCCTTCAGCGACTCGGCGTGGAAGTTGTACAGCAGGAAGACCCCGGGCTGGGTGTTCAGCAGGTTGATGATCCCCTGCACGGCGGTCCTCGACCTGAGCTCGTTGATGATGATGGCGGCCTCGCCCATACGCAGGAGCGCGGACGTC
This sequence comes from uncultured archaeon, assembly GCA_902385155.1. GTDB lineage: Archaea > Micrarchaeota > Micrarchaeia > CABMEP01 > CABMEP01 > CABMEP01. Next base: position 1,233 of record CABMEP010000061.1, on the reverse strand, counting down.
ATCTTGACGATGGAGAGCGCGTGCTGCTCCTCCTCGTCTTCCGCGACCTTCGCCGACCCTATGTGGAATCCGTACTTGCGGTAGGCGCGCGTCGGGATCTCCTCGATGTCCTGCACCGGTATGATCCTCTTCTTCGTCCCGATCGCCGTGATCTTGGCGGCGGTGAACGACGTCTTTCCGCAGCCCTTGATCCCCATGACCCCTTCGGAGTTGCCGAGGGAGACCATGACGTCGTCGTATCCCGCGAAGAAGCCGGTCATCGTGTTGTACCTGAGGTACTGCGAGTAGGTGAACGGCGTCGGCTTCATGATGCGGAACGCCCCCTGCAGCTCGCCGAATGTCGCGGGCGGGCCCTGCAGGTGGCAACGCATGTCTATCCTGTTGAGCATGAGGTCTATGAGCGGGTTCTTCTCGTCCAGCCTCTTCCCGAGCTTGGCGCCGAGCGTCGCGTTCATGAACGCGTATTCCAGAAGCTGCCTGTTGTACCTGTACTGCGTGTGGCACGTTCCGTGGAAGACGTGCTCCAGGTAGAGCGGCGAGTTCTCGGCGTAGATGTAGATGTCGGTGATGTTGTCCTGGTCGAGCGCCATGTTCTCGAGCGGCGAGCCGAGGCCGAGCGTCCAGTTGACGGTCTCCTTCGCCATCACCAGCGCTTCCTGCGTGGTGATCGGCACCTTCGAGGTGGCCGCGGCGTCGAGGTAGTACTGCCTGTACTCCAGCAGCTTCCTGTCGTAGAGGGCCGCGTAATCGACCGAGCCTATGATGGGCTGCATGTTGGACGCGATGTATCCCCTCATCAGCTTCTTCAGCGGGTCCGAGAGGCTCATGAGCACGGAGTTCTTCTGGACATACATGTTCGCCTCCTTCCCGGGAAGCTCGTATATCTCGACGTTGATGCCGTACTGCAACGGGTATTTCGCGGTCGCGGCGTCTATCAGCTTCGCGTTCTGCGGTATGTCCAGCACGACGGTCTCCACGAACGCCGCGGTCTTCATCCCGGCGAACGACAGGAACACCGTGCGCAGGTCCCCCATCTGCTTCGTGAGCGCGTACATCTTGGAGTTCCTGAGCGTCTCTATGACCTTCAGCAGTATGCCTCCGAACCTGCGGTATCCCTCGAGGAAGACTCCTCTCGTCGGCTCCGGCTCCTTGTAGGCCTCTATCCTCCTCTCCGCGATGATCGGGTTCTGGTAGAGCGCGTCCAGCACCCCGACGAGCGCCTTCTTCCTGTTG
>CABMEP010000060.1 GCA_902385155.1 uncultured archaeon | reverse complement strand
CCCGCTTATGATGAAACCAAAGGTTAAGCCTTAAAAGCAAGGCATGAATGAGCTAACCAGAGGGGTGTCCATATGGCCAAGGGAAGGGGCAAGAAGTCTAAAGTTGTGAAGCCATCGCGATCAAAGGCTACTAGGAAGCACGCCAAGTCCAGATCGAAGAAGCCGGCGAAGAAATCGAAGGGCAGGAAGAGATACATGCGCGAGGAAGCGCAGATGCAGCAGGTGATGAGGGCTTCGGAAGTCAGGACCGCGGGATACAACATCGAGGTGAGCAAGCTTCCGGCGTTCCAGAGAGAGAGGGCCGCGCAGCTTGTCAGCGATTGGCCGAAAATGACCCAACCGATGAAAGCGGAGTGGAAACAGGAATCGTACGAGCCGAACATCAAGGCGATAATGAACGAGGCGAAGACGATCGCGTCCGACAACGCCAGGAAATCGGGAGATCCCACCTCGTTCAAGCAGGCGATGGAGATCGCGACGATGGCGCAGGACAACGATCTGGCGAAGAGCCTTATGAAGACCCAAGGCGAGACGCTCGCCAAGAAGTTCCCCGAGCCGAAGACCGACGAGCCCGGCCATGCCGCGGAGCGCGTCTCTGAGCACATGAACGTCTGGGACCGCATGAAAGAGCTGAGGAAGGGCAAGCAGGAGAGCGAGAAGGCGAATAAGACAGACTGACTTTTTTCTATTTTTTATCCGATTCCTATCCGTTCTCTAGGCGCAGCGTTCACTCTCTGTGAGATTCCTTGCGGGATTTCATCCTGGCGTACACCAGAGACACCAGCCCCGCCGTCAGTCCCGCGACGACCATCGTCATGTGCGGGTTGCATACCGCGGCCGTCAGCGCCGCCACAGGCACGCATCCCTTGGCGAACGCGTTCAGGTCCTTGCTGTTCTGTTCCTTGTCTATGAACATCTTCCTCGCAGCGTTGATGGCGCCGAACACGCACGCAGTGGGCATGAGCACCAGCTCGAAGTTCCCTCCGGAGTTCACGTCCCACGACATGTAAGTCGCCGCGTACCCGGCCGCGAACCCGGCCGCGAACCCTATGGTGGCCCTCGTGAGCCTGGAGAGGCCCTCCGCCTTCGGTGCGGACGCCTCCTTCTCGGAGGAGAATCTGGCCGGGGCGATGCTGCGGAGATCGCTTATCGGCACATCCATGTCGCCGTTCTTGCGGGTCCAGATACGCATGGTAGTAACTAGCCGAAGTTATATATAAACCTTTCTTTCAATCTCTGACGTAGAGCGGGGGTCAGACCCTTCTGCCGAACGCGAACTTGAGGATGAGTATCCCGAGCACGAATATGGCGGTCAGCGCTATGATGAAGGCGGGCTTGATCTTGATGCCCTTGCCTTCGGTGTCGTAGAACCTGAAGATTCCGGCCGACCCGGCCGGCGTGCTCACCTGTACTTTCTCTGCCATGCCTCCATTTTGCGTGTCATATTTATTAATCCATCCCCAACTGAAGGCATGAAGCTGTTCCACGAGGGCGGATCGAGGGTGTTCAAGAACGAGTCGGCCCTCGGCGCGGACTTCCTCCCGTCAGAGATGCCGGGCAGGGAGAAGGAGCTCCAGGAGCTGGCGGGGATACTGCGCGTCGTGGGCGACGGCAGGAGGCCGAGGAACATCATCATCACGGGCGGCACGGGCACGGGAAAGACGACATGCGTCCGCTACGTCCTGGGCCAGCTCGCCGAGCACGCCAAGACCGCCGTCCCGGTGCACGTCAACTGCTGGCGGTCGCCGACTTCCGTCGCGGTGCTCTCGGAGATCGCGGAGAAGCTGCACCTTCCTGTGCCGCGCAGGGGGATCGCTTCCGACGAGATCATGGACCGCATACGCAGCCATCTCGAGGGCGAGAAGAGGATACTCATACTGGTCCTTGACGAGGTCGACAGGCTTCTCGCCAACAACTCCCCCGAGGTCATCTACCAGTTCAGCCGTTCCGAGGAGATCATGGGCGGAAGGGCGTCCGTCATCGCGATCAGCAACGACACCGAGCTGCCCGCGAAGCTGGACGAGCGCATCCGCTCCTCGCTGCTGCAGGGCAGGCTGGAGTTCCAGAGGTACAGGGCGGAGCAGCTGAAGAGCATACTCAAGGACAGGGCGAAGAACGCGTTCTTCCCCGCATCCATCGACGAGCCCGTCATCGCGCTCTGCGCCGCCAACGCGGCCAAGCGGGGAGGGGACGCCCGCGTCGCCATCACCCTCCTGCACCAGGCGGGGCTCAAGGCGGAGAGGGCCGACTCCAGCAGGGTCACCATAGAGCACGTGCGCTCGGCCATCAACGAGACGCTGGTCGACACGGATTTCGTCAACAGGCATCTCGCCGCGCTCACCGATTCCGAGAAGCAGATCGTCGAGGCGCTGATGACCGGCCCGATGACGAGCGGGGAGCTCTACGAGAAGCTCCAGCGCCTCAAGCTCAGCGAGAGGATGTTCCAGTTCTACATCAAGCGCCTGGAGGAGTCAGGCCTGATAGAATCAGAGGAGATCGACGTCAAGCCGAAGGGAAAGACGAGGATGCTGAGGCTGTCATCGAAATTCGACAGGTCGGAACAGTAAGCTATTAAAGCGGCAATCGGATATCTTATCATGGGGGAGAAGCGGGGCATGTTCAAGCAGAAGCAGGAGGAGTTTGCTGTCAAGCAGATCGACGGGCAGCTTCAGACCCGCGCCGCGCTCTGGAACCATTCAGCATATCCTGATTACCGCAATCCGACAAAGGAAACCTATCCCTACCGACCCATCGCCGCAGTCGCGCCCAACAGCATGATCGAGACAGTCTCATTGTCGAGCAGCAAGAGGTCCGTGGATTACGTCCCGGCGACGCTGCAGACCCTCTCCAAGGTCGTAGACACTTCCCTGACGCAGGGCAGCGTCTACAGCCTCTACGAGCATGCGCAGAAGCTCGCGAAGGAAGGCCCGGGCGCAAAGAAGAAATTCACGATCTACGTGGTCGCGAGCAACGAGGAGGAAGCGAGGAAGGTCGCCCAGAGCCTCCGTGACGCGTACGGGATCAAATACTCGATCAGCAACCCCCAGCGGCTGGACAGGAAGACCGCGTCCTCGGACGAGAAGAAGCTCCTGAGCGATTTCGTGGATTACCAAGGGATGTCGGACAGGAAGAGGGAGAGCTTCGAGGGCGATTTCATGAAGTTCGACCCGAAGAAGCACACCTGGCGGTTCAGGACGGACCACATAGAGGAGCTGACCGGCGACCTGTATCCGTTCAAGAAGGAGGAGGAGCGGGTGCTGCCGAAGCCGGTGATAATCCCCGTCGCGGAGATACAGAAATCGCTGCTCGAGTTCATCGCCAAGCAGATGGAGCGCAAGGAGGAGGAGGTCCCGCCAGAGATAAGGAAGCAGATCCCCATAATCGCGGAGGACGCGGGCTACGACAAGGAGAAGGCGATAGCAGCGCTGATCCCGATCATAAACGCATATCTCGAGAAGGAGCTGTCCCAGAAGCCGGGCGTATTCGGCGTCGAGGTGGAGTACGATCCGCAGGCGACCGAGAAGGAATGGTCGGAGAGCCTGGACAAGCGGCTGAGCGCCATGAGCCCCGAGCAGCTCAAGGCGAGGGAGAAGGAGCTCAACGAGAAGAAAGAACTGAACGATCACGACAAGATTGAATTGACACTTATCGGATCGCAGCTGAAGCAGCTAAGGAAAGAGACGGACGCCCTCACTGAGCGCATCAAGAAGGGACTCTAAGGACGCAGCGTTGATAGGATCACCCGAAGTCTGCTGTCTCTCTTTTTATATAAAGGCAGGAAATATGGTCACTGCGGTGATCATATGATGATAGACATCACGAACTGCAGGCTGGACGAAGTTAGCGGGATCGCGAAGGCGATGGAGAAATTCGGGTTCTCGTCCAAGATAGAGAGGAACGACGCGCATCTCATGCTTATTCTGGATCAGAAGCGCCCACACCCATTAGAGCCCATTACGCCGGGGATCCCAAGCATCCTCAGCTGGTAACGGTTCCCACACCTGGACTGAGCTATGAGGCGAACGCCGAGCCTGCTCCATGGGCCTAAAACAGCCGTAACGTGAGAATCGGCCGCGCGGAAGCGTTTTTATATCTTTACGGCTACATCTAATTGTCGATTTCTAGAGCTGTTCTAGGATCCAATACGGTGTCATTATGAAAATCGTTATCTCGCACAAGGACAAGTCATACCAGACCGAGCTCCCGAAGGAGAAGGAGCCGCAGCTCTACGGAATGCACGTGGGCTCCGCGCTCGACGGCTCCCTCATCGGAGCGGCGGGCTACAAGCTCGAGATCCACGGCGGCAGCGACAAGGAAGGGTTCCCGATGAGGGCAGACCTCCCGGGCACGGGCCGCAAGAGGATCATGCTCCACGACTCGCCCGGCTACAAGGGCGGCGAGAAGGGAGAGGTAGTCAGGAGGCTCATCCGGGGCAACACCATCAGCGAGGCGGTCGCCCAGCTGAACGTGATCGTCAAGGAAGCGGGCCCGACCCCGCTCGACCAGCTCTTCCCGAAGGCCGAGAAGGCGAAGAAGGAAGAGTGAGCTCCATACCCTCGCGGTGAAGAGATGGATCTCGATACTGTCATACGCTCATTCAGGAATGGATTCGACTGGCTCAGCGACCGCAACGCGTACATATGGTTCGGGGCTCTCGTCGTCCTCTGGACCCTCGCCTATTCCGCCAACGCCATCATGGGCGGCACGGAATTCAGGATCGCGGTCTCAGCGATAGACTACGCGATGAAGTTCGTGGGGCTGTTCATGATCGTGCCGATCGCCCTGAAGCATTACGGGATCAAGACCGGATTCGGCAGCGTCTCCCTGAAGAACGTCACGGAGTGGGTGAAGTACACCGTCGTCAACAGCGTCGTCCCGTTCTTCAACTGGCAGGACAGGCGGATGCTCATGGCCCAGATCGTCATCGCCGTCGCTGGCGTGCTCCTCTGGTTCGGCGGCTTCGACCAGCAGATCGGCGCCCTCAACGCCCTCGATCCGATCAATCCGTCCGTTCAGGCGCTGGACGGCATCAACCTGACTATAGTGGCGCTCGGCCTCCTGGTGCTCGGGCTCATCTGGCTGCTCCAGATGTACAATTCGATACGCTATGCCCTGCTCATACAGGTCCGCCTTTCCGAAGGGAAGGACATCATGGATTCCGTCGGAAAGGCATGGAAGCTCACCAAAGGGAATTTCGTCACGACCCTGCTGCTCTTCGCCGTGTGGTCCATATTCTCCTACATAGTGGGCTGGGCCGCCTCGTTCATCGGGAACGTCCTGCCTTTCTTCAATGGGATCGTGTTCTCGTTCATGACGGTCACATGGGCGTACGTCTTCACGGGCCTCTACGTCTCGCTGAAAGGCTCGGCCTACGCTGGGGCGGAGGATGCCGCGGCCAGGAAAACGCCGCCCGTCCATGCCGTCCGCAAGAAGAAGCGATTTTAAAGAGTCGCTTCGTAGTGTATCTGTTCTGATTCTCTGAATCAGCTATTGGTGTTAGTGAATGCAGGCTGAATTGAACATCGGGTTGCTGGGCCATGTGGACCATGGCAAGACCAGTGTAACGAAGATGCTCACAGGCACCTGGACCGACGTCCATTCCATGGAGGTCAAGCGAGGGATCACGATCAAGCTCGGCTACGCCGAGACCACGATCAGGAAGTGCCCGAAGTGCCCCGAGCCCCAGGCGTTCACCACCGAGGACAAGTGCCCGGCGTGCGGCACCCCCGCGCTCTCGGTGAGGAAGGTCTCTTTCGTCGACGCGCCGGGGCACGAGACGCTCATGGCCACGGTCATCGCGGCATCGTCCATACTCGACGGCGCGCTGCTCATCATCGCGGCGAACGAGGCGTGCCCGCAGCCCCAGACCAAGGAGCACAAGATGGTGCTCGAGATACTGGGCGTGAAGAACGTCGTGGTGGTGCAGAACAAGATCGACCTCGTCACCCCGGAGAAGGCGAAGGAGCACCACAAGCAGGTCAAGGAATTCCTGAAGGGCTCGATCTACGAGAACGCGCCGATCATACCCATCTCCGCCAACTACAACGTCAATCTCGACCTCCTGCTGGACGCGATCGAGAAGTACATCCCGACGCCGAAGCGCGACCCGGGCGAGGAGCCGCTGCTCTATGTCGCGCGCTCCTTCGATGTCAACAAGCCGGGCACCGGCATAGACAAGCTGGTCGGCGGCGTCATCGGCGGATCGGTCGTCCAGGGCACGTTCAGGCTCGGCGACGAGATAGAGCTCGCGCCAGGCATCACCAGGATAGGCAAGAGCCAGCCGGAGCCGATAAAATCCAGGATCACCAGCCTCAACGCCGGGAGCGAGAAGCTGGAATCGGCGTCGTCGGGCGGCCTGATCGGCATCGCCACCACACTCGACCCGTCCCTCGCCAAATCGGACGGCCTCATCGGGAACGTCATCGGCCATCCGGGCAAGCTCCCGCCGATACGGGACGAGATATCGCTGGAATACTCATTATTGGACAGGGTCGACTTCGAGAACGCCGCGATCAAGGAAGGGGAGGCGATAGTCGTGTCCGTCGGGACCTCGACGTCCATGGGCATCGCCGAGAAGGTGAAGAAGAGCTCCATGCACCTCAACCTGAAGCGGAAGGTATGCGCCCAGAAGGGATCCAAGGTCGCCATCTCGCGCCGCGTCGGCCAGAGATGGAGGCTCGCGGGCGCAGGAAAGATAGTCTGATCCCCGCCTTCGCCATCTTAGCATAATCAATTATACTGCGGCGGCAGCTCCGCTAGCCTATCAGGAAAACAAAAAAACAAGAAAGAAATCAAACAAAAAGAAAAGACCGGCGCGGTTTTACTTCTTCTCTGCCTTCACGGTCGTGGTCTTTGCCTCGGACTTCTGGGTCTTGGCTGCTTCCTTGGCCTCTGCCTTCACGGCCTTGGCCGCGGCTTTCGCCACGCTCCTGTCGGTCTTCTGCCCTGTCGGCCTGCCGATCGCTCCGGCGCGCGCCCACTTCAGCTTGGCCGCCTTCCTTCCCAGATCGAGCATGTTGGTCTGGCACTTGCCGTCGTCGAAGTAGATGAGGCTGCCGTCCTTCTTGACGTACAGTATGCCCTGCCCCCTCTTGATCTCCTTTCCGCAGAATGAGCACTTCATAATCATCTACCCCTTATCTGCTTGGCCTCGCGCTCGGTATCGAGCAGCAGGAGCATGTCGCCCTTCTTGACCTGGCCCTTGACATTCCTCCTGATGACCCTGCCCTTGTCGCGTCCCTCAAGGACCCGGCACATGACCTGCCTTACCTCGCCGCAGGTGCCCGTCTTCCCGATGAGCTCGACGACTTCCGACTTGAAACCTGTTATGAATCCCTTCGGGGCCTCGTCCTTCTTGGACGGCGCCGCCGCTGGTGCCGCTGCCGCAGGAGCCTTTCCTGCCGCTGCGACCGGCTTCTTCTCTGCCGGAGCCTTCTCCTTCATCTCTTTCGGCTTCTCTTCTGCCATAAGAATCACTTTATTTCAGAGGACTTACTCCTTTTTCTCCTCCTTCTTCGGAGCCTCTGCCGCTTTCTTCGGCTTCCTCTCCTTCACGAGCTTGGCGGGCTTCTTCTCGGCCTTCTCCTTGTCGCTCCTGGACTCGGTCTTCTTCGCCTCCTCGGTGGTCTCGGCCTTCTTCTTCTGGCCCAGGCGGTCGATGATGTCCTCAAGGACATCCATAGCTCCGCCTGCGTCGTCGATCGCGACTGCCGCGCAGCCCACGATCAGCCCTGCCGCCTTGCCCAAGTCGGCCTTGGTCGGCACATAGACGTACGGCACTCCTTTCTCCTCGCAGAGGATCGGGAGGTGCATGACGATCTCCTCCGGGCTGACGTCCTCCGCTATCACAGCGAGTTTCGTCTTGCCTGATTCTATCGCCTTGGTGGCCTCGTTGGCCCCCTTCCTCAGCTTGCCCGTGTCCTTGGCGACGCTGACGGCGCTAATCACTTTATCAGACAGCTCTTTCGGTACCTGGAATTTCACATAGCTTGCCATACTCTCACACCTCTCCTTTTGCTCATCGAGTATGCATCACATGATGCACAAACAGAAGTTAGTGGAATGATAATGGTTCTACAATTTAAAAGGCTTTTGCCGGTTTTCAACCGGCAAAACCTGCCGGCGCAGGCGGCAATGCCCCCTCAGTCCGTCCGCGCTCACTCGGCGACGAAGTAAACTTCCTTGACCGACTTGACCTTCTTCAGCGTCTCCCTGATCCCTTCCATGTCCTCCTTCCTGTGCAGCCTGAGGACCAATGTTATCATCACCTTCTCGTCCTTGGTCATGGAGATGCTGACCTTCTCTATCTGCAAGCGGCTCGGTATGATGACCTTCAGTATGTCGGACAGCAGCGTCGGCCTGTCCTCGCCCGTGACGTTGATCTTCTGTATGAGCTCGCCCTTCTCGTGCACCCACTCCGCCGGGATCGCCCTCTTCGCCTCCGGCGACTTCTTGAATGTCGGGCAGCCCTTGACGTGGATGGTGTAGTTGCCCATCTTCGGCGGGTATGTCACTATCTCGTCGTGCCCCGTCGGGTTGCAGCACTTCGCTATCCTGACGTTCGTCATCCCGTGCTTCACCACGAGCGCCCCGTCCACCAGCTTCGCCTTCCCCGCCGGGCCCTCCTCCTCGTAATGGGAGACCTTCGTCTCCGCCGTGACCTTCCTCTTCGGCCCTTCCATCTTCAGCGCCACGCGGATCTTCGACTTCGCCTTGGATCCCTTCACGAACGTCAGCCAGTTGGTGTTCGCCTTCATGTTCGGCGACGTCGTCACTTCCACGACGTCCCCGTCGCCGATCGGATGGGACAGCTGCACGATCTTCCCGTTGACCTTGATCTTGTCGGCGTGCAGCCCTATGGAGGTGTGGAGCATGAACGCGAAATCAAGCGCGGTGGAGCCTTCCGACAGCTCTATCATGTCGCCCTTCGGGGTGAACGCCACGACGCCCCGCTCGAACAGCTCTATCTTCAATCCTTCGATGTACTCGCTCTCCTCCTTGACCTCCCTCTGCCAGTTCAGGAGCGACTTCATCCACTCTATCTTCTTGTCGTACTCCTCCTGCACGTGGCCCTTGTACCTCCAGTGCGCGGCGATGCCGCTCTCGGCGAGCCTGTCCATCTCCTCCGTCCTTATCTGCGCCTCGACGTTCTGCCCCTTCTCGGTCAGCAGGTTGATGTGGAGCGACTGGTACATGTTCGGCTTCGGCGCGGAGATGTAGTCGTCGAGCGTGCCGGGTATCGGGTGGTACATCTCGCCGAGTATCTCCAGCACGCGGTAGCAGTCGCTCACCCTCCTGGTGATCACCCTGACCGCGAACAGGTCGTGTATCTGGCCGAAGTCCAGCTCCTTCTTCTTGACCTTCTTGTAGATCGAATAGAGGTGCTTCTCCCTCCCCTTGACGATGACGTCCATCCCCCTGCGCTTGAGCTCCTTCTCTATGGCCCCCCTGATGCGCTCTATCTCCCCTTCCCTCCCGACGCGCCTCTGGTCCATAGCGGCCTTCAGCTTCCCGTATTCCTCCGGGTTCAGGACGGAGAAGGACAGGTCCTCGAGCTCGTTCTTTATCCTGGCGATGTTCAGCTTGTGCGCGAGGGGCGCGTATATCTCCATCGTCTCGCGCGCCATCCTCTCCTGCTTCTCCCTAGGCAGGTAGCTGACGGTGCGCATGTTCTGCAGCCTGTCGGCCAGCTTGATGAGTATGATGCGGACGTCCTTGCTGAGGATGAGCATCATCTTCCTGATGTTCTCCGCCTCCGCCTGCTCCAGGGACATGAACGGTATCCTCCCGATCTTGGTGAGGCCGTCGACGATTAGCCCGACCGTCGGGCCGAAGTCCCTCTCTATGTACTCGACCGGCACGCCGCCGTCCCTCGGGACGTCGTGCAGCAGCGCGGCCTGTATCGCGGCCGTGTCCGGCAGGTAGTCGAGGACGATCTCCGCCACCGCCAGCGAGTGCAGCACGTACGGCTCGCCCGACAGCCTCTTCTGCAGGTTGTGGGCCATCGCGGCGTTCTCGAACGCTTTCCTCGCTCCCGCCTGGTCCAGCTCCGCGCCCTTCCTCTTGGCAGTGGCCATGAACTTGGAGAACTCCTCTTCGAGGACAGGATCGAGGGCCGCCATGGCATGCCTTCGACTCATAAGATAAAAAGTCCTTCGCTTTCCGCCCGGGCCACGATCCGCCAAACCTTTATATGCCGGCTGAGAAAGGAAGGCATGCCGGAAGAGCAGACAATGAGGAAGCGTCCGATCGCGGCGAGCCTGAAGACCGACCTCCCGAAGCGCGAGGAGGAGCCGAAAGGAAAGATACAATCGGCGGTGGAGAGCCGGGGGTCGAGGATCGCCTACGAGGTCCTCAGGGACGCGGCCGGCAAGAACAAGCTGACGGCGGACGACGTCGCGGACGGTGCGTTCAGGTACCTGAGCGGCTCGAAGGACCTGCAGAAGGCCATGCTCGCCAGGACGCAGAAATTCATGTTCGCGCACTTCAGCACGATCGCGGTGCCCATACAGGGCGCCATCGACATGGGGGAGGACGCGTCGAAGATCGCGGCGAAGACCGCGGAGCCCCTCATCGACGCCATAACCCCGCCCGGATTCGTAAGGGAATCGTTCAATTTCGACCTGAGGGACCCGCTCAAGAAGAGCTTCCGCATCAGCGCCTCGTTCAGGAGCGTGGAGGACAAGGACCAGCGGTTCGTGCTGTCGTACGACACGAAGAACGGGATGGACGCGACGTACCAGATCAGGTTCGGCGGCCCGAAGACGAAGAAAGGATAATCCTTTTTCCATTCCAAGCGTTGAAGAAGAGAAGCGCGGCGCGATCCGCCTTCGACGAATGCGCCGATCTTTCCTGGAAGAGGAAAAGTGCGGCAAGTTCGCCTGCGGCGAAGTGCCGACTTTTCTGAAAAAGAAAAGTGCGGCAGTCGGGATTTGAACCCGAGTTCCCGCCTTGGCAAGGCGGAGTCCTAACTGGAATCTTTCGATTTAACCAGGCTAGACTACTGCCGCATCAAAACATGACGCGCTTCCCATTCTGGTTCATCACCATCCTAGGAGGATGGCGATCGCGACCAGCGCGACCGCACCGATAAGGAACAGGCCGACAAACAATTTAAAGCTAACTGGAAGGTCCTGCACCGATGCGTACTTCTCCCCTATCGACTGCTCTATCTGCATCCGCTCGAAGGAGACGTTCATCCTCCCGTAGTCGCTCATGAGCGTGCTCGGGAACGTGTATTTTATGTTGGGCGCCAGCTGCGGCAGCCTCAGCATGAGCTCCACTTCCTTCGTCTGGTTCGGGTCGAGCACGATCCTCCCCTGGCAGTCGCCGCAGTCCACGGTCATCGGGGGGACGAACATGAAGCTGGTGTAGACGACCGCGTTCGCCATGTTCCTCGCCTTGATCAGGACGGGCTGCGTCTCCTCGAGCGGCGGCTGCGGCAGGAACGTCACCTCGAAGTCCACCGCCTCGCCCTCGCTGTAGTTGACGAGCCTGATGTCGACATCGGTCTCGAGCGAGACGGACTTCGCGTCCTTGCTGGTGGCGTTGATCGCATCCCGCAGGTCCTCCATGTCGTCTGCCATGCCTATCCTCACCCTCAGCGCGTTGAGGTTCAGGAACTGGTTGTGGGTGGGGTCCGCCTCTATCCATCCGTACTTCTGCGAGTACACCTCGATCCATGCGTGCGGCGTCCACTTGCCGTCGACATACGCGTATCCCGTGATCACGCGGGTGGGGTATCCCTCGGACCTCGTCATGGAGGCGAGCATGTTGGACAGCTCGTCGCACACCCCGACGCGGTTCTTGAACACCCAGTCGGAGGGCATCGTCACGCCGATTATGTCGTTGACCGTGACGTCGTAATAGGACATGTTGTACCTTATGTTGTTGAACGTCCAGTTGACCTCGCCGATGACGTCCTGCGGGAACGCGAGAGGCCTGAATGTCTCCGCGAGCGCGGCTATCTCCGGCGTGATCACTATCGTGCTGGTGTTGCCCACGAGATTCGGACTATTCGGGGCATCCGTCGTGGCGGTCCTGTTGAAGTAGTCGGTCTGCACCAGGAAGCTGCCTGTGATCCTCTTCGCCCTCACTCCGCTGAACGAGAATTCCAGCTTGGACCCTCCGCTGTCGGAGACGATGAGGTAGGGATCGGATATGTCCTGCGACAGCACCACCTGGTTGGCCGAGTTGGAAGGCACGGACACCTCCATCGTGGAGTCGTCGAGGACGCCGTCCGCGATCACGTCCCATGTGATCGTCACGTTGAGGACTGCCTTCGTCGGCTTCGCGGACGACAGCGGGACGAGGAGCAGCAATAAGGCTACGGCCACCGATGGGGCCATGCCGGCCCCTTCCCTCCCTGCGCCATCCTGTCGCATGCATTCAACCTTGTGCCTGGCTATTTAATCGTTATCTCGCGGACGCCCGGCCCGCGCATGTATATTATACTATTACTAATATAGGGCATGACGCGCAGGCCATCCAGGTCATTCATCCGCACGAAAGAGGACTTCACGTGCGGCCACTGCGGCCTAGGGGTCAAAGGGACGGGATTCACCAACCACTGCCCTCGCTGCCTCTGGAGCAGGCACGTCGACGTCGGTCCCGGCGACCGCGCGTCCAAGTGCGGCGGGATGATGGGGCCGATCTCCGCCGAGGCCGAGAAGGACGGCTACATCATCACGCACCGCTGCGTGAAGTGCGGCCACGAAAAACGGAACACGTCCGCCCCCGAGGACGATTTCGAGGGGATCGCGAAGCTGATCAAGGTTCTTCCGAAGCCGAAACAGAAATAGTTCTCCAGTTCTTAATGCCGCAGGCGTAATTCCCCCTTGAGGAAAACGCCGCGCATTTGCTAAGAAGCAAATGCCGCAGGCGTTATCCGCCCTCAGCGGATGCGCCGCGGATTTCTCTAGAGGAGAAATGCCGCAGGGCGGATTCGAACCACCAACCGCTCGGTCTTCAGCTTCACCGTCTTCCTCGGACTTCACCTAGGAAAACTCGAGTGCTCTCCCATTGAGCTACTGCGGCTTACTGCTTATATTCCATGATAATATTTGATTAATCTTTTGTTTCTTGAGCGGGTTGGATGAACCGATCAATTTATCCCATCTTGATATCATTTTATGGCCGTTTATGGAGATTACGATCTCCGTCGGTTGTATGGATATCCTTTTCCAGTTGGCCATGAGTTATATTTATAAACGCCCGCATACAAACTCAGAACGTGCCGCTAGTATTTTCATCAATGGGAGGAGAGATAGGTGCATCCAGTTTTAGTTAATTGATATTCTACCGAGAGGTGTACATATGCGAGGAAACACGACTACAACACGGACAGACATGACGGCGACTCGGTCCTCTATGCCGAGATTCATCCTCCTCGCGTTCCTTGCGTTCATGTTCCTTAGCGTGAGCTCTGTCTTTGCGGCAGTTGGTGGCATAACTGTCAATATCAAGAACGAGTTCGGAACTGCGGTTTCAATCACTGGTTCAGTTGATTATGTTTGTGATGGTGCCGCACAGACACAGGCTATCGTTGCCGCGAATACGGTTACATTCATTCCTGCGGGTGGAGCTAGTTGTAATGCAAGCACCGAACCGATTACCATAACTGTTTATGGCACGGGTGACGAGGGATACATAAAATGGATCTCCTCTGGTCTAGTGTATGATAGTGCTTCAGACGAGTCTGTTAATCTGTATAATTCAGCAAACAAGTTCACTTTATTGGTAACAATGAAGGATGAGCTAACCAATGCGCTCACCGGTACTGTGGCGACGGGCGAATTTGATCCTGACGCAACCGTACTTACAATTACGGGGGTAAGAAATCCCGCAAACACTATGATTGGATATCCCGTCCCAACGGGAAGTGCAGCTGACACATTTACTGTGAAGGACATAGATGGTTACGTTGATTACGACTCCGGAGCTACTGCGATCCCTGCATTAGAAACAGGTACACAAACGACTGCAAATTCAGCGAATCAATTCTCTTACAAGATTGAATACATAGCAACCGAATCGGGCGGATACGGCAACATAGAAACGTCCGTAGCATCGCTTACCGTCGGGGATGATACGGGACATGATGCGTGCGTGCTAAGCGGAACAACATGGTATTGTCCTGTGGTGCTCGCAAATTCAGATGGCACAATCGTAGGCACACCGACAAAAGACGGTTTTGTTGAAGCCGACTATGCCCTTAACGGAGTAACGACAAGAATGTCAAATTCCGGTCCGCAGGTCTCCACAGGTATCGCCGGAGGGGCTGCCGGAGTCAAGTTCGCATACAAGATCACTGGCATCACAACCGAACTCGGGACTAACATCACCGGATCGATTCCGGGCGGAGGAATGGCCGTCGGCGACGTCACGGGCCTGGACAGTTGTGTGATTACGGGCGGGGCATGGTATTGTCCAACTCTCCTCGCGCATTCCGATGACACGCTTGTGGGTCTTGTCTACAAGGATGGATACGTCCAAGAGAACCACAACCTTGTCATTGGAACTACGAGAGCCGCAAACGACGATCCCCAGATCACGGACACAATCACTGGCGTAAAATACGCTTACAAGATAACCTCCATTCCGACCGAAGCCATAGGTACGGAGCTGAAGGCGACCGCAACCGCCGTCAATGCGGGCGACGTTCAGGGCACCGCCTGTTCGCAGGGCGGGGATACCCACTGGTACTGCGCGGTTCCGCTCTCAGACACCACGCTCGGAGTCCAGGTCACGCAGGACGGTTATGTCGAAGACGCAGTGTCGCTCAACTTCACTACAGACAGGACATCGGACACCGATCCGCAGCAGACAGCGACAGCCGGAGCTGTGAAATACGCGTACAAGATCGCATTGATCACAACCGAAGGTCTTGGGAGTGACATAACCGCGTCAGTGACGGGTCTATTAGTCGGTGATTTCGGCGGGAGCGATTCCTGCACTTTGAATGGAGCGGTATGGTACTGCCCGGTCCTTCTCGCGGATTCGGCGGGGGCCATAAAAGGAAGACCAACACTGGACGGCTATGTGCAAGAAGTCATAACCGCGTCGGGTGCGGGATCGAGAACTACAGATGCTGACGCGCAGCAGACAGGTACCATTTCAGACGTCAAATACGGTGTCAAGGTCACGGCGCTCGATGAGCTCGGCGCGCCGGTGACCGGCGCGACGGTGTCTGTCGGAGACACCTACGACACCTCCTGCACCGGTGTCGCCAACGTCTACTACTGTGTTGAGCCTGTCGCGAAGACCGATGCGTCTGCCAAGGTAGAGCTGGCGGGCTTCGTGGACAAGACCGGCGCTTATGCCGACAGGACTCTCCAGACGAGCCCGCAGAGCGCAGTAACAATCTCTAACGTATTATACACGACTAAGGTCACAGTCCTTAACGTGTCCTCCGCTGCGCCGATACTCGGCGCGACGGTGACGATCGCAGGCAACGTGACCGCTACGGACGGCGGCGCAGGCGATGCTGACTCAGCGGACAACGGTGTCATCTACATCGCCCAGGACCCGTCCGTTCTCGGTGTCGGACCGCACAACCTGACTGTCTCTAAGGCAGGATACATGGATTGGTCCGACCTCACGAAGACGATCGCATCTACAGGCCAGGCAGCATACACCACAGCACTGCTCGCGCCTGTTGTCGCATCAGTGACGCCCGGTGCCGGCGACATCAACTCCACTGCGGTCAATTCGACCGTGATAGTGGCTGTTGACGGTTTCACAGCGAGCAGCGCGCTCACTGTGAGATTCAACGGCACGGTCGCCGCCATCAACGGCGGAACCGGCACGACAAACACCACTGGTTCTGCCCTTGTCAATGTGACGATACCGATGATCGATGTTGGGACGTATGACGTCAACGTGACCGATGCGGATGGATACTCCGCAACCCTCGCGACCGCATTCACCGTCACGGACAACGTTCCGCCTGCGTTCAACCTTGTGGCTCTCACGGACGCCGACGCGTTCGTCTCGTCCACGGCGCCGAACAACGAGATCAACCTTATTGTCAATGCCACCGATTACGGCTACGGGGCGACCGGCATACTGAACATGACAGCGAACTTCTCGCTTCTCAACGCGGCCGGGATGCAGTATTCGAACACGACGATCAACATGACATACAACGCAGGTACGCAATTGTGGAACGCGACGTTTACAGTGACGAACGTCAGCGCCCTTGCGCCGACGGCGTTCATGGCCCTGAACATCACGGTTGCCGGCTACGACAACAGCAGCAACTACGCTGTGGGCCAGAACTTCACCACCGTGGTACTATACAATATGACGACACCGCCCGCGGATCCGACCGGATGCTCGCAGTGGGACACCGACACGACCGACCTCAGCACGGAACTGAACTTCAGCTCGGTGAACTACGTGCTCGGCGTGAAGGTCAACGTTTCGTGCTACATGCCCGCGCTGGTCGCGAGCCTTTCGAGCCCTCCAGCCTGGCTCAGCCAGTTCACCAAGCTGGGATTGGTCAACTTCACATCGCTCAACATGAGCGACCCGGCGATCGGCGCGCAGCTCGCGCTGCTGCCCACCAGCTTCAGCGTGAACATCACCCCGCCGGGCACGTTCGGCGAGTCCAGGATATACTTCAACACGTCAGCCCTGACTGCGTTCAGCTCCAACGCCAGCGTCACCATGTACCACCTGCCGTTCACGTCCGAACCGACGATAGTGAATGACACGCTCGCAGCGGGCCTCAACGGCACCGCCACATGGGTGCAAGGCACCGGCGAAGGGAACCTGACGTTCGCAGTCAACGGATTCTCCGGCTACAACATGACCGACAACGCCACACCGATAATCACGGTCAACGCGCCGGCCAACGGAGCGGCATTCTACAACGCCTCCGCCCCGACACTGATCAACGTCACAGTCAACGGAACAGGCACGCCGGTCAGCCAGGTCATCATCAGGCTGAACAGCAGCCTCGCGTACGTCTACAACTCGACCGCCAACACCGCCGGATGCACCGCGGTCGCCAACGGCTCCGAGAAGTACATCTGCCTGATCAACGCCAGCTCCCTGTCCAACGCGGTCTACGTGATCAACGTGACCGCCTACGACTACGGAGGCAATGCGTCGCCGGGCAACAACGCGACCGACACTGCGACCAGCTTCACGATGGCATCGGACACCACGCCACCCGTGTTCGTGACCGCAGTCCTGAACAGCACTTACGTCGCGACAGGCACCGTGGTCGCGGTGACGGTCAACGCGACCGACCTCAACGGCGTCGCGAGCGTCACGGCCAACGGAGTCGCCCTCACCCACACGGGCGCGGGCAACGCCAGCTGGAACGGCACGATCACCCTGGCCGGATCGACCGGTGCAGCCAACGTGACCGTGGTCGCGACCGATGTATACGGCAATGTCAACACGACATACATCGGATACACAATCGACGCCACATCTCCTGCTCTCGGCGCCTACTCGCCGATGCATGGCGTGGTCGTCACTAACGATGACGGAAACCTGACCCTCTCATGGGAGATACTCGAAACCAACCTGACCACGACGAACGCATCCATCGACGGGCTGCTCGTGCACACCAACAGCTCCAACGGCACCACCGTGAAGGAGATCACGGGCCTCAGCGCAGGCACCCACACATTGGTGATCTACGCGAAGGACGCGGCCAACAACGCGATGATGTCCACCACCAATTTCACCATGGTGAGGCCGATCGATGCGGCCAACCAGACCGCCGGAATGCAGTCGGCGACCGGCCTGACCAACGTGACCCTGAAGGTCAACGGCACCGACGAATCCAGCAATGCGTCGCTGAACATCAACACCACGCTGGAGCTCGACATGGACGCCAACTCGTCCGATACCAACATCACCGTGCAGATCCCGGCGTTCAACGGAACCGGCGCGAACTGGAACATGACGGAATCGTTCAATGTGACCACGGACGTCAACTCGTCCCTCGGGAACACCACAAGGGAAAGCGCCGGATCCAACATCACGGTGATGGTGCTCTTCACCAGCATGTCGCAGTTCCTGCCTGAATCCGCGTACATCAACGGAACCGCGATAACGTTCAACGCGACGCTCGGAGACCAGGACGTGCTCTACATCGCCGACGACGCGGGCACTGTCGTCTACAAGCTGGGCAGCTGCGGCGGCACCTTGCCGTCCACCGTGACCCTCGCGACGATGTGCTACACCAACACGTCAACCACGGTGACGGCCTACGTGCCCCACCTGTCCGGAGCCGCATTGGCGAACGACACCGTGGCCCCGACCGTGACCCTGGGCACCCCAGGAAGCGGCGCGACGATAGCCAACAGCTTCTTCACCCTAGCCCTCAATGTCACCGAGGCGAACCCGATCGGGAGCAACCAGTTCTGCTGGTACAACATCACCAACCCCGCGGGCGCGACCGTGGCATCGTGGTCCGGATACCTGACCACCCCGACACCGGTCGGAGTGAAGTACGACTTCACCAAGGCGATAACCGGCCTCGCGAACGGCGCATACAACGCGACGGTCAACTGCACCGACCTGAACAACCAGTCGACGCAGGTGAGGAACGCGTTCACGGTCGCGGACACGACCGTCCCGACTGTGACGGCGATCAGCGCTGCGACGTCAACGCCGTCCGTGACGCTGTCCGTCACGACGGATGAGATCGCGGAATGCAGGTACTCGACAAGCGATGTCGCGTTCGCCAGCATGACCGCGCTGACGACCACGAACGCGCTGACCCACAGCATAACAATAAGCTACGGCGCGACCGCGTCCGGAACCTACTATGTCAGGTGCAAGGACGTGGCGACCAACACCATGCTGGCGTCGAACAGCACCGCGTTCAGCGTGACAATCACGGCCGCGGTCAGCTCGTCCAACACCCCGTGCACCCCAAGCTGGAGCTGCACCGGGCTCGGCACATGCTCGGCGACGGGCGTGCAGACAAGGACGTGCGTCGACCTGAACGCATGCGGCGTGACGACCGACAAGCCGGACGAAGTGTTCACATGCATCCCAACGATCCCATGCGTGGAGTCGTGGACATGCGGGATATGGGGCGCCTGCTCCGAGTCCGGATACCAGACCAGGACATGCGGCGACTCCAACCACTGCGGGACTTCGACCAGCAGGCCGACGGAGCTGCAGAGGTGCAACTACACCGCTCCTCCGGTGACTGGCGCTGAGTCCGAAGCGGTCGAGATAACCGGCGGCGCGGAAGTCACGATCAAGACGATCGCGGCGAACGGGCAGCAGTCCATATCGATGCCTGTTCTCGCTTCGACATCCACGGGGGTGTCCAAGATCGTGCTGACCGCGAAGAACGCCGTCTCCAACATCAAGCTGACAGTCAAGACTGCGCAGCCCAACGTGAAGGCCCCAGACGGGATCGTGGTCAAGTATCTCGAGATCACGGCGTCCAACCTCAATGCGGGAGACCTCGACAAGGCGGTAGTCTCGTTCGAGGTGGCCAAGTCGCAGGTCCAGAACGTGGCCCGCGTGAGGCTGGCCCGCTACACGGGCGGCGAGTGGGTCATGCTGACCACCGCCTTCGTCGGCGAGACGTCCGACAGCTACAAGTTCGAGGCCGAGACGCCAGGGTTCAGCTACTTCGCTGTGCTCGAGACGACCTCTCCAGCCACCGCGTCCGGCACGGAGGGGCAGCAGAACCTGATCACTCCGGCTTCGGAAACGGCTGCGCAGAGCAACTCGATGGTGTACTTCGGGGCTGCGATCGTGCTGGTGATACTGGCCGCCTACTGGTGGTACAGCCAGAAGAAGCCGTGGACAAGGAAGTGAGGCCTTTTTTTTGTTTTCTCCTTTTTTCTTTTGATCTGATTACTCATAGAGGATGATGAATATGCCGAAGAAATCCAAGAAGAAGTCGAATGTGAGGAAGCGGGCGTCCACAGCGGCCGTCTCGCGCAATGGGTCCGGCAAGTACGCCGGTTTCTGGGTGAGGCTCGGCGCCTTCCTGGTGGACGCGGTGTTCACGATCGCTGCCGGAGTGCTGATACCCTACGTTGGGGCTGCGGCCGCGCTGATATTCAACATATACCTGATCTACACCAGGGGCTATTCCATAGGCAAGAAGGTGTTCAACCTGAGGATAGAGAAGGACGACGGCGCCAAGCTGGACATAGTGGACGTGGTCATGAGGGAGATCCTCGGCAAGTTCGTCAGCGGGCTGGTCCTCGGATTGGGGTTCCTGCTGATCATAATCGATGACAAGAAGCAGGGCCTGCATGACAAGCTGGCCCACACCATCGTGAAGCAGGCGTAATTGCCTTCGGCAAAGTGCCGCGCATTCCTGCGAGCCAGGTGGAGCAGAAATAGCGCGGGCCTAGACAGCGCCTTTTTCCTTATTTCAGCAGCTCATCCAGCGTGCGCCCTATCTCGAGCATGCGTTTCTTGGTGATTGAGTAGGACCTCTCGTTGCGTTCCAGCTCCCCCAGGTAGGCGAAGTACCAGCCCTGGTAGGGCATCTTCCATGCCAGGAACGTCGTGATCCCGGTGTTCTCCTCCCACTTCAGCATGGCGTCGAACTTCTCTATGTCTATGGCGACCCTGCCGCTGTCCCATGCCTTGCATTCCAGGGCGTACTGCTTGCCCCTGCGGAACGCGAGTATGTCGGGGCTGAGGGCGTTCACTCCGCTGCCTGCCGCCCGGATGACGCTGAATCCGGCTCCGTCAAAAATATGGATCAATTCCCGTTCTCCGCGGGCCCCTTTCCTATACCTCTGCATGAATCTCCTCTCGTTTGGTCGTTCCCGTGCGCATGCACGGTGCCTGATTCCGAAGTCGCCACTCATCAATCGGCGTGAGGTTTAAAAAGGCATACATGCAATTCCCTACGTCGGACAGGATTCCCTATCCGGCAGTTGCTTATTGCGAGACGTGATACTATGGCGATGAATGTTTCCGACGATGAGAAGGTACAGAGGCCGCACCCGCTGAGGGCGCTCGCCAGGATATTCAGGGGCGAGAAGCCGTCATTCCCGGTAAACGCGGTCATGAAGAAGAGCGTCGTCGTCCTCGATTCATCGAGAACGGCCCTCGACGCGGCCAAGACCATGGAGAAGAACAGGATCGGATCCATCGTCGTGATCGAGAAGGGCAAGGCGATCGGGATAGTCACCGAGCGCGATCTCGTCAGGAGGATACTCTCCAAGAAGAAGGCGGCGACGGCCAAGCTCAAGAGCATCATGTCGTCCCCGCTCCGCGTCGTCAAGCCGAACGTGGAAGTGGAGGAGGCGGTCATGGCCATGAGGAAGCACGGCATCAAGAAGCTCGCCGTGGTCGACGCCGAAGGCAGGCTCATCGGCATACTCACGGACACCGACGTCACGCGCGCGATGCCGGGCATGCTCGACCTGACCAAGGAGATCGGCAACTACTCCCGCCTGAACGAGAAGTCCGACACCATGGGCATCTGCCAGAAGTGCGGGATGTACTCCGACACCCTCCAGTTCGTCGAGGGCGAGGCGCTCTGCGAGGAATGCAGGGACGAGGAGTCGGCCCATTACGAGACCGGCGAAGAGGAGTGAGTTCCGCCCGGCTGGGCCCGGAAAGCGAATCCGCGGTCAAAGCACCCACTATTAGTAGTATGGTGCCGCACCGGAAGCCCTATAAACCGATAACTTTTAAAAGCCAGACTTCCACTAATAGTATAGTGCTTGAGTGACATATCAGCGCAGCCTGGCAATGCCCGGCTGACACGCAAACAATGACCATGGTCTCAACAACCGTCAAGCAAAAGCTGAAAAGCCTGAGAAGGCTTCTCTGCCACCTGAGAACGGGTAGAGTAGTCGTTCTCGTGGAAGGCAAACGTGATGTTCATGCTCTTAGGGGATTACAGTTTTATGAGGGGGATATCCTTCAGATCTCCAATCGCAGACCAGACGACGTGGCTCAGCTGCTAAGCGGTACGAAGAAGACCGTTGTCATACTGACCGACAACGATGAGTCGGGGGAGAAGCTCATGAGGCGTTATGCCGAGGAGCTGTCCGCCAACAACATCGCTGTCGACACACAGAGCCGGAAGACGATCCGTTGGATCTTCGGAGTGAGGACCATGGAGGACCTTCCGACCGCGTATGCTGATTTTGTCGCGACAGCCGTCATGAACCAGCTCCAAGTGGGCTGGCAGCCGGCTGAGGCACCGTACACAGAGAGCGTCATGGAAAGCATGACGCGCTGAGCGCGCCGGCGTATGCCGATGCGGTCGCGCGTTGGATTCCGGCGCTCAAGCAATACCAAACGGTGATAAACAATGGGAAAAATCTACATAGACACAGTCAAGTACGTAATTCACGCTAACGTCGAGATCGTGGGTCTCGTGGAGAAGCCAGACGTCGTAGGGGCTATCTTCGGCCAGACGGAAGGCCTCCTGGGGGAGGAGCTCGACCTGCGTGAGCTGCAGAAGAACGGGAGGATCGGCCGGATCGAGGTCAACCTCCAGCCGAAGGGCAACCGCTCCGTCGGCAACATAGAGGTCCCATCGAGCCTCGACGTCGTGGAGACGTGCATCATCGGCTCCGCTTTGGAGACGGTGGACCGTGTCGGCCCGTGCGAGGCGAACATCATCGTCCAGCGCGTGGAGGACACCAGGAACATCAAGAGGAAGAAGGTGGTCGACAGGGCCAAGGAGCTCGTCAAGAAGATGCTCACCAGCGAGATCCCGGAGAGAAAGGAGCTCTCCGAGATCGTCCGAGCAGAGGTCAAGACCGCCGAGATATCGTCCTACGGTCCCGACAAGCTGCCGGCCGGCCCGAACATCGACTCCGCTGAGGCCATCATCCTCGTGGAAGGAAGGGCTGACGTCATCAACCTCCTGAAGAACGACATCAACAACGTCGTCGCTCTGGGCGGTGCTAACGTCCCGAAGTCCGTCATAGACCTGTGCAGGCGCAAGGAGGTAACACTCTTCGTCGACGGCGACAGGGGCGGGGACATCATACTGAGGGAGATCACCAACGCGGCAGAAGTTGATTACGTCGCGAGGGCGCCTCTCGGAATGGAAGTGGAGGAGCTCGCCCGCAAGGAGATACTCAAGGCGCTGAGGGCCAGGATGCCGATAGAGCAGTCCGAGGCAACCAAGAAGCGCAGGGAGGAGATGCACGCCGAGACGCAGGCTGAAGGGCGCGTAGCCGCCCTTGAGCGCGGCGCCGAGAGGGCGGAACGTTTCGCTGAGCGCGGCTCGTTCGGACGTGGCGAGAGGCCACCGTCTGACAGGGGCGAGCGCTCCGATCGCGGCCAGGGACGCGGCTCATTCAACCGCGGTCCTGAACGGTCATTTGACAGGGGTCCAGAACGACCTTCGTTCGACCGGGGCGAGAGGCCTCCGCAGGACCGTGGCATGGAACGCCAGGCCATCGTGCGCGACATCGAGAACATGATCGAGGCGGCTCCGGAGAGGAAAGAGCCCCCGAAGCCCGCAGCCGCGGCGATGCCGCCGGAGATGCAGGGCGAGCTCAACACGCTTGAAGGCTCATTGAAGGCGAGGTTCTACGACGCCGACATGAAGATGCTGAAGGAAGTGGCGGTGCGCGACGTGACGCGCTCCCTCGAGGAGACGCCGGACGTCAACGCTGTCGTCCTCGACGGCATCATCACCCAGAGGCTCGTCGACCTGACCGAGAGCAAGGCGGTCAAGATGCTCGCGGGCATCAAGATGGGCAACGTGTTCAGGAAGCCGGACAAGCTGCAGATATTCGTGAAGCAGTCCTGAGCTTCTTTTTTCTTTTCATTTTCCCTTCTTTTTGTTTTCCTTCACCTACGGACGACGAGTCAGTAAAGAATATATACGCGGGACGGTTAGTTTGTAGAAATATCGAAGATGATTACGATGGCAACGAAATTCAAGAGAACTGTTTTGACGACTGCTGCTGTATTGGGGGCGGCGGCAGTGTGGGCCGATAAGATCAAAGCGGAACCGCCCGCAGGTACGGTTATAGAAACTCAGAACAAAGGCCAAACAGACAGCGGTCTAAGAACTTTCAACCTTGCCATAGCGGTGGGTTGTTCGCTCGGCGGGATAGTAATCGCCGCAGAAGACACTTACCTTGCTAGGAAAAAGAAGAAACAAACCTAATCTTCTAACCCCCGTAATCATCTTGTCTCCTTTCTTTTTTGCGCGCGTAGAAAATCAGGATTTTGTGCGGCCGTCGGGCTTCCGGCGGCCAAGCTATTTAAATTCCGCAGGGAAAGCTTAGTCCATGGGAGGGGACGAGATCCCCGAGGGCACCAGCCAGGTGAAGATACCCACTAATCCTCTGGAGCTGGTGATCGGGCAGGACGAGGCGATAAGCATAGTCAGGATGGCAGCCACGCAGAGGCGCAACCTGCTCCTCGTCGGATCGCCCGGCACCGGCAAGTCCATGATCGCCCAGGCGATGGCGTTCCTTCTCCCGAAGCCGAGCCGCGAGATATCGCTTCTTGACAACATCGAGCACCCGGAGAAGCCGGTCCTCGAGATACGGACAAAGGTGGACGTTGACGCGGAGAGGAAGGCGCCGAAGGGCACCGTCCTCAAGCCTACGGACGTCCCGGCGCTCGTCGCTGAGCGCCTTGGCGTGAGGTGCAAGAGATGCGGCGCGATCAGCAAACTGTCGCTCCCCGCGTGCACGGAATGCGGCGCGGACAAGTACAAGGCGCATCCCACTCCTTTCGATGACATCGTGTTCGGCGGATCCGTCCGCGAGGACAAGGTCTACGCCACCCGCATCAAGGACGGGAAGGAGGAGCGCGTATTATACGAATGCAGCCCGGCCGGCGAGGTCATCATGTACGATGAGAGGGCGATCAAGGGCAGGGAGATGCGCAATGTGGCGCGGAACGTCATCATCCCTCTCAGCAGGCCCAATTTCGTGCAGGCGACGGGCGCGTCGGAGACCGAGCTGCTCGGCGACGTGAGGCACGACCCGTACGGCGGGCATGCGGACGTCGGCATCAAGCCGTTCCGCAGGGTGATCCCCGGCGCAGTGCACGAGGCGCATGAAGGAGTGCTCTTCATAGACGAGATATCCAACCTCGGCAAGCTGCAGAAGCACCTGCTCACGGCGATGCAGGAGAAGAAGTTCCCGATCACAGGGAGGAATCCGACCAGCTCCGGCGCCTCCGTCAAGGTGGACGGCGTGCCGTGCGATTTCGTGCTGGTGGGCGCGCTGAACTTCGGGGACATGGGCTCCCTGCTGCCGCCGCTGCGCTCCAGGATACTGGG
>CABMEP010000059.1 GCA_902385155.1 uncultured archaeon | reverse complement strand
GAACGGTATGAAGTACAGCCTGATCGCGAACAACGCCACCGCCATCAGCACCGACAGCACATCTGCGTTGGCGATCCCGAACGTGGACAGCAGCACGAAGAACACGATGAATCCCGCCACGGTGGTGGACAGGAACTCGATGAACAGTATGACCTTGTCGCGGAAGGGAAGCATCAGTATGATGAGGAGCATGCCCGCCCCGACCAGTATGGAGATGAGGAAGTAGAACGCGTTCATCACGCTGCTCGGCTCATCCGGGGCGACGTTGAGCGCCGCGAACGCGGGATTGGCCTTCTGGTTCTCTATGAGGAGGGTGCCCACGCCCAGCGATAGCACCTGGGTCAGCAGGAACATGATCACTATGACGTCCAAAGCGCGCATCGGACGTCTTTGGAAGCAGGTTTAAAAATAGGTATGCACATGCCCTTCACGAGGCGGACACGGCGCAAGAAAGGAACGAAAAGCTGAGGTAACAGCTGTGGAAGCCAGAGGCCAACAATGCCACACAGGCATATCGTGCAGTTGAGCGAGGCGAAGGTGACGGGCGGCCCGAAGAAGGGCAGTCTGTGCTACGTCTGGAGAAGGACAGAGGAATCGGTCCCGACTTTTAGGGAGCAGATCAAGGCCCTAGAATCATCGCTCCAGATGGTCCGCATGGGCGACCGCTTGCCCCACTTCCGGCCGCGACTCGCGCATTGAACTACGAATGAAAGAGCGACTCCGCCGCTTACGCGGCAGAAACGCTAGACGTCTCCGGCTATCCGCTGGGATCAGACCCTAAAAGAGAATCAATCGTATTTCTGCACGAACTTCAGGAAGCCGGGCTTGGGCTCGAAGAGCTCGCCCTTCTTCTGCATCTCGTCGAGGAACCTGCGCAGTATCCCCTCGTCGATGTTGAGCTGCTTCTTGGCCTCCTCGAAAATCGTCTCGCGCGGCACCATGTCGTAGTGCTTGGCGAGGTCGCGGATCAGGCCGACAACGTCGTAGTACTGCTCGGCGCGCGACCTCGGCTGCCCCGTAGATATGATGTCGATGTCTATCTTGCCTGTCGTCTTGTCGAGGGCGATCTCCCTGAGGACGAAGTCCACGAGCTTGATGGCGAGCTTGGCGTCCCTGAGCTCCACCACCTCGGACATGCGTGTCTTGGCGCTCGCCTCGCTCATACGTATGAGGCCCTCGATCTGACGGGGCGTGATCGGCACCGCCCCCTGCCTCTTGCCGAAGTCCCTCAATGTCACGTAATAGGACTCGATCTCCTTCGACGCCTCGTGCGTCAGGACCGGCTTGATGTTCTTCCTCGAATAGGCGATGTACTTCCTGAGGAAATCCGTCTCCACCTGCGGGACCGTCCGCTCCGGCACGACATGCTCCGCCGCGTTCCTGTGCGTCGTGATGAGGTACTGCGCCAGCTTCCTGTCCTTCTCCTCGTCCATGACGTCGCGGATGGGGAATATGAGGTCGAACCTGCTCTGAAGCGTCGGCGGGATGTCGAACTGCTCCGCGGGCAGCTGGTTCGGGTCGAACCGGCCGAACTTCGGATTGGCTGCGGCGAGGATGGCTGTCCTCGCCTTGAACTTCGCCACGATGCCCGCCTTCGCCACCGATACCGTTCCGGATTCCATGACCTCGTGGAGGGCGGCGCGCTCGATCTCGTCGATCTTGTCGAACTCGTCGACTCCGGCGAGCCCTCCCGACGCGAGCACGAGCGCTCCTGCCTTCAGAGTCCATCCCTCGCCGAGATCGTCCCTCTCCGCGCTGGCGGTGAGGCCGACTCCGGTGACGTACTTTCCGCTGACATAGATGCTCTTCGGCGCGAGCATGGTGACATATTGAAGCATCCTGGTCTTGGCCGCGCCGGGGTCACCGATGATGAGAAGATGTATCTCCGGCCTGATGCGCCCGCCTTCCGGCAGCGTCTTGTCCGGGTTGCCGCCGAAGAGCTGGAGGGTGACCGCCTCCTTCATCTCGCGATGCCCGTAGATGGAAGGGGCGACCGAGTTGACGAGTATCTCGAAGGCGTCCGGTCGCTTGGAGAATTCCTGGATCTGCTTGATGTCGTCCTTGGTGAGCTCCACGTCCTCGAACTCCCGCTGCACGTTGCGGACGTTGATGACGTCGATGTACTTGGCGTAGACCGGCTCCTTCGTCTTGGCGATCGGCCTCAGCCTGAGGATGCCCGTGACCTCGATGGTGTCCCCGGGCACGATGGAATTGCAGAGGTCGTCGTCAAGTATCATCTCTATGTGGCTGGCGGGCGAGCCGCTCCTGACCCGCTCCAGCAGCTCCTGGATCTCGGCGCGCTGGATGTTCACGAAATACGACGCCTTCTCGTCGAGGTCGAGGGCGCGCTTCTTGCAGTTGTCGCAGACCTCGGGTATGAATGTGCCCTTCTCTATCGGGATCTTGTGGATCGTCTCGCAGTTCATGCAGCGGTAGACCGCGATCTTGACGCGGGGCCTGATCTCGGCCCTCTTCGTGACGACGCCTTCGACATGGACCATCTTGTGGATGTTCTCGGAGCCGACGCTCTGGATGAGGATCGGGCCCTTGCTGCCGATCTCCACTTCCTCCACCCTGACGTGGGGCTCGAACTTGCCCTTCCGCTCCTCGCCCGCCATGGATATGAGCGCCATCTGCGCGGCCATCAGGAAAAGATCCGGGTTCTCCACCATCTTGTCGGCGAAATCACGGTCTGCCTCGCCTAGTTTCTTGAACGAGAATACGAAACTCTTCTGCTCGGGGTATTTCAGCTTGAGCTCCGCGAACTGCCTCTCGTAGTAGTCACTGAAGAACTCCTCGAACTTCTCGACGATAGGGGTTGGATCAGGATTAGCCATCTGACTTCCTCTGAATTGTGCGATGCGATTATGCCCTGGCTCGACTGCTCTCGCTGCGGACCGACCGCAGCATGATTACTTCCCGCTCTGTTTTCCCTGTCACTCTTTAAAGTCTTTATGCAGGCTGATTGCGCGTGATAGCGTAATTTTAATATTTGATGGACGAACCCATCCCATGGCAGACAAGTTCTATGTCACGACGCCGATATACTACATAAACGACATCCCCCATCTCGGGAGCGCGTACCCAACCATCATAGCGGACGTGCTGGCGATCTGGCACAGGATGAACAAGGACGACGTGTTCTTCCTCACCGGCCTCGACGAGAACTCCATCAAGACGGTCCAGGCAGCGGAGAAGGCCGGGGCGAGCGATGTCAGGATCTACGCCGACAACATGGCCGGCAAGTGGCAATCGGCATGGAAGGCGCTCAACTTCACCAACAACGACTTCGTGCGCACCACGGACGAGAGGCACAAGAGGAACCTCCTCGAGTTCTTCAAGAAGGTGAACGCGAAAGGCGATGTCTACAAGGGCGTCTATGAAGGGCTGTACTGCGACCAGTGCGAGGAATTCAAGCTGGAGAGGGAATGCCCGGACGGGATGTGCCCGACGCACAGGAAGCTGCTGAAACGGATCAAGGAGGAGAACTACTACTTCAAGCTCTCGAAGTACAGGGACAGGATACTGAAGCACATCGAGGACAACCCCGACTTCATCAAGCCGGCGTCCCGGCGCAACGAGATCATCAGCTTCCTGAAGCAGGGACTGATAGACACATCGATATCCAGGCCGCACCTGAAGTGGGGGATAGAGTTCCCGCTCGATAGGAACCACCGTTTCTGGGTGTGGTTCGACGCTCTCACTAATTACCTGATGCCGAAGGGATACTGGCCCGCGCAGGTCCATCTTATGGGCAAGGACATCGCGCGGTTCCACTGCATCCTATGGACGGGCATGCTGATGTCTGCCGACTACGAGCTGCCGGAGACGATGTACGTCCACGGATTCTTCACGATCAACGGCCAGAGGATGGGCAAGTCGCTCGGCAACGCGATAGATCCCGTCGCCCTCGCCAACAAGTATTCCGTCGATGCGCTGCGCTACTACGTCATCCGCGACATCTCCATCGGGGAGGACGGCGACTTCTCGGAGAAGGCGCTGCAGGAGCGGCTGAACAACGAGATCATGGCGAACTACAGCAACCTCTTCTACAGGGTGACGTCGTTCATAGGGAAGAACTTCGGGGGCAAGATGCCAGAGAAGGGGGAATTCGGGCCGTCCGAGAACGCGCTCATCGAGAAGGCAGGCAACGCCGTGCAGGCCTACGAGCGACACATGAAGAACATCGAGCTCACGCAGGCGCTCGCGGTCACAGTGGACCTGACGGCGGACATGAACAAGTATGTCCAGGCCAAGGAGCCGTGGAAGACGATGAAGACGGACCAGAAGGCGGCCGCCACGTCCCTGAACCTCGCGGCCAACCTGCTGAGGACGATCACGCTCATGTACTACCCGTTCATGCCGAACAGGTGCGGTGATGCGCTGAAGGCGCTCGGAGTGAAGCCGCAATGGTGGAACGTCGAGAGGCCGGTCATCCCGGTGGGACACACGATCAACCCGGTCATGCTGTTCAAGAAGACCGCGGAGCCCCTCACCGCGATGCCTGCAGCGGCCCAGAAAGCCGGGACAACTGCAGCGGAACCGACCAGGACAAAGGAGACGCCGAAGCAGGAGGCCCGCATCGCCAGGTCCATCCCGCTGTCAGCCAAACCGGAGGAGATCAGCAAGGAGCTCTCCGAGGAGATAGAGGACATGGAACGGGTCGAGAAGGGGATCAAGGAGAGGAAGAAGACCGCGTTCGGCGAGGTGTTCCTGTCCGCAGGGGCGGACGTGCCGAAGCAGATAACGATGGGAAAGAAGAAAGAGGAGAAGAAGGACGACGACCCGCCGGACAATCCCCCGCCGAAAAAGAAAAAGTCAGCGGCCAAGCCGAAGAAACCGAAGGCCAAGTAGCCATTTTTAATTTGAGCTGATTATAATCCACACTGAATGGGCTCGTAGCTCAGCTTGGCCAGAGCGTCCGGCTTTTAACCGGAATGTCAGGGGTTCAAAACCCCTCGAGCCCGATCTATCCTTTTCTCACTTGACTCCGAAGTATTCCTTCACTTTCAGCAGTCCGGCGTCGAAATCCACCTTCGGCTCCCAGCCCAGCAGCTCTTTCGCCTTCGTCAGGTCCGCCTTGGTGTGGAGTATGTCTCCCGCGCGGGGAGGGAAGTACTGTCTCTCTCCTCCGATGAGCTCGGCGATCCTGTTGACCGTGACGCCGGAGGTGCTGCCCACGTTGATCACTTCCGCGCCGCTCACCTTCCGCGACATCATCGCTGCGATGTTGGCCGCGGCGACATCGGTGACGTAGGAGAATCCCCTGCTCTGCTCGCCGTCGCCGAATATGGTCAGCGGCTTGCCGTCCATCCTCTGCTTGAGGAACTTCCCTATGACGAGCGAGTACTCGCTGCTCAGGTCGACGCGCGGACCGTAGACGTTGAAGAAACGCAAGGATATGACCGGGAAATCGTAGAGCTCCTTGAACAGGCGCGCGAACTCCTCTCCCACATGCTTCTGGAGCGCGTAGGGGCTGACCGGCTTGGGAGTCATCGTCTCGACAAGAGGCAATGTTTTCTGGTTGCCATAGACCGACGAGGACGACGCGTAGACGACGCGTTTCACTCCCGCGTTCTTCGCAGCCCAGAACACATTCAGAGTGCCCTGGATATTGACTTCGGTTGTCTCCAACGGATTGATCACCGACACGGGCACGCGGGGGATCGCGGCGAGATGGAACACCCCGTCCGCTCCCCGGAATACCGGCAGCAGCTTCTCGTATCTCCGTATGTCGACCTTCTCCAGCTTGGCCTTCCTGTTGACGTTCTCCTTCTTGCCCGCATAGAGATTGTCCACTACGACGACATCATGGCCCTGCGCGACAAGCGCATCCGTCAGATGCGATCCGATGAACCCGGCGCCGCCGGTAACGATGAACCTCATTATATCACGGTTGGTAATGTTGTGCTAAAAATATAAAACAGACTGCTGGACGCCGATGGGCTCCTCGGGCATCGCTCGGAAACGCCGATCATCGAATCCCGAGAATGTCCGTCAGCCCTTGCATCTCCGTCTCTGAGAACGGTTCCTTGTACAATTCGTTGACGAGCCACAGCCCGCTGTCGCGTATCTTTTCCTTGGGCGAGGAACGGCCGAGCCATCTCTCGGAGGGCATGCAGTCGTCGCACAGCGAGACGGTGGATATTATCTTCGACTCGAGTCCGAGCCTCTTCTCCTTTTCCTTTACTCCGAATACGACAAAGCTGAAGCTGTCCCGGATATACTCTGTGACCCTCTTCTCCACGAGCGCCTGCTTGCCGTGATCGATGGCCAGCGCGTGCTTTTCCTTCGCTTCCCTCGCAGTCAGGTCCAGCTCCCAGTCCTTGAGGAACGGATCGTTATCCCGATTCAGCAGGCACCTGCCGACATTCTTGCGGAAGATGCTCCTGTCCTTGTTCTCCGCGATGAAGTGCTGCCTCAGCCTCGACCTCAGCTGGTTCTCGCCCGTATGCGTCCCGACGCGGACTATCCTGTCTCCGCCGTGGGCGAGCTCTCCCTTCTCGAACAGGACGTAGATTCCGTCGAAGGGAATCCGATCCTCGTCGAACGGGAAGCGGTACCGATCCATGCCGTTGAACCACCGGTGCAGTCTGTCGCAGGCCTCACTCATGCGGCGTCGCCTCCTTCAGGTATTTCAGCTGCCGGCCGATGCCCAATCCTTTCAATGGGATTACGTAATTAGCGATATGCGGGACCAAGTGCTTCCTGTACCGTTCTCCAGCCAGGAAGATGAATTCATCGTTCGCCAAGTCGGAGGAATCCCTCAGTTGCAGGAGCACCCGTTCCGCCCAGGCGCGGACGTCGTCCGAGGACATCGCGTTCAGGGTCTTGTTGTAGGGTTCGATCTCCTTCTCCAGATCGACAAGCCCGTGCTCGGCAGAGAGCACGAATATCCTGTCGGGGCGCAGCGATTCGGCATATTTCAGGCCGAGCCTGAACAGCGGGCTGACATAGAGGTCTCTCGCCTTGGCCTTGTACGGCAGCTTCTTGCTGACACAGGAAATCAAGACTATTTTCATTGCCCCATCGCGCAGACGCAAAAGAGCCCTAGGGGAGAGTCGAACTCCCAACCTTCTGATTACAAGTATCGTCGATTGTGAAATTAGTCCACAATAACAGACGCTCTGCCATTGAGCTACTAGGGCATGTTGTAGATATTATCAAATCTTATGTAATAAAAGGGTTTTCCATTCGTATAGTTTACTTTCGGTTCGTTGACTTTTATTCCGTGCTCGGACAGCATGTCTGTGATGCTCAAGAGAAGTTTCCGGCTCTTTTGCTTAAGCTGTATTCTGCGCCCACAGACGTGTCCGTCCGTCTCGATCATGCCTTTCAAGAAATGGAAAAAGCGCTCTTTTTGTCTTAACCTGTCCTGAATGTCGACTTCTCCTTTTTTGCCGATTGGCATGCCCTGAGATACAAAATACCAAAATACAGCGGCGTTTGGTATGATTAGATTGTAAGCATGGTCGCGTCTGACATCTCGGTATATCCTGCCTTCGATGCCGAATAGCAGAAAGAATATTCTATTGAATCGTTTTAGATAAATGTCCGAAGAAGACGTGATCTGTATATCGTAGTGGAATCCTCCGCGTTTGCGGGGGCATCTCTTCATGGAACCATCGCCCATGATGACGCCACATAAATATGCTATCTGCGCATTCAACTTAGGGATCTTTACTGCTGATCTCCGAGTAACTATCTTGCCTTCGATCAGTCGGTGATATACATTATTCCTCTTGAGAATCCCAGATATAGTTCGAACATTCACTCCGCTGGATTCACCGCCCATATATCGACTTTGAAATTGTTCTTTATTAAGAAACGGAGACTTGATTTCGTGTGATTTTATTTAGGGAATTATGCGGCTATCGCTACCAGCAAATTAATAAGAGAAAAAAGAATGGATACGACTACTTCTTGACGATCGTCGTCTTCTTCGCCCTGAGCGCCGTGCTGTGGCACTTGCGGCAGCTGGTCGCGCCAGTCCTGTTCTTCGTCTTGCACCTGCGGCAGATGAGCTGGCTCTTCAGTTCAGCGTCCGCGATAGGAAACTTGCCCATAATAACACCTTGATGAACAAACTAGAATCTGTTCAAAGCTATCGGATTTGCCGGGCCGAATTTAAAATGGTTGCGGTGATGCCGGCCTTGCACATAAACTATTTCCTGCACATAAACAAGGTTGGTTGCACACAAATTAACAGCCGTTGCACTACTCTGATGGATCAAACCAGCTAAAATCTGAGCACTTATTCTAAGTTGCCTGAATTGAATTCTACGACTTCTTCCCAGAGTATATTTCCGCCCTTATCGCAGAATTCAGTCAAAAACTCTTTAGTCAATCGGTTAATCAGCTTGGTCTTCTTTTCCTTAAATGAATCATTAAGTGCCTTTGCACGGTGTCCAAGTGGTTTGACTATGTCAGTATAGAATGATTTACTACCACTAATCATGTACCAAAATTCTTGTCCTGCGATTTGATGGATGAGACCCCTCTTTATTGTTGACTTGGCATTTCCATATGATATGCCAAGAACGCACCTAACATCACTGACGTGTGAAGACTGTCTAAGTACTTTATTTGCACTCTTGAAATTATCTTCGAGGGCTTGCCATTGACTGCTGTTACCCCAATTGATTCCTGACTTTATGGCCATTATGTAACGTGTCTTTCCTTTTGTGTACTCTATATCTAGTCCCCTAGTTGAAGACTTAACGGCTCGCAGGGTTTTTCCAGCAACAAAGATCGCAAGACTTTCCAGGAAGTTGCCGAATATCTCCTCTTCAGAAGAAGAGAGTTTAGCATCTAAGAATGATTCTATTAGTTCTTGAGCGGTTGTTACATTTTTGGCTTTGAATAGATATGGATTTTTCTTTCTAAGAAGGTCCTTAAGGTTTGTATTCTCTAATATTCGCAGACGATCCGAATGGAATGTCTGAATATTGTTCTTGACGTACTTGGTTATTTCATCAGAACTAATCTTTCTCATTAAGAATCCTTTTCTCTGCCTCTATTTTATACGTTTCTATTAAGTCGATCATGAGGTATCTTCGTCCAAGATTCTTGCATGCTACCGCAGTAGTTCCAGAACCAGCAAATGGATCTAAGACTAGATCTCCTTCTTTTGTAAATAGTTTTATGAACCATTCTGGAAGTGCCGTAGGAAATGCTGCACTGTGATTCTTATTTCCGCATTCTGT
>CABMEP010000058.1 GCA_902385155.1 uncultured archaeon | reverse complement strand
CTTCGACTTCCTGAACCAGAAACTCGGCCTCAAGCCTGAGAAGATAGCCTCACAGGCGCATCTGCTCGGCATCCCTCCGGAAACCCTCCAAAGGAACTTCGACTTCCTGAACCAGACGCTAGGGATTAAGCCTGAGACGATAGCCTCACAAGCGCAGCTGTTCTGCCTGAAGCTAGAAACCCTCCAGAGGAACTTCGACTTCCTGAACCAGAAACTCGGCCTCAAGCCTGAGAAGATAGCCTCACAGGCGCAGCTGCTCGGCCAGAATCCAGAAACCCTCCAGAGGAACTGGCAAAACCTTAGGAGATTCTTCGATGCCGATACCATACGAAACAAGGCACCGAGCCTGCTCGGACGTTCACCGGATACGATCAATGCCAATTCGCAGTTTCTTTCTTCCTATGATATTGATAGAGGTCAATCCCTATTATATTCCGCATCCCCAAGAAAAAAGAGGGAGAAGATGGTCTGGCTTGGAAGGAACCTTTTCAACACACACATGCTGAACGACTACGACAAGCGCGAGGCGATGTCAAAAGTGAGGCAACTTGTCTCCAGATATCCACACAAGACGATCTGTCCAAGTACCGCTGCGCTTGAGAAAAACATCGGCAAGCTGAGGAAGCTAGCGGCAAGGGTTTGATTTCGGTTTCGCTATCTTCCCCACTGCGCCGCAGGGTCCGGCGGTCTCGTTGGAACCACGCCACTCGCAACTGAATGTACTATATTCGTCGCGCCCACTCCACCTGACAACCCAGGCACCATCAACAGTATGTAGATGTCCAGCACCCCGACCAGTCCAAGGATGGAATACATCACCAGCGGTCTCAGCACAGTGTTTATCCCGAACAGTCCGACCATGTTGGCTGCAGTCGATCCGTCGTACAGCGCGATTGCATTGACAGCGCCGAGGCATGCTCGCAGGCGCTTCATTACCCCCTCAATCCTTCACCTCACTCCATCTATCACTCCTCCGAGTCCTCCTCGGTCCCATCCTTCGGTCGAGGACCGAGTGCGGTTCTCGGAGTTGATTTGGATGGAAAATGAAAACAGATTGAATGGAAAGGAGAAGGAGATAGAAGAGTTCGTGGCGGAATATGCAACTTTCGAGAAGTCGCTGAAGGCGAAGATGAGTCAGATCCCGTACGAACAGCTTGTGACGCTCTATGCTATCTTCAGGAAGGATGCCCGGACAGACAGAGTCAATGGCAACGGCTACAAGTCACAGGCGGATCAGCCCGCGACTGAGAAGCAGATTGCCACGATCGAGGGTCTTATCAAAAGAGGGAGAGTGAAATTTGATCCATCTTTGCCTCCAGTTAGTGCTTTGACAAGGAAGCAGGCCTCGGACGTCCTTTCGGCTGTCTATGGGAAATCGCCGGGTAAGTGGAGGAAGCCCTCCACTTCTTTTTGTTCCTATTCGGCTTCGGGCGCTAGTTCAGGCAATCACCCGAAACCCAGTCTCGCGCCGCTTAAATACGGCCGGGATTACATCTGAGGTGAGAGCATGAATGACTATCGAACGATCCATCTTTGGGAGTTTCCGGAGGACAAGATATTCGTCCAGCTGGAGGATTCTTACCGAAAACAGTTATTCGGGGAACTGCTAGATAAATTCGGAAATACTTGGCAGTTATCTAGGGCGCTTTGTCTTGGTTATACGACCACCAAACACATGATTGACGGTGTACGGTATCGGAACGAGGATAAGCTCAATGAGCAAGTGCACTGTCGTCTGAAGCTGTTGAAGAAGATAGCCTGGATACATTCTGAATTGTATGGTGAGAAACAATGTGCGATCAAATCAGAGATCGAAAAAAATGTCTCCTCCTACCACGCTCTTTCAGGAACCCAGATAACCGAGCCAAAACTGCCGATAGTGGCGCGTCCGGAACTGTTCAGAGCGATAGGGCACGTCATTGCAGATGGAACTTGGACGCCTAGGTCTTCCGCACGTTACATCAACTCGTCGATTGAATTGATAGAGAGATTCAAAGAAGATCTGAATCTCGTCTTTGGGAATGTCGAAACGAATTATATCAATAAAGGAAGCCACACACCATACTTGATTTTCCCTACAGCAATAGTTCACGTTCTAATGGACAAATACAATGTAAAGTTCAGCGGAGTGAATGGATTTCCAAACATCATGAATCGCATTCCTAATAGGCACAAGTCATATTTTCTACAAGCTCTGTTTGATGACGAAGGTTTTGTCCATGATTCAAACATTCAGATTTGTGGACTTGACAGAGGCCTTTTGGAGGGAGTGAAAAGGATTTTATACGACGACTTCCATATAAACACAGGCGACATCGCTTATTACCAGGACTATCATAGAACAAAACAACACGGCACTATCAGCAAGGTCGCTTATTTCCATGTACTATCGGAAGGAATTCCCAGGTACGCTTCGCATATCGGATTCCAACATCCAAAGAAGAAGGACAGATTGAATCTTCTGCTGGCGATAAGGAAGAGGGGAATGAGGAACTTCCTCTCGCATGAGGAAGTCAAAGAGAGGGTCATTGCAGAACTGAAGAATGGGCCTAAAACTGCACCAGAACTCGCTGTCAAGCTGATACTGACTGCAAGAAACCTCAGAGATCATCTTTATGTGCTGGAAAAGAAGAACGAAATCAGAAGATTAGGCAAGAGATTAGGCAAAGGTGGACCACAGTTATGGAGTCTAAACCCGTGAATGAATTTGATTTTCTGCACATGAGCGTTGCAGACCTAGCGAAAGGGAGATTCGAACATCCGACAGACATCCAGAGGAAAGTTATACCGTTGATTTTGGAAGGGAAGAACGTCCTCGCGATCGCTCCAACTGGGTTCGGCAAAACCGAGAGCGTAGTGCTACCACTCCTCAGTAAATTGGCTAAAAACAAGCACGAGGCAATCACTGTTGTTTACATTAGTCCTCTTCGTTCTCTCAGCCGAGATCTACTAAAGAGATTGACTTGGTGGTGCAATAAGCTTGGAATCTCCATCGCCGTACGATATGGAGATACACCACAGCATGAGCGAGTATTACAAGCTAAGAACCCACCTCAGTTCCTGATTACAACACCCGAAACCCTTCAGGCAATATTACCTGCTAAACGGATTGGAGCAGCTCTGAAAAATGTAAAGTGTGTGGTCGTGGACGAGGTCCACGAGCTGATAGACGACAAGAGGGGCATCCAGCTTTCCATCGCGCTCGAACGCCTCGCGGAGAAGGCAGGCGAGTTCCAGCGCATAGGAATCAGCGCCACTGTGTCCGATCCGAACATGGTCTCTCGTTTCCTCTGCGGTTTCCGCAGCTGCGACATCATAGACCTCAACTACCTGAAGTCGATGAAGTTCGACATCTCCTATCCGAAGGCGCATGTCAGCGACGAGGCCGCGGCAAACGAGCTCATGGTCGACAGCCCCGCCGCAGCCAGGCTGAAGACGATATTGAAGATTGTCAAGGATACCAAGACGCTCATATTCGTCAATACACGCTCAATCGCCGAGATCCTCGGCTCACGCCTCATGAAGCTGGACCCGAGGATAGCCGTGCATCACGGCTCCCTCTCGCGCGACACGCGTATCCAGCTGGAGGACGACTTCAAAGGCGGGAAGATCAACGCACTCGTCGCCACCTCTTCGCTTGAGCTAGGCATCGATGTCGGTGATGTCAATCATGTCATTCAGTACATGTCGCCACACCAGGTTTCCCGTCTCGTGCAGCGTGTCGGCCGTAGCGGTCACACAATCAAAGGGACATCCACAGGCACCATCATCTGCGCCGATCCAGACGACATACTGGAAGCGACGGCGATCATCGAGCTCATCAAGGAAGGCTCGTTGGAGAGCCAGAGGATCTGCGTCAACGCCCTTGACGTCCTCTGCCACCAGATCGCAGGCATACTGATGGACATCGACGCCGACACCACGTCAGCCAAGATATTCGACATAGTCAAGCGCGCTTACCCGTATTCCATGCTGGACAGCGACCAATTCATGTCGGTGATAGACTTCATGAACGACAAGAGGCTGCTGAAGAAGACCGAGCAGGGTCTCATCCACAAGATGACTGGTACTCGGATGTACTATTACGAGCATCTCTCCACTATCCCATCCGTCGCCAAGTTCCTGGTGAAGGATGCTGCGACCAACAAAGTGATTTCCACTCTCGACGAGGATTTCGTCGCATTCCTTGAACACCAGGACATGTTCATCACCAAAGGGGTGCCATGGCGCATCCTTGACATCGATCCCGACAAGAGGATGTTAGTTGTGGAAGCCACAGAGGACATCTCCGCCGCTATCCCTGATTGGGAGGGGGAAGAGATTCCCACTAGCTATGAGATTTGCCAGAAGGTCGGAGAACTGAGGGACAAGATTGCGAAAGGCAAGCTCTCGATCAAGGAAGCGGATGACGACGTCAAGGAATTCGGAGAGAACGTTCCGGACCAGAAGCATCTCTACATTGAGGCGTGGGGCGACGTCGCAATCCTGCACGTTCTCGGAGGGTTGAACGTCAACCGCACACTCGCATCCATCATCGGCAACCGGCTCGCGAAGGAGTATGGCTCTTCAGTCCGGACTCTAGTCGATCCATATCGCGTCGCTTTCGTGTTCCCGAGAGAGGCGGACGCCCTCAAGGTCAAGCATCACCTGCAGACATTGGCCAATCCGATGCAGGAGCTGGAGGAAGGATTGCCGAAGAATCAGCTGTTCAAGTACAAGTTCATACACATCGGGAAGATGTTCCACCTCTTCAGGGAGACTCCGCGCATCTCAGACCGTTTCATACTGGCGTTCAAGGACACCCCGGTGTACGCCGAGACGGTGCGCGAGGTGCTTTATTCTTACTATGACATCAAGCGCACCGATGAGCTGCTGAAGGCGATAAGGGACAAGGAAGTCAAGATCACGGCAGCGCACGTGAAGAAGCTCTCTGCGGTCGGCATGCGCGCCCTCATCAGGCACCACGGCGCCGAGCTCATAGCTCCGATAGAGCCGACATCGGAGATAGTCAAGGCGTTCAAGATGAAGCTCCTCGGCAAGTCAGTGATACTTTACTGCACCCATTGCGGCCATGACTGGATCGCATTCATAGGCGCATTGCCGGACAAGGTGAAATGCGCCAGGTGCGGCAGCACCCTCATCACAATGCCGCCAGAACGGTACAGGGCTGAAGCGATGAAGCTCTACACCACCAAGCGGAAGCTGACAGCGCAGGAGAAGATCTGGAAGGATAAGCTTGAGAAGGCGGCAGCGGTCATCAGCGCGTCAGGCAAGCGCGGAGTCATAGCGATGTCAACATACGGCGTCGGTCCGACCAAGTCCACCAACGTGCTCGGCAAGAAGTTCGCGACAGAGGACGAGTTCTTCGCTGCTTTGCTTGAGGCGCAGAAGACGTTCATCCGGACGAAGAGGTACTGGGAGTTCCATTAGTCCGGTCTATTGTCAAATCAGAGGGAATCAGCTGAAAAGGACCAGCTGGCCTATGGCGTCCTTCAGGTTTCCACTGCAGTTCTCAATGCCCGCGACGAGCGAGCTGAGCCATCCGCTGTCAAATTTCCCTTTCTCGTACACGCAGCTCAGGCTCTTGCCTTCAAGCGCCTTCTTCATGTCCGCGCTCTCGTTCTGGTTGAGGCTGATCATCGTCTTGGTGAACACGCAGCCTGAAGAGGAGTACTTCATGGTGCCGAACACCTCAGTCACCTGTATGCTGATGTCACTGC
The DNA here is from genome assembly GCA_902385155.1 of uncultured archaeon. Lineage (GTDB taxonomy): Archaea > Micrarchaeota > Micrarchaeia > CABMEP01 > CABMEP01 > CABMEP01. Next base: position 19,693 of record CABMEP010000058.1, on the reverse strand, counting down.
AGTTGTTGGCGGCGGGCGCGAAGCAGTCCTTGGAACTGCACGTAGTGGCTGCGGCCGTTGTAGCGGTTGTTTGATTGGCTGCCTGGTTGGTGGATTGCCCTGCGCATCCAGCGAACAAGATGACACCTAGCGCGATCGCCATTATGAAGAGCATCCTGTTGTGTGTTTTGATTGACGTCATGAGTTCACCCTGTGCCGCCCGCTTCCCTTGCGCTGTTCTGCAGCAATGTATCGTTCGGATCGCTGTTGGTCAGGTACAATATGATCTTGGCTTCGTTCTGGCCGATGACTTTCTGGAATAGTTTCGTCCCGGTCTTGCTCATCCATTCGCTCGCGTCCGATCCGAGCTGACTGATGAAGCTTGACTTGTCGGGAGTCGGAACCTCCGCGAGCTTCAGGTTCTGCCGCGTCTTGGCTGCCGCCTGTTCCCTGAACGCCTTAGCGGTCGTTTCATCAGATATGCCTTCGGATGCCTTTAGATAGTAAAGATAAGCGGCAGAACTGTCTCCCTTGCTCCGTGCTATCGTGGCGAGGTCGTAGTTCGCCCAGAAATTCGTCGGGTCATGCTGCAGAAGGTCCTTGTATCGCGCGGCCACTTGCTGCTCCAGTGTATCCGCCTGGGTCTCTTTGGACGCCACCTGTTCGCGTGTCTCGTCCCTTACCCTCTGCATGAACTCTGTAGCGGAAAGAATCTTCTCTCCCGGTGCAGGATTGGCTACGACCTCGTTGAGATTGAGATAGTTGTTGGACATTATTCCTGCGTTTGAGAGCACGTCGGCGACCGCTTCGGTGCTCGCTCCGTTGTTCGCCATCGTGGACGCCTTCACTATGGTGGCGGACACCTGCCTGAGCTTGTTCGCTTCCTGCAGGTCGGCGCCGGATTGCACCAATATCTGTGTCGTCGCCCCCTGTGTGATAGTCTCTCCTGGCGGAGATACGACTGGTGTGTTTCCGACTACAGTGTTATTGGTGGTCTCGTTGGCCTTGACCTCTGTCGTATCCTCGCCCGATACCTTGCTGCCCGTCACAGTGCCGGATGTCAGTCCGAACCCGAAGCAGTCCTCCCCATTCGTGAACCTTCCGCTGAAACTGTTGCCGGTTATCGTCCCTGAGACCGCTGCGCCGCCGCTGCCTCCGATGGACCACCTGACGCTGTCCCCCTGGCTGGTGCCGGATACCACTCCGCTGACCACAGAGTCATACGTTCCTGTCAGCACGCCTTCCCTGTCTACGAGATAGGCCGACCACGGGCCGCTCTCTCCTGCGCATACATCCGGACTGGTCACGGTGAACGTGCCTTCCCATCTGCCTGTGGCGCTCTGCGCCGATACGAACTGCATCATGCAGAAGATCAGGACCAGCAGTATAGCGGTTCTTGACATATTGACTCCTAATCCAACTTGCGGGCGGCTTTATTAATCTTTTATCTGGCGGGTGGGCATCTTTAAATACCTCGAACGCTCCTAATACGCATGAGCCTTCTACCTATTGATTCTAATCAGCGTTTTGTCAGCAACACGTCTCGCGCCAGGCGCAGACTCAGGGAGCTCCATTCGATCGAGGAGAGCTTCGCTAGGCACCTCGGCAAGATAGAAGGGGCGCGAGGCCCACGGATCACGAGAGCAGTCTCCCCTTCCGAGTGGAACGCGGCCGATTCGGATTCGATCAATCTGGGACGCCTGAAGGCAGGCGGTACTCAGGCGTTTGGGACGATAATGTTCAGGTCCTCCTACATGCTTGAGACCAACGACACCATGGTGGGAGTCGATCTCGGCGACGGGAAGGGCTTCGTCCGGACCGGAGTCGGCGACGGGTTCACTTCAGAACAGAATGGGGAGAGGCACAGGCTGCGCTGGAGGATACGGGAGGCGCTGGTGAAGGCGATCAGGTCGATAGCGACGGATGTCGCCAAGATCCAGTCCGTAGATGTGCTCAAGCTGACGTGCGATGGCATCGAGAATTTGAGGGTACCATCAATTCCGAAGAACAACGTGCTGCATCTCCAGCACACCATCATCCTGGACCGCGCCGCGTACGGGGACCAGGCGATACTGGTCGAGCTGCTGAAGCAGGACGCCAGCCTCGCAGTGTTCTCCAACGCCGTCAAGTTCATAGCGTTCGACGAGATCACGCTGATGATGCAGCGGACGGAGTGGGAGCACCGCACCGGCAAGAAGCTGGGCGAGATGTCTCCGATACTCTACAGGAAGGACTGCCCCGCGATGCTGAAGAGGGAATTGCGCCTGAAGCGCCTGATGCAGATGGCAGGCCCGCCAGTCGCATCGATCGGGACAGGACAGGTGATATCATGAGATCCGCATTCGTAAGCAACCCGGCCCGCGTGGAGAGGGCGCTGCACGAGCTCACAAGGATAGAGAAGGAGTTCCCGCGGCATCTTGGATGGGTGAAGGACTCATCCGCGTTCAAGCTTGCCCGGGACATGCGCCCCAATAGGGCGAGGCTGATCGAGATAGCGGGGAGGGAGACCAGCTGTGATCTCGTCTTCTTCTCGAAGTACAGGATAGAGTCCGACGACATCATCGCGGCCTACGATTCTGACCCTAGGTACGGAAGCCAGCGTAGAGGCATGGGCGGTTACGAACGCTGGGTTACTGACAGGAGATTGCTGCGCGCGCGGATCGCCACCGCATTCAGATACATCGCGGCAGACCTCAAGTCGATGCCGTCAGTTGATCTGACTCTGAAGTGCGTAGGAACGGGCAGCATCATTACGGAAGCGCTCCAGCCTAACAACCTCTTGGAGATAAGGCACTCGTTCGTGCTACAGCACGTCTCTCCAGCTACGATAGACATCCCCGACCTCCCGCGCATTGGTGTCGGAGGCAACTTCAGCTGGATGCCTATCTGGTTCGATTTTGCGACCATGGCGCGCGCCATAGCCCGCAGGTCGAGCCGGCTGCAGCGCATGCTCGAGCACAGGAGAGCGTAAGGGCGTCATAAACCTCTTGTTTTTAGCCTGCTTCCGTTGGCCTTTTGAAAATTGAAAAAGTGGCTGCAGCGTTGCGTGTTCAGCTGCAGCCTGATGTCCCACCGCAATTGAGGCACTTGTAGCACGCCCCGTTGCGGACCATGATGGAGCCGCACGCGTGGCAGGCCGGCGCGTCCTCGCTATTCTGGAACGATACCCTGGAATTCTTTGCGGTGGCCTTCGCGATGATTGGAGTGGTGGTTCTCCCCGATGAGGACGTTCCCGTTCCGGGGGGCGTCGAACCGCTGAATCCTCCAACTGTCGGCACGGAATTGGTGGCGACGGGAGCCGGAGCATTCGTCGCGACAGGGATGGGCGTCACGGAAGCGGTCTCAGCGCCCGCGACCTTCTCCTCGTCATCCGAGATCGTCGCCTCCTCGAAGTCGAGATTCACCCCAACTTCGAGCTGCTCCTCGCGGCTGAGGAACTTCAGCGCCATCCACCTGAATATGTAGTCCATCATGGACTTGGCGAACCTGATGTTCGGATGGGACGTGAATCCGGACGGCTCGAACCTCATGTGCGTGAACTTCTTCACCAGCGTCTTGAGGGGTACTCCGTACTGGAGGGCGATGGATATCGACGTGGAGAACGCGTCCATCATGCCTGACACCGAGCTTCCCTCCTTGGACATGGTGATGAATATCTCTCCCGGCTGGCCGCTGTCGTAGAGGCCCACGGTGAGATATCCCTCGTGTCCTGAGATGCTGAACTTGTGTGTGATCGCCTTGCGCTCATCGGCCAGTTTCACTCGGACGGGTTGCTGGACAATCACTTCCCTCACTATCTCTCGGGTCAGTTCCTTGGTCGCCTCTGTTCCGATCGAATCTACCTCCTTCACCTTCTTGGTGACCGTGACCGGCTGTGTGCCCTTGGATCCATCCCTGTAGATGGCGATCGCCTTGAGGCCCATCTCCCACGACTGCTTGTAGACGTCGAAGATCTCTTCCGTCGTCGCCTCCTTCGGCATGTTCACTGTCTTCGAGATCGCGCCGCTGACGAACGGCTGCACAGCGGCCATCATCCTCACGTGGCCCATGTGGTGTATGCAGCGGTAGCCGTTGGCTGGCTTGAATGCGCAATCGAATACGGGCAGGTGCTCGTCCTTGAGGTGCGGGGCGCCCTCTATCATGTCCGTCGCCTCTATGTAGGACGCGATATCAACGATCTGCTGCTCGGTGTAGCCGAGCTTGACGAGCGCCATCTTGATCGTCCCGTTGACGATCTTCATGTTGCCGCCGCCCACCAGCCACTTGTACTTGACAAGGGCCATGTCCGGCTCGATGCCGGTGGTGTCGCAGTCCATCATGAATCCTATCGTGCCGGTCGGGGCGATGCATGTGACCTGTGCGTTCCTGAAGTCGTTGGCGACCCCCTCCGCGAACGCCATGTTCCAGCAGTCCACCGCGCCCTTGTGCAGGTTCGCGGGCACTCCCTTCGCGTCTATCTTCTTGGAGCAGTCGAGGTGCATGACTATGACTTCCCTGAATGTGTCCCTGTTGACCGGGAAGTGGTGGAACGGACCGACCCTCTTCGCGAGGGCCGCCGATATGTAGTATCCATATCCTGTCATGACCGAGCTGAGCGCCGCGGCGTAGTTCCTGCCCTCGTCGCTGTCGTAGGCGAGCCCGTTCGCCATGAGCAGCGCGCCCAGATTGGCGTATCCCAGCCCGAGAGGCCTGAAGTCGAGAGAGTTGCGCTCGATCGCGGCTGTCGGGTAGGATGAGCTGCCCACGATGATCTCCTGCGCGAATATCAGTATGGAGACCGCGTGCTTGTAGCCGTCAAGGTCGAACTTGCCAGTGCTCGCGTCGTAGAACTTCAGCAGGTTGACCGACGCGAGGTTGCAGGCCGAATCGTCCACGAACATGAACTCGCTGCACGGGTTGGACGCGTTGATGCGGTCGCTGTTCTTGCATGTGTGCCACTTGTTGATGGTGGTGTCGAACTGCAGTCCGGGGTCTCCGCACTCCCACGTCGCCTGCGAGATCTCGCCGAGGAGGTTCCTCGCCTTCAGAGTCTCTATGACCGTGCCGTCCGTGACGTTCTTCGTCTGCCATTCCTTGTCGGCAGCGGCGGCCTGCATGAACTCGTCAGACACGCGCACGGAATTGTTAGCGTTCTGGAAGAATATGTTCTCGTACACCTCCCCGTCTAGGGAGCCGTCGTATCCGAGAGCGATGAGATCCTTCGCCTTCTTCTCCTCCTTCGCCTTGCACCAGACGAAATCCCTGATGTCCGGGTGCTCCACGTTGAGTATGACCATCTTCGCGGCCCTTCTCGTCCTGCCGCCGGACTTGATGACGCCCGCGAAGGCGTCGAATCCCTTCATGAATGATACCTGCCCTGACGCCATTCCACCTGTGGAGAGGTGTTCCCTCGACGACCTCAGGCAGGAAAGGTTCGATCCTGTGCCTGAGCCGTACTTGAACAGCATGCCTTCCGTGACCGCGAGATTGAGGATGGACCTCATGTCGTCGTCCACCGAGTTGATGAAGCATGCAGAGCACTGCGGCCTCTTCTCTATCCCGACATTGAACCAGACCGGGCTGTTGAACGCCGCCATCTGGTTGACCAACAAGTATGAGAGCTCAGACTCGAACGCCGCGATCTCTTCGGGCGATGTGAAGTATCCGCCGTTGCGCCCCCAGTCGGAGATCGTCTTGACCACACGGGTGATCATCTGCTTGACGCTGTATTCGCGGTCGGATGTGCCCAGCTTGCCCCTGAAGTACTTGGACGCCACTATGTTTGTGGCCGACTGCGACCATGATGACGGGATCTCTATCCCCTTCTGGCTGAATATGACCTTGCCTTTCGCATTGAGGATGGTCGCTTCCCTGCTCTCCCACGCGACCAGATCGAACGGATGAACGCCTTCCTTGGTGTATCTCCTCTGTATCCTGAAATCAGCTTTCTTGATGTCTCCGGTTGTGCTCGTCGATGCCGTCATCTAATCCCTCCCTGATTTTCCGTCATGCCGCGGTCGCCACCACAGCGTTTTCCGGTTCGCCTGCCTCATATGTCCGTCCTTGGTCCAGGTTGCTACCGTCACTTCCAGTATTATTTGACCGACCACAATATGTTGTGGTCTCACACGACCAGTAAGACTACATTTTGTGTTTATATATATTGTGTTTACCGTCGGAGGTTTCCGGAACGGGCCAAAAATCAAGTGTGGAAATTATAGTGCTAAAGCAAGGAAATGCCTGTTTATTGGGTCAAACACAGATTCTAAGCAAACTAAGACAGTAAAAATGGAAGATAGTGGAATAAAATGAGGAAAATAAGAAAAATGCAATATTCTTTCGTTACTTCTTTTCCAGCCCTCGGAGCTCCTTTCGCAGGTCGTTCAGGTCCTTCAATTCCTTGTATACGGCTGCGAATCGGATGTAGGCGATGTCGTCGAGCTTGCGCAGGCGCTTCATCACCATCTCACCGATGATCGTGGACTTGACCTCGGCGGACTGCCTGTTCCTGAGGTCGCGCTCGATGCCGTTCACGAGGTCTATGATCTTCTCGTAGCTGACCGGCCTCTTGCCGACGGATTTCAGTATGCTGTTGGTGAGCTTCTGCTTGTCGAACTTCTCCCTCCTGCCGTCCTTTTTCAGTATGATGATGGCACTCTCCTCCATCTTCTCGTAGGTGGTGAACCGCTTCAGGCATGACGGGCATTCCCTGCGCCGCCTCACCGAAGCGAGGTCGCTCGTGTCCCTGGAATCTATGACATCTGTCTCCTTGTTCGTGCAGAATGGGCATTTCATGGTAACACCTTGGCCGGGCGCAAACCATACGACATATTGCGCAATTCGTCTACGACGATTTCGCGTGGAAACGCGAAATATCGCGCGAAGTTTCGCGCGACGAATATGCATATGTTGTCATACAACCTATTGCGCTTTTTGGCCCTTACAGATACACTACCGACTCCATTATTTATAATTCTACTACTAATAGTCATCCCAAGAGCGGAGATTACCATGAATAGTGTGCACGCGAAATTGAACGGCATCCTCGTTGGTGGGGCGGATGAGGCCGGGAGGGGCCCTGTGATCGGGCCGCTCGTCCTGTGCGTCGCCATCTACGAGAAGGACCGCGAGCACGAGCTACGCCAGATCGGAGTCAGGGACTCCAAGCTGCTCTCTCCCGCGAAGCGCGAGGAGCTCGCCCCCATCCTCAGGGACATGTGCCATCTCCATGTCCAGAAGATAACGGCGAAGGAGATCAACGCGCTAATGAAGAAGGACGTCAGCCTGAACGAGATCGAGGCGATGTGGATCGCGGATGCCATGAAGGGCATAGAGCCCGACATCGTCAAGCGGCTGGACAAGATATATGTCGATGCCCCGGATCCGGACGCCAACAGGTTCACCGCCCGCATAAAGTCGCACCTTCCCCCGAAGGCGCCCATCGCAATGAAGCTCCATTCGTCCCACAAGGCGGATGTCATCTACCCTGTCGCGGGCGCGGCATCCATCATCGCCAAGGTGACCAGGGACCAGGAGATAGAGAGGATAAAGGAGGAGCTCGGATGCGACTTCGGCACGGGCTACAGCCACGACGCCGCCACGATAAAATGCGTGGAGGAGAACATAGACAATCCGATCCTGAAGAAGTATCTCCGCACCGAGTGGGCGACGACCAAGAACATCATCGCCAGGATGAAGTACACCACGAAGCAGGTCAAGCTGGACCTGTGACGCTAATCCTTAGTGGATCAGAAAAACAGTCAGAGAATTATTATGGAATCTGAAAACAGAAAAGAAGCGAGCGCTAGTCACGGGCCCTCGAATCCTGACGGGGTCTTGTACTGGATAGCCATCTTCTTGCAGTGGTGGCACCTGACGACCTTCTCGCCGGCCGGGCTCTCGAACTCGGTGTATTTCTTCGCCTGCTTTCCGCAGCTTATGCATGTCTTCATTCTTAATCACCAGATGATGAATTCTAGCTCTTGTCCATACTGATAGAATCAGCTTGACGCTACTATACTCCGTGGCATGTTTTTATTACTTTCCCCAGTAGATAGACGCATGGGAAATGTAGTCATCACAGCGAAGATATACGCTGACGACCCCGCATCGTTCGAAGACATCAAGTCTTCCATCAGCAGGCTCGGCAGGCTCGCGGACTCCAGGATCGAGGATGTAGGATTCGGAGCCAAGGTGCTGAAGGTGCTCATCGTCATGCCGGACACGGCTGGCGGAGACATCGAGGAGAAGCTGAAGGCGATCAAGGGAGTCAGCCAGGTCCAGGTCGAGGACGTCTCGCTCATGGCCTGATATCGGGTGCACAGATGCCAAAGGCAAGAGCAAGGAGGGTGAAGCGCGCGATGCGTCCGTCGACGCATGCGAATCGCGCCAAGCCGGCAGCACACCTAGAGATAGAGCGGGGCCTGAAGACGCGCATACTGTCCCTTCTCATGCTCATACTGGCGTCATCGCTCGGTTTCTGGTTCTTCGGCTTCGAGCCGTGGGCCCTGGCGATGTGGGTCATCGTCGCCTTGGCCGGCGGCTACGTGATATTCGAGTACGACCTGTTCGTGTCCAAGGCGATGGTGGTGCTGGCGGCGTTCGCCATGCAGTACCTGGTCCTCGAAGGGGCGCAGAACCTCCTGGTCCTCGGCAGCCCGACCAACCTGATGATGCTGACGTTCGCCGTGCTGGATCTTGTCCTCATATACGCGCTCTCCAGGCTCTGACCTGCCGTCAGTCCAGGAACGAATAAATACTTCTTCTGGGCAATCTACCCATGTCATCACGGGCGATCACGCGGGATTTCATCAGGAAGGCCAGGTCCAGGCAGACTGGCCAGCCGTCGCAATTCGCATACATCAACGTGATGCACGAGGCGAAGATGGCCATCATCGGGCACTTCGACCTCCCTCATGCGACGAAAGCGGACATCAAGAAGCTCACGCAGCACCTCCATGACGCGTCTATCCAGGTGGAGACCGTATTCCGTGAGAAGCCCGTGCCCCCCTCTGAGGTGACGGGGCTGTTCCGCGACGCCGCGCGCCTCTTCAACAAGCTGAAGAGGGATTTCGCGAAAGAGAACGTCAAGCCGAAGGGCGAGGTCGCCCACGTGGGCAAGCACCTCAACCGGATCGCGAAGAAGCTCGATTCCGCGCGCTCCAATGATCTCGACAGGATCACCCAGGCAGTCATAAGCGGATACGAGCGCATCTACAGGGCTTACGATTACCATGTCTCCAGGTTGATGGGCGGCTACAATTTCGGCATATTCTCCACGCTCAATAAGAACGCCCATGACTTCTTCGCGGAGATCGAGCCAGCGGACGGGGACAAGCTCGGGCAGGACCCCCGGAGCAACTGATGACATGGAAACCGCAGTGACGCGCGCCTTTGTGAAGGCATTGAAGGAGAAGCACACAGCGATAGCAAATGCCGAGAAGAGCAAGCCGAAGGCGCCGTTCATCAGGTTCAAGGTGATGGAAGAGGTCGGCCTGACTGTGGTCAATGGATTCGATCTCGCCGAGGACCCCCGCCGCGAGATGTCCGATCTCATCACCACGCTCCATTCATCGATGATCGAAGCCACCAACTCCGAGCTGATCCTATTGTCTAAACGGAAAACCGCGGGCGCGGATACGGTTGCCCCTAGCGTTCCGGATTACAGGCCGATACGGCCCGACAATGTGATAATGACATACCTCACTGCCATGCGTCTTTCAGAGAAGCTCTCGACGATGCGGGGACTCTCTGATGAGGTGAAGCATGTCCTGGAGTTCAAGGACGATTTCTTCTCTTTCATGAATAGGCTCTCCACTGGCCAGCTGGTGCCGACACCCACGATCGTCGTCACTGGGAATAGGTTCCTATGGGCGATGTCCACTCCCTACATGTTCGATCTGCTCGGAGAGGAGAGGCACGGGATATTCGCCCTGCGCTACGGCCAGGCGAACGAGTTCCTCGTGGAGATCGAGGGCACCGAGAAGCACCATGGCAACTGAGCCTTGGGGCTAGCCCATCTTGATTTGAAAAAAACAGCGGCGATAGATCAATCCGCGAGCTTGATGTCGTCGCCGGTCACCGTCTTGCGTCCGGCGTGCCTCGCGAGCTTCACGGCCTTCGTCGCGATCTGCGTCCCCTTCTGCTCCAGTATGGCCGCGAGTGCCTCGGCGGCATCCCTGCTGACCCGTCCAGCTCCGACAGATCTGATTAATCGTTCAACAGCGGCTACGGATAGAGTGCTCATGAGAACCAATCCTCTTTGTGCGCTCCCTTTAAAAAATAATCCCTTTCCTAGCCGTTTTCGCGTCTGGATTCGCGAGAAACGGCATGAAATCACCCGAAACCACCCTCTCCAGCCCTTTTTATTCCATTGTTCTGACTGTTCCGTATGGTAGAATCCACGCATGAGACTGCGGCAGGAGCGGAAGCGAAGCCCGCGTCCCGCATCTCATCGCGCCAGTACCAGCAGAACATCGTGGACAGCGTGCTGAAGAAGGGCAACTCGCTCGTCGTGCTGCCGACCGGCCTAGGGAAAACGCTGATCGGCGCGCTCGTGATGGAGCACTTCGTGAAGCAGGGAAAGAGATGCATGTTCCTCGCGCCCACGCGCCCCCTCGTCAACCAGCACGTCAAGCGCCTCGGCGAGTACTTCCACAGCCTCGGCTACCGCATCAACGCGGTGACAGGACAGGTCACCAAGTCCGACCGGGAGCATCTCTACCACAACAGCGACATCATCGTCGCCACCCCGCAGACGATCCGCAACGACATCGCCAGGGACAATCCGGAAAGCGGCCCCGGCGCGGATCATTCGATGATGTCGCACTTCTCATGCCTCGTCGTGGACGAATGCCATCGCGCGATAGGGCAGTACGCATACACCGAAGTCGCGAAGGCGGCGGCCGAGGCCGGCGGCATACTGGTGCTCGGTCTCACCGCCTCTCCCGGCGGAAGGATGGACAAGATACGCGAGATCATGGACGCTCTCGCCATCACGAACGTGGAGATACGCACCGAGGAGGACGCCGACATCTCCAATCACGTCCAGCCGATGAGGATGGAATGGATCGAGGTGGACCTCAGCAAGGAGATCGCGGAAGCGGTCGCTCTCCTCGGCGAGCTGATGGACGAGAAACTGGCCCTGCTCCACAAGTTCGGCGTCCACATATCGAAGAAGACGGCGCGCGGCCGCCTGTCCCAGATGTACCGCTCGCTCATAGAGCACAAGAACATGGCCGCCCTCGGGCATTTCGCGATATTCTACAACGCCTTCCACGGGACGGAGCTCCTCGAGACCGAAGGGCCTTACGCGTTCATCAAGTTCACGGAGCGCCTGCTGGAGCGGAAGAACAACCGCATCGACTGGCGGTTCACGCAGGCGATGGGCAAGGTGAAGGACCTGGAGCATCCGAAGATGGACCTGCTGCTGCGCCTGATCAAGGAGCGCGAAGGCAAGCGAATCATAGTGTTCGCGCAGTACAGGGACCAGGTCGCCCACATCGTGGACGTCCTGAATTCCTCTGGATTCAAGTCCAAGCAGTTCCTCGGCAAGGGCAAGGGAGGGGTGGCGACGCAGAAAGTGCAGAAGTCGACGCTCGAGGAGTTCGGGCGAGGAGAATTCGACATCCTCGTCGCGTCGTCGATTGGGGAGGAAGGAATAGACGTCCCGGCGGCCGACACCGCGATATTCTTCGAGCCGGTCCCGAGCGAGATCCGTTCCATCCAGCGCCGCGGCCGCGTCGGCAGGGCGAAGGAGGGAGAGGTGCTCATACTCGTCACCAGGGGCACGCGCGACGAGACGTTCCGCTATGTCTCGGCGGCCAGGGAGAAGAAGATGAAAGGCATAATCAAGAAGCTCAGCACCGGCGAGATTAAGCATCGTCCGCGCAAGAAGAAGGCCGATGCGCCGGACAGCAAGCCGGATCCGAACAATATGGAGCAGGCGGGGATATCCTCGTTCTTCAGGTGATATGGAGCAGGCGGGGATATCCTCGTTCTTCAGGTGAAAGCGCAAGGAATGGTGCTGCGCCAGCCGCCCTTGCGCGATATGTCGTTGTCCGTTCCTTTCAGCTCACCTCGGAGGCATACATAGGTATTAAATATCTGTTTGCATATCTATTAGACATGATCCACAAGAGAGCGGAACAGCCGCACGGGAAGAAGAAGTCCAACCCTAAGACTGCCGCTGTCCAGCGGTCGACAGTGCAGAGCATGAGGGAGAGGGCAGACCAACTGTTCTCCCACGGCGACCATTACAATTCATTCAGCCAGCTCAAGCCGTTCATAGAATTGGCCCGCGATCCTCGGTTCTCGACGGATCCGGAACGCGCCCTTATCATACTCCATAACTGCTTCGTGATGAGGATGAACAAGGGATTCGATTCCCGCACCGCCGAGATTGTCAAGGGAATAAACAGCATCCTCAACGACAGGAAGGCGAAAGGAGAGTCCCTGACCCGCCTGCAGGACGCGGCGAACAAGGTCGCAGGGGAGGAAGAGATCATCGTCGGCGCGGACCGGAAGGTCGGATTCTCCCTCAAGGAGCCCAAGGCCGAGAAGCCGATGGCCGTTCGCAAGTCGGAGCCAGACGAATCCGATACGCATGTTGACGAAGGCGAGCCGGACGAAGCGGAACTCGCGAAGATCGAAGAACACGGAGACAGGCACGAGGAAGTCTCCGATTGACGAATCCGGAGCTTCCGCTGCCCTTCTTTTTTGAATAAATAAAAAACAGAATCTAGAAGATGAAATCAAACAGGCCCAGCTTCAGCGCCGCAGGTTATCTGCGCCTGTTGAAGCGCTTCGGCCTGTGCTCGTAGACCGGGGCCTCCTGCCTCGGGTTCTCGACCTTCATGCTGACTGTCTCGTCTCCGAACTTGTAGAGCTCCCATTCGATCTTTCCTGTCTCGAAGTCGCTCACCTGGACGACCGGCCTCGCGAGGTCGCGGTCGCGCATCCCGTGCGGGATCTTGACGCTGTGCCTCAGCTCCATGACTTTCTGGATGTATCCTTCCTTGATGAAGATGACCGTGTCCACGACCTGCGGGATCATCCCGAGATCGATGCGTCCTATGAACCTCTGTATCGACTCGATCGGCCTCGTCGCATGGACGACACCTACCATTCCGATTCCCGATAGCCTCAGGTCCGAGAACACCTTGAAATCCGATGTCTTCCTCATCTCGTCGTAGAAGCTGTAGTCCGGCCTCACGAGAAGCAGGATATCCCCTGTCTTCTCGAAGCTGCCGTCCAATGGCGCGTACTGCGTTATCTCGTCGGGCACCTGGAGGTCGCGGGGCGACTCCATTGTCTTGACGATCTTGTTCGCCCTGAGGTACATCTCGGCGAGCGCTGCCGCGAAAGTGGACTTCCCGCTTCCTGGCGCGCCGCAGATGATGACTCCTTCCGCTCCGTTCTTCAGCCTCTCCTTCAGCTTGGCTGACAGCTTGTAATCGTCGATCGAAGCCTTCATTATGGGCCTCACGACCGTGATCTCCACCCCGTCGCTGAACGGCTGCCTCGCGATAGCGATCCTGAATTCCCTGAGCTGGATGACGGACGCGCCGCGGCTGTCGGCTTCGAAGTATGACTTGGAGTCGGACTTCGCGGTCTCTATGATCTCCTTCACCATGTCCTCCAATTCGTCCCTCTCTGTGCGTTCCTTGCGCAGGGGGACCAGCGTGATGTGGCCCGGCTTTCCGAGCTTGGCCATCGGTACGGTGTCCTCCTTGAAGTGCAGCGACACCGTCTCCGGTGTCAGGTACTTCTTGAATGATAATTCTTTGATCGTGACTTTCGGCTCAAGGTAGATCACCCTGATTCCTTCCGCTTTCGCGACTTCCGACTGCACACGGTCGCCCGTGATGAGCATTCCTTCGTGCAGCCTGGCGAGCTCGCGGATCACGTTGTCGATCTCTCCGAGCTTGGCGCCCTTGATCATGAGCTCGCTGGATCTGTCTCCCGCGAACTCGAGATCGATCTCGCCCTTCTTGGACATCTCCCTCATCGCGTTGATTTCGGCGAGTCCGCTGAGCCCGGTCTCCTTGCCTACGTTGGCCTGGTGCTCGAGCTCCCCTATCGTCGCCTTGTGTATTATGATCTTGATCTTGCCCAGCTTCTTCGCCTTGAGCAGGTCCGTGATCCTTCCGTCGACTATGACGGACGTGTCCGGCACGATCACTCCCGACGTCGGCAGGTTTATCACCTGGTTGACGTGGACGTGCTTGTGCGCAGCGGACTCATTCGCCGCTGTTTGCGTTGTCTCTCTGGTTTCTGCTGCAGCATGCGCTGCCATGTTGTCTTTCTGTTCTTTCATTGTTTCACCTATTTTGGTTTAGGCGCATCGATTATGAATATGGGCGCATGAGATACGGGGTGTCTCTGGTCCGCTTTTCGGACCGGTTCTGTTAATCCCGCGTATTCATGCGCTTGTATTACGTGCGCACATTATCGCATTCTTATTCAGTCTTGCGTATCAATGTGCACGCACTGTAAGCGTTACTCCACTCTTGCGCCTTTGGTTTAGTCTCTAACGTGTCTGAACTTGTATTTCGAAGAAAAGATTGACACGTTTTTGTCTTTCAATCTGTCTGTAGAACCAAGTTCCGGTTAGATTCTGTGCCTAGTACGCAGACCCCCTTTATAACCCTTTCCCCGCCTCTACTCTGGTGCGTTAAGTGGGCTTGAACAGAGGTAATAATACTAAATATTCTTAATTTAAATGTTATCCAGTATCGTTTCTTTTTCCACGATTGCATTCAAAACAAAGAGTTTGTAAATTATCAGTATTATTTGTTCCACCTTTTGAAATAGGGCGTTTATGATCTATCTCTAATTTTATACCAATACCCGACTGCCCACATAGAACACAAGTAAATTGATCTCTCTTCAAAACAAGAAATCTTCTTCTAATTGATATTTCCTTTCTAGTATTATTTAGAGCTTTTTTTGTAGTCACTATTTCTTTTTCAGGGAAGTTTTTTTCTTTTTTATCAACTGAATTGTATGCCAAAATTAATGCTTTTTTCCAACTTCCAAACCTTCTTCTGTATGTATCTTTACAATAAGGAAAATCATATTTTTTTAAATCAGATGCAAAAGGTCGTCTACCCTCGTTTTTTAGTGTTTTTGTCCACAGTTCAATAACTACATTTAACAATTCCTCATTAGAGGTATTCGTTCTTCTACTTGGTTTTAAACCAGCTTTTAAAAGAGCATTAGAAAAAGAACCAAATTTTCTGAAATAAGTTGTCCAACCAACTTTTCCATATTTATCAATATCGAATTTTGTTATAGGCTTATTACCAACTATCCTTTGGATTCTTTTTAGTTCTTCAATAAGAGACGATTGACTATAATCTTCAAGAAAGTCAATTTCAAATTTATGAGCCATATATTTACTAAAATCTGATTAGTATATAATCGTTGTTAGGGTTTATTTCAAATAACTCCTTTCGATAAGTTCAAGCCACCTATTCGCTGTCTTAAACTCCAATGAAGGTATAGCCAACTCCGAAGGCGTCTTGTATTTCAATGCCTCGTGCTTCCTTATGAAATTGTAGTAAATCTCCATTCCTTTCATTATCGCATAGGCACTCTCTACGCTTCCGTGCAGACCTCTAAACTTTCTAGTTCTCTGCCTTATCGTGTTGTGCATCCGTTCGACCCAGATATTGAATCCTTCACCTTTCGAAGCATTAACCATCCTATGAATTACATTGTACCTTTGCAAGCGGTTATTATAGCCAAACGTGTGCTTTACAACATTCTCATACGCCATCAATCCGTCGGTAACTACAGTCTTTATTTGGTCGCCAGACTTGCGTTTCACACCCAATAGAACCTTGCCTATCTCTTGTTTGCTACGTTCTTTTGCGTATGCAGAACCTAGCATGAATCTCGTTTTGACATCAATGGAATCAATGAACCAATTCTCATCTGTGCCTTTTTTCTTGTGGCTAGCCCTCCGTCTATACTGCATCTCATCGACTTCGATGTAACTACCCGTTTGAACCTCTAGATTATCAGTATAATCCGCTATTTTCATGCTATATTTTCGGATCCATCGCAAAATTGTACTATGATCTGAGTTGTGAGGAAAAAACGCCTTGAAGTGATCTTGAACTTCTCTCGTGCTTAATCCCTTATAGAATAAATCTAGGGCACAGGTTATCTTCTGTGCGTTGTTTCTCATGCGGTAGAACGCAGTCCGAGGCACGAACTTCTTCTTACAGTCCTTGCAGTAGAACCGTTGCTTCTTTCCGCCGACTGCTGTGTTGATGAATCCCCTTTTTACTGTGTTCTTTTTATCGCAGTTAGGACACATCGCGCCGTCGTTTTCCACGTTATTATTAGGTACCTACTACTTAAATAGGTTTCGGTACCTAATTTCGGGTGATAGCAAATACTTATATATGTTAGGCACCTATTTACAGATATGATACTACAAAAACAGCTTTCTAGAAAAGTTGGAGATATAGAATATGCAAAATATGTTTTAGTTGTGAAACCAGAACTTATTGAAAAACTTGGATGGAAAGCAGGTCAGGAATTGAAAGCTGAGGTTAAGAACCATAATCTCGTAATCAAAGGGAATTAAATTAACTTTTCATCGTCGATATTTGGTTGTTCTGCCTACTGACAACGCGTAAGATTATACATAGTAGGATCTGATCCAAAACTTGTTTCCAATACTTCACTTCCATTTGAGTTTTGCTGGTATGTTCCATATATCACAGTTGTTACACCGTTTTCTGGAATTGATACTCGTATTTGATTTTCTCCGACCGATGTCCAAGTCCCTTCCGCAATATAATAAACTGCTGTGCCGTCAGAATCTAATCTAAGAAGATTACCTCCCCAACAACCAACAAATTTCTGCGGTAAACTTGCTGTTGACAATAAAGTGCAACCAAATAACAATATTCCAATCAAAGCAATTCCAATCAGAACAATACTTTTTTCCATATTCACATCTTCAATAACGTCGTTTAAAAGAATATCTAAAGAATCAAACATACGACGTTTGAAGCCCATTTAATGCACCAGAGTACCCCGCCTCGCGCGTTCGTACACCGACGTTCAAAATCGCATGGAAATGCGGAGAAAACGGAAAGGAAAATGAAAAAACAAAACCAGCAGATTCACGTCAGTCCTGGAACTGCAGGTCGTGCAGCTTCCTGTAGATCGGGCTCCTCTCCAGCAACTGGTGGTGCGTGCCGCTCGCCACCATCCGTCCCTTGTCCATCACTATGATCTTGTCAGCGTGCAGCACCGTGGACAGCCTGTGGGCGATGATGACCTGCGTCACCTTCCCGCGGAGCTTCTCTATCGCCTCCTGTATGGCGCGCTCGCTCTCGGAGTCCAGCTGGCTGGTGCTTTCGTCGAGTATCAGGAGGCTTCCGCTCGCCAATAGCGCTCTCGCCAGCGCGAGCCTCTGCCTCTGCCCGCCGGAAAGGCGCACTCCCTTCTCGCCGATGACGCTCCGGTACTTGTTCTTCATGGACATGACGAACCCGTGCGCATGGGCGTGCTCCGCCGCGCTCTCCACCTCCTTGTATTTCGCGTCCTCGTCAGCGTACGCTATGTTGGCCTTGATGCTCCGGTTGAACAGCGAGGAGTCCTGCGCGACGTAGGAGACCTGCCTGGATATGGACGCCCTGTTCGTCTTGGACAGGTCGTCCCCGTCCCACAGTATCTTCCCCCTGGTCGGCGAGTAGAATCCCGCGATCAGCGCGGCTATCGTTGTCTTGCCGGCTCCGCTCCTTCCCACAAGCGCGACAGTGGATCCCTTCGCTATGCTGAAATTGACGTTCCTCACTGCCTCGCCTTTTCCGGTGTATGCGAACGACACATTCCTGAACCTGATCTCGTCCTCGAGGACCCCGAGCTTCAGCGGCCTGATCTCCTCGTTCGCCTTGTCCGACTCGTCTATGATCCTCAGGAGCACTTTCGCCCTGTTCGCCTGCCTCCTTATCCTGGTGAAGAGGGAGTTCAGCCTGGTGAACGGGTTGAACACCAGCTGCTGGTACGACAGCAGCAAAACCACCTGGCCGATGCTGGCGCCGCCGTTCTGGAGCGCTATCAGGCTGATGAGCAGTATCAGTCCCCTCGTCCCGATGTCCATGATGGTGAACACGAACGACTGCACGAAGTAGACCTTCTCCACCTCGTAGTCGTAGTTGTGGAAAGCGCCCCACTTCTCCTTGTACCTGTCCGTCTCCACCTCCTCCTTCGCGAACGTCTTCACTGTGCGGACGTTCATGGCGGCGTCGAACAGCGCCTTCTGCGCCTGCTTGTACATTTCGTTGAGCCTGTTCTGCCCCTCCGCGATCCGTTTGGATATGAAGTATGTCGTGGTGGTCACTATTGGCACGGGCAGGAACAGCACCCAGAAGAACGACGGGTTCGCGGCGTACGCCAGAGGGAGGACGAACAGCAGCGTCACCATGTCCACGAAGAACACCTGGCCCACGAGCTCGTAGATGACCGTGAATATCGCGCTGCCTCCGCTCTCTATGCGCGAGGCGATCTCTCCCGAGTCCTGGGCGTCGTGCCAGCTGATCGGGAGGTCGTAGTATGCCCTGACGCCACGGTACCTCCAGTAGTCCTCCACTTGGGTGGCGAGGTAGTACGCTGTCTTCTCGGACAGTATCTTGAACAGCATGCCGCCGATGCCGACCAGCACGAACGTGATCAGCACCTGGTGGAATTGGGCTGTCCCACTCGCGGTGGCGAAGCTCGCGCTCGCGAATCCGTCGAATATCTGCTGCAGCAACTGGGGCGTGTATGCCTGCAGCGCAGCGGCGATCACGGCACACGCTACCACTATGAGCACCTCCTTGCGCTTCAGCTTCCACATGGAGCCGTATACTGTCGCGAGGATCCCGACGAAGTCGCGCTGCGCCATATTGACTGCCGGGCCTTTCTTCCGGCCCTTCAGTCCTGTGGCTGGGCGTTGACTTTTTCGTAGCGTCGCCATGAGTCATATACGCAAAAGTCGCTTTTAACCGTTTGCCATAAACGCGATTCGCCAACGGCGAATGCGCAATTTGCCTTTGGCAAATGCGCATGAGTCGTCAGACTCATCGCGCATGCGTTTACGACAAAAAACGCATTGCGCGTTCGGCAAACGTCGATGAACGCGTTCGGTAGTTCAGGACCAATCAATTACAGCGAGACGACCATCATTTCTTCCAGTATGGATCCCATCAGCTCCGATACCTTCCTGAGCCGGTGGAGGACGATGGCCTCCTCCTTCGACTTCTTCGAGATGATGCAATCCATCTCTGCCCGCCTGATCCTCTTTATCTTCTGATAGGCCGCGCTCAGGCGCGCCCTGTCAAATCTGTAGAGGACAAGGTAGACGTCATCGATCAGATCGTTCACCTTCTTGTACATCTCTAGGGTATCCTCGGAGGGCTTGGTCGCCGCCACCGTCAGATAGTCGTTGAGAAGCGTGTATTCGTCGCCGATATTCTCCAGTATCCTGACTATGTCGAACATCGCGGCGGTCTTGCTGAATTCCCTGTATCCTTCCTTGTTCAGCATCCTCATGCAGAGCGTGGTGATGCGGCCGACGCTGGAGCGCTCGACCAGTTTCATCTCGGCGAGTCCGTTCCAGTCCTTCGACTTCAGCTTCTCGAGGCTCTCGTCGCCGACAGACTTGATGCTGAAGAACACCCTTCTCAGCAGCGCGTCGAATTCCTCGTGCTTTGGTATGGAGACTTACATG
>CABMEP010000057.1 GCA_902385155.1 uncultured archaeon | reverse complement strand
CAACCTTCCGAGGCGTCGCCTCCGATCCTGACAACGACATAGTGACCTACGAATGGGACTTTGACGGCGACGGCAAGTACGACTATTCCACCGACCGCCTGGAGACGACGACCCACACTTACAGGAAGGCCGGCACCTACCTTGCAAGCTTCCGTGTCACCGACGCCCACGGCCAGTCCTCGGTCATGGTCTATCCAGTCCAGGTGCTCGTACAATCGACCCTGTCTCCTTGGCTATTGGGGTCTGTCCTCCTGGTCATCATGATAATCCTTGTACTCGTATGGATAGTCGTTGATGCATCCCGTACTAAAAAGCGCGCAAAGCTCGAGGCCGAAGCAAGGGCCAGGGAGCGCATCGAGGTCGCCGCCCGTGCAAAGGCAAGGGCCGAGGCCCAGCGAAAGGCCGTCGTGCGCCCCTCTAAGATGGTCGAAAAGCCCGTGTTCGAGGACATCCCGGAGCCTACCGAGGGGACCGCACAGGATTATTCCATGGTCCCATACGAATCCAAGATGGCCGACCGTGGCCAGGAGGCGGAGGGGGCCGCAGCCGACGGCACCGCCGGTACCCAGGAACAGACCTCGGAGGTTGAGGCCCTAGCCGAGCCAGAACCGGTCAAAGAAAAAGAAGAGCTCGATGACCTGCTCAAGTCCTTGTCCAAGGACACAAAGGCCAAAGGCGAGCTCAGATCCAAAAAGCATTCCGCCGAGGCAGGGGCCGAGGACATCGATCACGATATCAGCCATGGCATGAAGAAAGGCAAGATCCCAAAGAAGCCATCCAAGGGCCAGCCTCAGAAGAAAGCCCCAAAGAAGGAAACGTCAACTGAGGACCTCAAGGCCACAGGGAAGGGCGCGGACTCCGACATCGCGGCCCAATCCGACGATGATGTCGACCAGGTGATGCAAAAGCTCGTCGATATGGGGCTGGCCGAGCGAAAGAAGAAGCAGTAGGTCAGCAGTCCAAAAAGCCTCGAGATTAATAGCATATTCTTAGCCGATTAAATATTTGAACAATCCACGGCCTACTTTTAAGGGATAACCTTTTTTAAGGTCCTTCCATTCGCCCAATCATCAATTGAAAATCTTGTTCATAAAACTAAGGTGATTATATGGTCGTGAAAGTCGCCATAAATGGCTACGGCACGATTGGCAAGAGCGTGGCAGACGCGGTCACCCTCCAGGATGATATGAAGATCGTTGGTGTGTCCAAGACCCGCCCAACCTTTGAAGCCCAGATAGCGAACTCCAAGGGCTTCCCCCTTTACGTCCTTGCTGGCAACGAGAAGAAGTTCGAGTCTGCAGGCATCAAGATAAAGGGGACGATCGACGACATGTTCAAAGAGGCAGAGATCGTCGTCGACTGCACACCCGGGGACTTTGGAGACCAAGAGAAGGCAAACTACACCAAGGCGAACCTGAAGGCCATCTTCCAAGGCGGAGAGGACCACGAGCTGACCGGCACCTCCTTCAACGCGCTGGCCAACTACAAGGAAGCCTGGGGCAAGCAGTTCGTCAGGGTCGTCAGCTGCAACACCTCCGGCCTAATCAGGACCTTGTTCCCGCTGGACCGCGATATCGGTATCGAGCGGGTCAACGCGGTCATGATACGAAGGGCAGTGGACCCAAGGGACTCGAAGAAGGGCCCCGTGAACGCCATCAAGCCGGTCTTGGAAATCCCGTCCCACCACGGGCCGGATGTCCAGACCGTCATGCACAACCTCAAGATAAGCACAATGGCCGTTGCGGTCCCCACGACGCTCATGCATGTCCACTCGGTAATCGTTGACCTCAAGAAGGAGGTAAAAAAGGAGGATGTGCTCAAGATCTGGGAGAGCACCCCGAGGGTCATGCTCATCGATGGCGCCAAGGGCCTCCCCTCCACTGCCGAGGTCATGGAGTACGCAAGGGACCTGGGCCACACCAGGGGCGACTTCAACTCCATCATCGTCTGGCGCGACGGCATGAACGTGGTCGGCAAGACCCTGTACTATTATCAGGCCATCCACCAAGAATCGGATGTCATCCCCGAGAACATCGACTGCATCCGGTCCATGATGAAGACCGAAGCCGATAACACAAAGTCCATCCAAAAGACCGAAAAGACCATGGGCATCAAGTGAAGATGCCCGTGGTTCTTTTTGTTTTTTATAGTATTGGGGGCTCCGGGGGTGGGATAAAACCCGTGATCTTCACACTACTTTGTTACAATCATAATATCGACAGTTCGTACCACCCAACAATCCAAAATTACTGAACATCAATATCTAATCCATACTTGATTTCATCATTCATGCACATGAACACCATAAAAACGATATTACGACGATAATAATAGGAATTGCTCCGCTATCCAACGTTCGATTATTCTCGTCTGCTCCATCGAATTAATTAATTTTCAAGCGGCTTCGAGAACCAGTCGTTTGAGAGGGCAGGCTTTACACGGGCGGTATCTCCGACCACCTGTCCTTGGTTGTGCAATTTGAAGATGTTCAACGATGGCCATCAATAATAAACGTCGAACCTCTGGCAATGTTGGCAGTGATATCTCCCCGTCGAAATCCCGTTGTTTCCACCGCAACCATGCGAGGAGTGCATAGGTCATCTGTGTAAGGACAGCATGATGCAGCCATCCACGATATTTCCGTCCCTGAAAATGGTCAAATCCAAGCCGGTCCTTAATTTGCTTGTGATAATCTTCGATGGCCCAACGCATGTGTGCCAGCCTTACCAAATCCGCTAAGCTCAAATCGTCAAGACCCCAACAGATGAATGCCTTTAATCCCTCGGCACCATCTTCCAATAAAAGCCAAGAGATTTCTTCCGAAGGTACTTTGTGATTTTTTATCGTCCGAACCTTTCTTCGAGTAAAACGGGCTGTGAGATCCCCCTTGGTGCCCTCCGCCCATGTAATAGTTTTCCAGTCCTTGTTCATGTCTGCAATTTGTCTAGGTGTTCTGCACTTGGCACCCTCGGATAATACTGGATGGACCCTCTTTCTACCATGATATTTACCAAATGCTCCGGGTAGCAAGATGGGTGTATCCGCATCCACGAATTGAAAACCATCTAGCAGAATGCCGACGATATATGGTTCTTTCCACTCACGGAGCTGGTCTCGAAAATCATAAATTCGACCATACCAAGTATCGGCGAGGATGACCTTATGCGGTACATTGCGTTCTCTGGCATTCTCAATCAAAGAAAGAGCCAACTTCTCTTTTGTCTGATATCGTTTGGATGATGGAATGCCCGCTTGTTTTCGACGGTAACTATCCTCACTCCAACTCTCCGGGAGATAAAGGATCATACCCAACGGCCAGTTAATTATATCGGCGTTGGTGGGCCCGATAGAATCCGAATAGATACTTGTCACGGTCACTTGACAATTACCAGTAAATGCCTTTTCCGAGAAATATTGCCGGGCAACGCCCGGGCTCATCTTGCCTTGTTTCTTGCACCCTGTATCGTCAATAATAATAACCCCATCGGGTTTGGCAATCTTATCGCTCAGGAATGATATCATTGCATCCGTAGTGGCTTTGGCATCCCAAGTTGAATCTGTAATGAACTGTTGCATTCGTTGGTAATCCTCGTCGGGAATACGTTTGGTTATTGGTTCCATGCTTTTCCGTCTACCCGGGAGTATTTGACCGGTGAGATAATTTGCACCGATTCTCTGCCATTCCTCCGATCGAGGACCATTCGGTGATATCCCACCAATCGGTATTCGTGAAACGAACTCCTGTGCATCTGAATTCAAGTTCGACAGTTCTATTCTCGAAAGAGCCTTCCGAGGCGCACTTCCCTTTCCGTCCCCAAGATTCATAAGGCAATACGCCTTATCTTCGTCCTGGGCCTCACGGCCCTCTGGCTCCTGGGGGGTCATGTTCTCAGCAAATATGAATCTCCCAGGCCAGATTTAGAATCGACGGTGGGAAGTACGGCAATTGCCGAATTTGTGTACGGTATTTGACGAGAAATCTTGTGAAAGAATTAGGTAATCAAGAATCTAACAAAGTAGTGTT
>CABMEP010000056.1 GCA_902385155.1 uncultured archaeon | reverse complement strand
GTTCGACGTGAAGAGCGTCGTCAACGTAAAGATAGTAGAAAACCGAGGTAACATAAACATTAAAAAAAAAATGCAATCGTACCCCGAGGACAAGAAAGCGGGCATCAGGTCCATCCAGGTGCATGACAAGGACGTGAAGAGCGCGGTCCCGGGCGACCGGGTCGGGTTCTCCCTCAAGGGAGTGACGGTAGGGGAAGTGGAGAGGGGACATATGCTGGCGAAGCCGGGAATCCTCCAGGCATCGGACACGCTCACTGGCTCGTTCAGGAAATCGAAGTACTTCGCCGACCCGATAGGCGCGGGCATGAAGATGTTCATCGCCGCCGGCCTTCAGTACAGGCAGGTGGACGTCGTCAAGATCGAAGGGGATTCCATCACGCTGAAAGCGGACAGGAAGATCGCTTACGCCAAGGGCAGCGGCTTCCTCCTCCTCAAGCCGGACGGCAAGATGCGGATAGCCGGCGTGGTCACGCCGCAGTAGGCGGCGCGCATCGCGCTTCCCCTAGACGGGCATCCGTCGTAAGCGCGACATCGGGCCAGCGAATGTTTAAATATCCTGGGCGGATATACTATCGTACCACTCAAGAGACCAGGACCGCGCAGAACAGACCAACGCGGCCCATTCTAGGTGTGCTCAATGGAAAAGAGACCTGCGAGAGTAATCCGTCCCGGAGGACAAAGCGCAGCGGAAGCGCCGATGAAGGCGCCGGCACAGAAAGAGAGGAAGGCGCAGATCGAGGACCTCATGCGCAGCGCGAAAGACACGGATTCGAGATTCAAGGCGCCGAACTGCCAGTGGTGCCCTGCGTCCAAATCCAAGTGCTACTACTCGGAGCTGTCGGATGACGTGAAGCCGTTGTGGCTGGCGCTCAGGAAACACATCAAGTACAAGGACGGGCACGAGATATTCAGCCAAGGGACGATATCCATCTCGGTATACATCGTGTGCAAGGGACAGGCGGGCATCATCAGGATGGACGAGGACGGGCACGAGCTGCTGGCGCACATCGCCGAGCAGGGAGAGCTCGTAGGGGACAGGGCGTTCTGCGCGGGAGGCGATTACAAGGAGAGCGCGATCGTAATCGGCAGGGAAACGATGATCTCCCATATCCGCGCGGCGGCGTTCGATCAGCTGCTCGACATCGAGCCGCGCCTGGTGCGGCTGCTGCTGAAAGTGAGGAGCAAGGAACTGGGATCCGCCGAGAAACGGGCGGTCGCGCTGGCGTTCATGAGCATCAGCGACAGGGTGGAAGAGGTGCTCGCGAAGAAGTCGAAGGACCTCAGGTTCCCGTACACGCGGGACCGGCTCGCGTCGATGGTGGGCGTCGCGCCGGAGACGCTGAGCAGGACGCTCAAGCCGATGGAGGCGAAGGGGCTCATCAGGCGGAGCGAGAAGGACATAACGCTCACGCAGCGTTTCGTGGAGCAGTACAACCGGAAGATGGAGGAGCGCGGCAAGAAGAGGCGCCTCGGCGCAGAGAGGAATCCGAAGTGAAACGGTGGAATTTATGCAGAGAATCAAGACCCAGGTAGTCAGGATCGACAAGGATCCCAGCAGGTGGAACGGCCAGATCCACGAAATCGAATGGGCAGCGAAGCTCCTCACGGAGGGCAGGATCGGGGCGTTCCCGACAGAGACGGTGTATGGGATCGGCGCCCTGGCGATGGACGAGATGGCCGTCGAGAGGATATTCGAGGTCAAGGGGAGGGACAAGCGGAACCCGCTCATCGTCCACGTCGCCAGCATCAGGCAGGCGATCGAACTGACCACGGAGTTCAACGACACGGCGATGACGCTCGCGAACGAGTTCTGGCCGGGCCCGCTGACAATGGTCCTGCCGAAGAATCCGTGCATCCCCGGCGTCACTACCGCGGGGCTGGACACCGTCGGGATCAGGAAGCCGGACAACGCGATCGCGCTCGAGCTCATCAGGCTGGCGGGGCCGATCGCGGCGCCGTCCGCGAACGCGTCCAGCCTGCCGAGCGGGACGACCGTCAGGGACATCAGGAAGGACCTGGGCGGGAAGATCGATTTCATCATAGACGGGGGATCATGCGTCGGCATCGGATTGGAGTCCACAATCATCGATCTCACATCCAAGGTTCCGACGATACTGCGGGAAGGCGGCCTGCCCACGAAGGAGATACAGGCCTTGATCGGCGACGTGAACCTGGATCCCTCGATCACCGAGGGGAAGGCCGGCGACAGGCCGAAGGCGCCAGGGATGATGTTCAAGCACTACTCGCCGAAATACGCGAAGGTGATCGCGTTCATGCACAACGGGTCGAGGCTGCAGACCCTGCACATGATGGACCAGAGGGGCGAGGAGATCAAGAACGACGGGAAGAAGGTGGTGTTCATATTCTCCGGGCAGATCCCGAGCAGGATGCGCGACAGGATGAAGAGGTTCGGGGAGGTCTGCGCGTTCTCCGACGCCTGGCAGCTCGGGAAGCACCTCTTCAAGAAATACAGGGACTTCGACAGGACCGGCACGTTCATCCTGGTGGAAGAGGCGGAGGATTTCGGCATCGGCCGCGCCGTGAACAATCGCATACGGATCTCCGCGGGCGGGAACATCGTGGAGCCCCCGAAGTACTGATATTCCTCCCGGATCCGCTTTCCTTTTTTTCGGTTTTTTTCCATGACCCGGTTCCGCCGCTCCAAACGCACGCGTTCGGAGAATGCACTTCCCGCCGTCGTCCCACCGACGTGAGGACTGTGCAACGTTCTTTCCGATTTCTGAAGGGGGGAGCGGACGTTGGCGGGGATGATCACTTTCGTCGTCAAATTGCACCGATTTCTTGAAACTCTCACGTCGGAGAATGGGAGCTAAAGATAACCTATTTAAATCTTAAGAAAAAAGGACGAATCGAGGCGATTGTAAAATGGAAAGTCTGATCAAGTCAGTTACTGGCCACAGCGAGAGCGAGAGCAATCTCGGGACCGTTGAGAGAATCAAGATCGCAGTCGTGGGCTGCGGTGGTGGTGGAAACAACACCCTCCAGAGGCTCCTGAAGTACGGAGTGAAGGGCGCTGAACTAGTTGCCGTCAACACGGACAACCAGCACCTTGCGACGCTGGACGAGCGGATCCAAAAGATCCTCGTCGGGAAGTCGATCACCCGCGGTTTGGGTGCGGGTGGTTATGTCGACGTCGGCAGGAAGGCCGCCGAGATCGACAAGCCGCTCATCGAGCGCGCCCTCAAGGACGCACAGCTCGTGTTCCTCTGCGCAGGTATGGGTGGTGGAACCGGCACAGGCACCGCTCCTGTCGTGGCCGAGGTCGCGAAGCAGCAGGGCGCCATCGTCGTAGCCATGGTTACCTATCCGTTCGCTCTCGAGAAGGCGAGGAGAGGCAAGGCGGATGAGGGCATCCAGCAGCTCAGGAAGCATGCCGATTCAGTCATCATAGTCGACAACAACAGGCTCGTACAGCTTGTGCCGAACCTCCCGATGAACGAGGCGTTCGGCGTGGCCGATGAGATCCTGGCACGCGCGATCGGTGGTCTCGTGTGGACCATCACTCAGCCGTCGCTCATCAACATCGACTTCGCTGATGTGAGGTCTATCATGACCGCCGGAGACGTCGGCTTCATAGCCGTCGGCGAGGGCAGGGGCACCAACAAGGTGCAGGCTGCCTCTGAAGGCGTGCTCAAGAACAGGCTGCTCGATGTGGACTTCGAAGGCGCGAAGGGCGCTCTCATCCACATATCCGGTGGCAACGACCTGACGCTCGGAGACGCGATCAAGGCTGGAGAGCTCATCACGGACAGGATGGACTCCAACGCATCCGTCAAGTGGGGCGCGAGGCTCATTCCGGGATACGATGGCAAGATCGAGATCGTCGCCATCGTGACTGGTGTGAAGGGCGCGTCTGTGGTCGGCGTTCCGCTGAAGGAAGAGAAGGCGGACGGGCCGGTCTACGGCGACATCGAGATAATCGGATAAGTTTTGTTTATTTGGAACGTGGGCGGACCAAGAGCACGGTCCGCCCGTTTGAACGTTCATGACAACGCGCTTTGACCAAGGCGCGAGGAGCGCAACAGCAACAAAGGACGACCAATGAAAAGAAGGCGATCTGGTGGGCCGGCAGTAGCTGGGACATCGGGTGGCTGAACAGACGATAATGGGACGTGAGGCAATGGATAGCATATTAGATTCCCTTAGGGGATCCGGACAATTTGGCAAAGCAGGGGGGGCGGCTGAGAAGGATTACCTCGGATCCGACAAGATCAAGATCTCTGTCGTAGGAGTTGGCGGCGGTGGATGCAACACAGTCTCCCGCATCATGAGGTCCGGCATCAAGTCAGCCGAGACTATCGCGATCAACACCGATATGACGCACCTGAGGATCACCGAGGCCAACAAGCGCCTCCTGATCGGTCAGAACATCACCCGCGGTTTGGGCGCCGGCGGTTACCCAGAGGTCGCGCGCAAGTGCGCCGAGGCTTCCAAGGACAAGATCATGGAGGCGGTCGGACGCTCTGAGCTCGTGTTCCTCACAGCAGGCATGGGTGGTGGAACCGGTACGGGCGCGGCCCCTGTCGTTGCGGAAGCATGCAAGAAGGAGGGCGCGATCGTTGTCGGAATGGTCACCTACCCGTTCAACCTCGAGAGGAACAGGACCGAGAAGGCAAGGTGGGGACTCGATGAGCTCCGCAAGAGCTGCGACACTGTCGTCGTCATAGACAACAACAGGCTAGTCCAGTACGTGCCGAACCTCCCGATGGATCAGGCTTTCAACGTGGCCGATGAGGTCGTAGCCCGCGCAGTACGCGGTATCGCCGACACCATCATGTTCCCGTCGCTGATCAACATCGATTTCGCCGACATACGCTCCATCATGGGCAACGGCGGGGTCGCGATGATCTCAGTGGGCGAGGGCAAGGGCACGAACAAGGTAGAGGATGCGGTTTCCAGCACGCTGGAGCACCCGCTGCTTGACGTCTCCTACGAAGGCGCGAAAGGCGCTCTCATCCACATCGCCGGCGGCAACAACCTGACGCTCAGCGAGGCAACCAAGATCGGAGAGGGCGTGACGAACGCGTTCGACAACAACGCGAACGTCATCTGGGGCGCGAGGCTCATGCCGGAGCTCGGCGACAAGGTCGTGGTGACATCCATCATGACCGGAGTGACTTCGACGCAGCTCCTCGGAAACATGGACACCGAGAAGCAGAAGCACCCTGTCTACGAGATGGTGGAAGAACTCACCTGGAAGTAAACGCCTAGGAGGTTCAGGAACCGTAGGTTCTGAAGGGGGCCAGGAAATCAATCGCCTCGGCTTCCCTCACCTTTTCTTTTTTTTCTCTTTCTTTTATCGACAGGGGTTAGCCGTGGCCGGAATCAGGTCCCGGATTTGTACGCCTTCAGCTCCACTTCAGTCCTTGCCCTGATCTGGCTTATCACGGCCGGAGGGAGCTTCCGCGGGCTCGTCTGGTACGTATAATGGGTGTTCAGCACGCTGAACTTGCCCAGGTCCGGCCTGGGCCCGTGTTCCGCCACCAGCTGGGCGATGGCGGACCACCAGGCCCTCTTCTCGAGATCCGACAGGAACGACCCCCGCTCGAGCAATACCTGCCCGGAATAGAACAGATCCTGCCTCGGCACCCCGCCCCAGTACCTGCCATCGGCCAGCGCGGGCTTGGAGAATACGGATCCGCCGCCGAACTGGCGGACGTTGCGGCTGAAGGTGATGGGTTTCCCATCGAACCCGTAGCTGGTCTGGGTGGGCGCGATCGGTTGCCCGATGAAGCCGTTCAGGTCGCCCTTGAGCGTGCAGAAGTCGGAGATGCCCCGGGGGCTGTAGATGTACGCATTGACGACGACGTCCGTCACCTCCCGCGTCACCCAGAAGAGGTTTATATCGCCGTTCTTGAACAGGGACGGCACCCCCACCGGGATCCGGTCATGGAAGAACCACTTGGACGCCAGCCTGTCGAGCCGGGCGGGGTCAAGGACGAAGACGAAATCGATGTCCGACTTCTCGGTCACGGAATAGTTCTGGCCGAAACCCATGGACCCGCCGAGCATCGCGCCTTCCACTATGTTCTCCAACGAACCGGACACTCCTCTCGCGATCGTCAGTCGCTTCTTGGTCTCAAACCGCGGGCCACCCATGCAGATGATACGCCGGGGCCGCTTAAATAATTGACGCTGGGCCGCGCACGCCCGTCGCCGTCATTCCAGTATGGCCACGTCCCAGACATAGAGGCTGGGCAACGTGAATGTCAGAATGCCGCCCGATTCGCTGAAAGTGATTGTCTGGTTCCCTGCGAAGTCGGGGGAGACGATCCTGAGCGACTTCCCCGCCGCAGAATATCCTTCCGGCAGCTTGACTTTCACCTGGACATCCGTCATGTTGCTGAAATCCTTGCCGTTGAAGTCGTAGTTCAGCACATGGGCCACGAACCTGCCGCTGCCGTCCGTGCTGGCATAAGGCAGCACGGTCACATTCGCCGGGGCACTATTGGGGGTGGCAGACTGCTCTACCGCGTCCAGCAGCAGCTTGATGGCGGCAGGGTCCCTCGGCGCCCATATCCTGTATTGGAGATCATCCTCAAAGAAGATGAACTTGCCCTTCCCGAGCGTGTGGACTCCGTTGACCTTCAGGCCGCTGAGCGATGCGCGCGAGACCGGGTTGTTGTTCTCGTCCCTGGTGGCGAAATTGCTGTTGATCGCGATCACGGTGCCGCCGTTCCTGGCGAAAGACAGCAGTTTCTCAACTTCAGCGTCGGAATAGGCGACGCCTGTGGTGACCACCACCTTGTACTGGCTCGTGATGTTGTCCACCAGGATGACATCATGAGGTACATTCGCCTGGTAGAGCGCGATGGAGAACCCTTTCGCGCCGTCTATGGCGCCGAGCTCGGGATCAAACACGTTGAATGGCTTGGCGACAGCCACTTCGGCAGGCGTGGTGAGGTTCAGGAATGCCGTAGGGTTGTCCCTCACCAAGTTGTAGAACGGATACACCAGCGAGCGGTTGGAATCGAACTTGATGCCGACATAGTCCACATCAGGGAAGTACATGTAGTATCCCATAGCCGCGTAGGTCTCCGCCATCTCGTGGGTGAAGAACCGGCTGCCCGTGTAGACATCGGTGAAGTGGTTCATCTCCATGATCTGCGGCATCGCCGCCGCCCAGGTGCCAAGGCTGCGGGCGTATTTCATGGCAGGAATGTCCGGCGTGCCTGATGTGAATTCGCTGCCTTGGTCCTTCCTCCAGCCGGCGAACCACTCGTGCTCAAACACATAGACAGTCAGGTTGTCGTAGAACTTGAATAGGTTCGTCCTCATCAGGGGGTCCGCGTTGGCGGTGAAGACCAATGTCTTGCTCTTGGTCTGAGCATAGGATCGGGCGTAAGAGATCAGGTCGCTGATCCTGCTGTTTGTCGCATCGCGGAGATACGTGTAGTAATCCTGCCGGAACGGGGCGGGATTGCTCCAGAAATCGCCGGTTGAATAGGCGCTCCTGTATCCTTTTTCCACCAGGAAATCCCTGTAGTTGAATGTGTTGATGTCGCTGACCCCTTTCTGCGTCAGCTCGCTGGCGGTGTACTCGCTCTTGAGATAGTCGCGGAAGCCTGCGAGGCTGTAATTGTCAAACGGACCGGAGCCGATCATGACGGCATCGGAGGTGCCTGACACCTCATCGAATACGAAGCCGTCGGTTCCCGCATCTATGTGCTCCTTCATCCCTCTCTTGAGATAGTCCTGGAGCGCAGGGTCAAGGAAATTCAGGTAGACGTCCTCCTGCATGTACAGCGGCTCGCCGTCGAATCCTGTGGCGTAGGAGGAATTCAGCTCAGGGGGCAGGTCAGAGACCTTCTTCCAGGCGTCGCTGTTCCATACGGATACTCCGGAATAATGCTGGGCGCCCTTCCTCTGCTGGTCCTTGAACCAAGCGTGCAGGCTCGGTTTCGCCGGGATGCCTTCCCCCCACGCCATGACAGTGATTGACAGCGGAAGGTCCTCGATGTTCTTGAACTCCACCCTGCCTATGATCGGCACCTGCGAAGGCAGGTACTTCGTTATGTACCTGCTCTCGGCGAGCTGGGTCTCGTTCTGCTGCGGGATCATCGGGATCACGGGCATCGTGATATTGACGGCCGGATTCTCCGGAGAGGTGAGATTCGGGAGCTGGGTCCCCCCGCAGCCGGGCGGCTGGGGCATGCCGGCTGGCGGACAGACGCCTGCGCATCCGCTGAGGACCATTACTGCGAACATGATGCCTACGGCAACGAGATACCTCGGGATCGCCATGGAGAAGATTCGATTGCAGGTTTAAATAGTTTATATTACCAATAATTATACGTCCTGAAAGGGCTGGTGGCTCAGTGGTAGAGCGCGTCGTTCGCAACGACGAGGTCGCGAGTTCGACTCTCGCCCAGTCCACTCCAGTTTCACCGGGCGTTTCTGGCATCATCTTCTCCTGACGATATAGAATGCGACAAGCGCTAGCGCCGAGATCAGCGCGGCGAATCCGAACGTGTATGAAGGATCGACGACCCAGAGCAGCCCCGCGATCACGGAGGCCGGCAGGTAGATCAGGCCCGTGACGAAGTTGTAGAGCCCGATCGCCGTGCCTTTCTTGGACTTCTCGAGATCGGTGATGAAGGCCTTTGTCTGGCCCTCGTCAACGGCGTAGAACATGCCGTAGAGCACGAACATCGCTATGACGGCCGGCTTGGAATCGGCGAGTATGAACCCGACGCTCATCAGCGCGTAGAGGACGTAGCTCAGCGCGATGATTCTCTCCCTGCCTATCCTGTCGCCGAGCTTGCCTATGGGTATCGAGAATATGACGAACGCGACGTTGAACAGCGCGTACAGCAGTATGACATCGGTCAGCGCGAAGCCCACATCGTACGCCTTCAGCAGCAGGAAGCTGAAGCTGAAGTACGCGAGGGAGAATATCCCGGCCGCCCAGAGGTACCTCTTGAACCCCTTGTCGAGCGTCCTGTAAGCGGTGAATATGTTCTCCCTCCTCCTCGGCCTGGAGGGCCTGTCCTTGAGGAGGAAGAGAAGCGCTGTGGCCAGCGCGGCAGGTACGAGCGCGAGCGCGAAGAGCAGGATGAACGACGAGAGCGTCTGCGGGAATGCGGTGAAGAATGCGTAGGCGAAGATGGGACCCAGTATCGCGCCCGACTTGTCGAGCGCCTTGTGGACTCCGAACGCGTATCCCTTGCCGGACCTGTCCGCTATGGACGATATCCAGGCGTCCCTCGGCGGGCCCCGGACGGACTTGCCGAACCGCTCCACCACCCTGAACAGCGCGGCGACGGGGACCGATGTGGCGAACAGGAGTATTCCCTTCGCTACGGTGGATATGCCGTACCCTGCGATCGCGATGCCCTTTCGCTTGCCCGACCTATCAGACAATGAGCCGGATACGTAATCGAGGGAGGAGGACGCGAGGTCCGCCATCCCTTCCACGAGGCCGAGCAGTGCGGTGGACGCGCCGAGCGTGACCGTGAAGAATATGGAGAATACGGAGAATATGGACTCCGAGCTGAGGTCTGTGAGGAAGCTGACGATGCCGAGAAGCAGTATGTCCGGCTTGATCCCGAATATCTTCTTCGCCATACCAGCCGTTCGCCAGAACGATTTATTAATTCATCCGGCTGGCGCTCAGTGCAGCAGCGCGGTGTCGCAGCCGATCGGCTCCGCGAAGTACCCGCTGATGAAGAGCTTCAGGTATCCGAGTATCGGTATGCGGAACAGCACGCGGCCCTTCACATCGGCCTGGCTGATGATGTCAAAGGCGGACGCGTCCATGAAGTCGTTGTTGTCGCCTTTGGTGAGGATGAAGTACTTGCCGTCGACCCTCAGCTTCAGGAAGACGCGGTGGATGATGTCTCCCGCGATGTATTTCCCTTTGACGGACGGGGCGTAGACGATCACGTCGTTGGAGAGGTTCTCATCGTACGTGGCGTTGGCCGAGCTCGAGTTGATGGTGATGGATCGGACGCATCTCTGGGAAGCGGAGGCCGGCTTCCCGCCGGGGAACGTGACCCTCGGGCAGGATTCCGCGCAGTTGTAGGTGATCGGGCCTATCGTCCCGCACGGCGGATTCGCGATCCGATAGATGGAAGCGAGCTCTTCCGCGGTGAGGTCCACCGTCGGGGAGTTGATCTCCCCGATCGGGACTCCGCGCAGTATGATCATGTCGCCACGCTCGTACGCGGGAAGGAGCGAGCATGAGACGATTCCGCTGATCGGGGACGATGTGCTGAGTATGACCGTGATGCCGAACCAGATGACGAGGGCGACCGCCACCGCCTTCGCGAGCTCCATGAGCTCGTCCTTCACTCCGTGCGTGGACGCCCCGACCAGTATGTCGAGCCCGAATATGGAGATGAGCGACACTCCGGACAGGAAGGCGAGCAGTATGTGCCGCGTCAGCAGGTAGGCGATGAACGCGAACGCGAACAGGTAGATGAGCGCGTTGCTCTCCTGGAGCCTGGCGAGCGCCGTCTTCCTCCCGTCCGATGATTCAGCCATTTCACAACCTTCCTTTCGATTCCCCAGTGACGATGCCCGACGCTATGATGTGCGCGAGCCTCACGGGCTCGAGCCCTACGGCGTCGAATATCCCCTGGACCTCTTCCTTCGACGCGCCCGCGAACTGGGCGAAGCGCGTCGTCCCGTTGACGTCGAATGCGGCGGATTCGCCGGCTGCGGCGAGCCTCCTGAGCTTCGACCTTCCGTTCTTAACATGACTGATGGCTTTCTTTACCTTTTCCATGCGGGGCAGGCGCCGCGTGGCCGCGATCACCGGGACGCCGAGACGCTCCGACACCTTCCCGATGTCGACGACGTTCAGCCCGCCCAGCATGACGCTGTTGAGCATGACGGCCTTGACCTGCTCCGCGAAACGGGAGCGCTCCAGCATCGCGATCGTCTTCCGCGTGCCGTCGTCTCCGTCGAACGATGTATGGGTGCTGAGGACCCCTTCGATGATGCCGCCCCTGCAGACGACGCCCGCGACAAGGACCTTCCCGCCGCTGCCCTTCGGTGAATCGTCTATGCCGAGCACACGGATGTTCCTGTCGATCCGCATGTGACACACATAATTAGACGGCCTGCGCACAGCGCACTGCCTCTTCAGAGCTTCTTGGCCAGGCTTTCCGCTTCCTTGGCGACCTTGCCTGCTGCCTTCGCGACGAGAGTGGCCGGGTTGCCCTTCTTCGTCTTGACGACGAGCGTCGGGTGGCCCACTTCAGGATGCTCAAGGATCACTCCGGCGAAAGAGACGTCGTCGCTCTCGATGAGCACCTTCCTGATCGCCTGGACCATGGAGAGGTCCTCTCCTACGAATGTGATTTCCGCATGATGCTTGTCCTTCATATCGACTTTCACTTCGACCATTTGCCACACCTCAATGAAACATTATCGCTGGGTCATCCATCGTGCCCTGTATTCGGATATGCCCTGCATTCTGATTCTGATGTTCTGTAATAATATCTTAATACCTTGCCTGGCCCGCTCCCCTGCCTCCCGATCCGCCCGGCCTGAACGGCCTCCTGCCGCCGAATCCGCCATCACGACGAGGCCCTCCGCGGCCTCCGCCGAAGCGTCCGCTTTCCCTGCGCGGGCCCCTGTCCCCGTAGCCGCCTTCGCGCCGGGGTCCTCTGTCTCCGTAGCCGCCGCGCGGTCCGCCGCGGCCTCCGCCGAATCCGCCTTCGCGGCGCGGGCCTCTCGGCCTCGCTATGAGCTTGATGTCCCCCATCGGGCCGAGGTCTCCGTACGGCTCGCCGAGGTGGCGGGTCTCCCTCTGTCCGCACACGGTGCAGACGACGGCGCCGCCCTTGAGCTCCATGGGCTGCCTGTCGTATGAGCAGTACGCCTTCACGACGCCCATCCCCTGCGGCTTGACCGTGAGCTCGAGCCTGAACGGGGTGAGCTTGGATACCGCCGCGCGCACGATGTCGCCCACGCGCATCTCCTGGCGTATGGACTCCACGAACGCCTCCTTGATCTCAGAGACGGGGATGACACCGGAAAGGATGGTCACCCTCGGCTTCGGGCCCGATGCCATCGCCTCCACGGTCACGAACGCCACGGACTCGAACATCTCGTCGATGCGGGCGTAGATGACGGTGCCCTCGTTGATGTCCGGCGGCATGTTGGACGGCACCACTGAGACCTGCCGGTTCGCGTCGGTGATCTGCTCGCCCGCGACAGCGGCGCGGATGTTGCCCTGCGCGTCTGTCCAGGTGCCCTTGCCGGCGAGGAACTCCTCCTCTGTCCCGACGATGTCTCCAGGAGCCACTCCTCTTCCGCGCACCACCTGATGGGATGCCGGAGCGTAAGCGGTGTCCACTGGCTGCGACTCGATTTCGACTGATTGTTCAGAAACCACAATATGACCTCTCTGATCCATGACAGCCACGTGCCTTGAAGGCGTGCCAGGATAATAAGATGGAAGTAATATCCAACATGTATTTAAAAGCGTTAGGAAGTTGTATCTCTTAATACAGGAAGGAGTGCGTATTCGGATGATGAAGGACAGGGTGCTCATACTGTGCATTGACAGGGACGACGATCTCGGCAAGAAGGCCAAGGTCAGCGGCCCGGTCATAGGCAAGGCGGCCAACATACAGGCTGCGACAGCCCTGCTCCTGAACGACCCCGAGGACACGGACGCGAACGCGATGTTCCAGGCGGTCAAGATGCGCGACGAGCTCGCGAAGACCAAGAACGTTGAGGTCGCCACCATCACCGGAGATAGCAAGCTGGGCTACAACGCCGACAAGAAGGTGGCCGCCCAGCTGGAGAACGTGCTCCAGATGTTCCCCGCGTCGTCGTGCGTGTTCGTCACGGACGGCGCGGACGACGAGGAAGTGCTCCCGATCATATCGTCAAGGCTGAAGATAGACTCCAAGCGCATGGTCACCATGAAGCAGGCCAAGGAGCTGGAGAAGACCTATGTCGTCCTCCTCAGCAAGCTGAGGGAGCCCTACTACGCCAGGCTGTTCTTCGGCATACCGGCCATCATACTGCTCGCCTTCCTGTTCAGCGACACGCTCGGATACGGCTGGAGGCCGATCATAGCGATCGTCGGTCTGTACCTGTTGCTGAAGGGATTCGGAGTGGAGGAATACCTGATCTCCAGCGTCAGGGGGCTGCTCGCCCCGTCTAGCAGGAGGGCGCTCATCGTCTACCTGCCCGTGCTCGCGCTGGCGGTCATATCGCTGTCGATCGGATTCACCGAGTTCAACCG
>CABMEP010000055.1 GCA_902385155.1 uncultured archaeon | reverse complement strand
GCCGGGACGTTCGACGTGGTGAACTACCATTCGCAGGCCGACAATTCCACGATATCCATGGCGGACATCCCTCTTCCGATAGAAGTGACGATGGGGAGCACATGGATACGGCTGGTCAGCTACAGGAAAGTCGCGTGATACGGTGCGGCACGATATAATAATATAATCAATATATAGGGTAGGTACGAGATAGGATTACAGCAAACCAGGCAAAATCAGAGTTCGGACGGATCTGACAAGTGAAACGATGGGAAGACTGTTGCCGTTGTTATTGATTCTCGCCGTGTTCGCGGCCGCCTGCGTAGAGATGAGGCCGCGCGAAGGGCTGCCCGACAAGGCGACGATGATCATAGAGACCGGCAGCGACTCTTGCATCGGATACAACTCATCCACGTGCGGCGCATTCGTGAAGGAGATGCGTTCCACGCTGAAGGACTACGTCTGCACTGGCTACGACGGCCCGATAGAGACCGCGAACACCAGATGCATCCCATGCCCCAACGGGGTATGCAACGGGGCGACGTGCATGGTGGACACGGACTGCGGCGCGAATTCCGTATGCAACATCGATAAGAAATGCGTTCCATCCATCGGCTGCGGCTCCGATTCCAACTGTCCGTTCGGATCGATATGCGCCAACAACGTCTGCATCATCAACGAGCAGTGCGAGATAACCTCCGACTGCGCGGAAGGGTACATCTGCTCCAAAGGCAGGTGCACCGCCGATAAGCAGTGCATCACAGGATCGGACTGCATCGAGGGCTCGGTGTGCGTCGGCGGGACATGCATCGGCAGGACTCCGGTGAAATGCACATCCTCATCCGGTTGCATCCTCGGTTCCTCCTGCTACGCGGAGGAGCTGTTCGGCGGCGCGCAGGTCTATGACCTGCGGCTTTCGGACGGATGGACCTGCTTCCCCGAGGCGTATACCATAACAAAGACAGCCCCGGCCATGTCCACCGGTTCGCTCGGCATATCGAACACCCATCCGCCGCAACTGTCGTTCCTTACCCCGTCATACGGTCTCAGCTCGATATCGTTTGGATGCAGTTTTCAGGCGTCTATCTCGACGGACTGCCCATACTATATCTTTCTAGCTTTGCTGGGCAGCGACAATTTCCAATATTCCGGCAGCGCGAACCTATGCGGTTCAAGAAGCATGTCGACCGGCAGGGGATTTACATTAAGCTCCTCCGCCATGGCGATTCCCGATGACGTAGGCAGTCTGAAAAATG
The DNA here is from genome assembly GCA_902385155.1 of uncultured archaeon. GTDB lineage: Archaea > Micrarchaeota > Micrarchaeia > CABMEP01 > CABMEP01 > CABMEP01. The sequence goes on along the minus strand of CABMEP010000055.1, from coordinate 13,298 downwards.
CAATAGCGAAATTCAATTGGAACATATACAACACATGCAACTGCAGGACGTGCGGCAGCTGCTTCGCGGGATCAAGCCCCAACGGGGTCGCCCTCGCCCAGCCCGAGACGCCATCGGAGGAATACGGTCGTGGGCTCTTGGCGCCCCTTGAATCCGGGGCCGCGTTCAGCGGGTACGAGAGCTCATCCCTATCGTCGCGATCGAGGGGACGTTCCTTGGACCTGATGAAGTGCTGCCACGGATCGAACATAGGCGGCCCCTCCGGCTCGTACTCCGTGAGCTGCACCCCCACCGCGTACTATCCGGCCGAATGGAAATGCATCAATACCGCCCGTTCGGGGCTGGGCCAGACCACATTCAGGTTCCTCAACTGCTCAGAAGGCGAGACGAAGACCACGTTCCAGGGCGGGACCGCCCAGCTCGAATCGGGGATACACTACACCGAGCTCAGCAGTTTCGTGTCCGCATACTACGCGGGGCAGAGCAACGCGTCCAAGCAGGTGCCGTTCTTCATGATCGGCCAGGGCCCTTCGTTCAGCGATTACGAGGAGGCGAAGAAGAGATGCACCCCGTTCACCGAGACGTTCGTCAACATATCGTTGGGCGACACCACATTCGATCCCCCTTCGGTCATCCTCGCCCCCAGATCCGAGCTCTGCCTCGAGAACTTCGACCGGGAGCAGTCCCACAAGGTCGATCTGACCGTGACTTCGACGGGCCGCGTCTCCAAGGGATTCGAGCTCCAGCCGAGCAACAGGATGTGCTACACTCCGGCGTCAGGGGAATACGTGCTGAACGACTCCAACGGAGACTACGCTGACGTCACCATATCCGCGGAATCCACCGCATCGCAGTTCTACATAGGCCGCACCGTGGTCCCCGACTACGGCGTCGCGACAGTGAACGGCGTGGTGAACTTCTCGCTCACAGACAGGAACAACCATTCGGTCAACGCCACATTCCTCGCGTCGGGCAATCCGTTCGTCCTCGACTTGGATCACAAGAACTACATCGCCGTCCCCGGGGCGATAGGGGAATATTCCATCAAGGACAACAGCACGAACTCCACCTCATACGTCTTCGTGCAGTCGGCCGATTACATGTTCACGTTCAAGGGGGACGGCACGGTCCTGCCCCAGGACAGGTTCATCGCGAGGCCGCTCGGGGATCCGATCTGCTTCACATCCAATTCCGAGGGGCTCACGATCAACATCTCGAGAGAGACCGAGAACGGGTTCGAGGACATCGATACCAACAAGCCGGTATCGGTCTCCCCCGCCTACTGCTGCGTGATCGGCTCCCTCCCCGGGAACTACACCGCGGTCACAAGCGACGGCAGGAACGTGTCCTGGCTCATCGGCTCCAGGAAGCCCACCGCGACCATACGCGTGCAGGCGATAGGATTCGACCCGGAGAAGGTCGACACCCCGCCCGGCTCCCGCGTGTGCTGGATCAACCCAACTATAAAGACGCGCGACATCATCACCAACCTGTCGCAGGCCGGGAGGATATTCGCGTCCGCGAAGGTTCCGGGCCTCTCGGACGACACATGCTATCCCCAGATGGAATCGCTCGGGTCCTACCTCACCTACTTCCTCGATCCGCCGGTGAACCCGAGGCAGATAGTCAACGTCAAGAACTCCCAGACCCGCAACATCAACATATTGGCGTACGGGTTCGATCCGCAGACGATCGCTGCGCAGCCCGGCGATTCCGCGTGCTGGATAAACACCGACACCAAGCGGCACACGCTGACCAGCGAGACGGGGGCCGTCACGGTCCTCGAGGCGAAGCAGACCGACTGCCTGGCCAGCCTTCCCGACGGGGCGTACTTCTCGCGCAGCCTCGACAACACGAGCATCACGTCCGTCGTCACATCCGTCTCCGGGGACGGCGCGATAGTGACGCCGTTCGGGGTGTCCCCGACATCTGTGATAATGACGCGGTCGAACTCCACATACACGCAGACGCTGACCATCATCAACGCCCTGCCGAGGAGCGCGTCGTTGGTCACCCAATCCAGCGCGACGCTCACCTCCAACCAGACGTATCCGAGCAACATCAGCGCGATATCGCGCGTCGACATACTCATAAGCAACACCGATTCCGATTCCCACGAGCTTGAGATATACGACGGGTCCGTCAAGCGGGGCAATGTCAACGTCAGCGGCAACGGATTCGTCAACGTGTCGTTCATCCAGTTCGGCAGGATAGTGGACAAGACGGCCCTGGCGAGGCAGCTCGGCGGCCTGACGTGCCAGACCGATGCGCAATGCAGGGCATGCAGCGGCGCGACGAACACGTGCGGCGGCATCGGGACGATGGTGTGCGCCTCCGATCCCGATTGCAGCACGTCCATCTGCCAGGCCGGCAAGTGCAGTTACAACACCACGGCGCTGCTGGCGACCCAGCTGTCCGCGGAAGCAAGCTCAACTATACTCGTCAACATCCAGCCCGCCCAGTTCCAATCGATCCCGCCGAACGGGCGCGTATCGGCCGCAGCGCCCATGGAGATAGGCAACGTGCAGCTGTTCGAGAATTCCACGAACAGCACCATCTCGATAAGCTTCATCGATCCCCTCCCCTCCGAGCCGACGAGCCCCATAGTGAATACCACGATGGACCTGCCGACCCAGAAGGTGAGCGGCCCGATGTCCTCCGACATGCTCGCGAAGATGAGGGAATACGCCAGCGGCGGCGCGGTGCCGGCGGTCATCCCGTCGTTCAAGAACATCACCGTGGAGATCAGCACATCGGCGTTCAGCCCTAAGACGATAAACATCTCAGCGGGAAGCAACATCACCTGGAAGAACACGGACAACGTCGCCCATATCCTCACCATAACGAAGAACATCAAGGCCGTCGGCTGCGGGATCAGGGACGTCGCGGACGCCGGCATAGTATCGTGCACGTTCAACCCGACCACACAGAGGTGCGACGCGAAGCTCATAGACAGCGAGCGGGCATGCCAGTCCGCATACATCCAGTCCAGCTGCACCGCGAAACCGGAATTCGCCACGGATTTCGTCTGCGCATTGAACCTGACGAACGGAAAATGCGTCTTCAAGGCGTCGGCGATAGGCGACGCGTGCAAGGGCGGATGCGTCGCGAAGGAAGCGGCGGTCTCCTCCAGCGGCATCATCTGCGGCGGCGTCGACGCTAACGGGGGCTGCATGTTCGGCGGCACCCAATACCTGTACACCGCGATAGAGAACCTGTTCTGCAAGGTGGACGTCATGGGCCCCAACCGCTGCACCCAGAGCGGCCCGTATTCCGCCGTCGGGTGCATGCCAGGCGTGCCCGATGACGGGAATTGCTACGCCGTCCCGACATACAGCGCCACGAACTTCTCCATGCTGGCTTCCAGCCGTTACTGCAGCGTGACACAGCAGCCCGTAGGCACTTCGGTGAACGCGAGGCAGATCATAGCGGTCAATTACGCCTGCAGCGGCGTCACGCCGCCCAACTGCCCTGCGGATTATCCTTACACATACACCCGGCTGACCAAGCCGTTCGGCCAGGTGACCGGGTGCGATCACTACACCAAATACTGCACAAAATTGGTGCCATTGCCGTGCAGGAACGATCTGACCTGCTCCGTAAGCGGCGGCATGGAATCCTGTTCCCCCTCGTTCAGCTGTTCCCCGCCGAGCGGTTTCACCGGCTGTTCGCAATCGTACTTCTCGACATGCCCGGCAGCCAGCTGCACCAATGTGGGGAACGACGGCGCCACCTCGACCGCGCCCGCGACGTGCCGCATCGCCCCGCTTACGGGATGCGTCACTCAGGCCTCGGGATGGGGCGGGTACTACTGCAGCAATAAGGTCGCATTGGGCTACAACGCCTGCTATTTCGGGGGCATGGTCGATTACTCGACGGGATCCCCCGGGCAGGACTACACGTCCCGCGCCTCGACCCCCATAACGTGCGACCCGAGCAGGCCGGCGGACTGCCCGTGCGCCGTCTGCCAGAAGAAATCAGCGTACAGCGCCTTCAGCAACATCGACTGCCAGTACACCGGCAACGATTGCATGACCGTGAGCAGTTTCGTCGAGGACGACGGCACGCTGGGCGGCCCGTTCTGCGACAACACCCAACCGATCGTGACGACATCGAGCTGCGATGTCATGCCCGGCTATTCGGATTTCAGGTACTCAGGGAAAGCGGAATGCACCGTCTCAGCCGGGGTATGCTCCCTGACCAGGAGCGAACCGATGGAGGACGCCCTGCAGACGTTCTGCAAGCTGTCCTCGACATCGTCCACCGGCACCATCACGGTCACTCTGTGCGCGAAGGGAGCGTCAGGCTGCAACCCAGGCGACGAGAGCTTCTCCATCCTTAACGTATCGGGGGACACCCAGTTCAGCGTGGTCGACGTCCTGTCCGGCGCTATGGGCAGCGTCGAGTCCGTCTACCTCTCCAAGAACGTATCGGTCGGCTTCTCTGAAATCGATCCGGTCGTGGCCGAGGCCGCCCCCGGCGCTCAGGTGAAGTTCAACAATTACGACCAATCCCTGCCGTATCCGGTGTCTGTATCGTTCAAGCCGACCAACGGAGCGACGGTCACAAGCTCGTTCACGGTCCCTGCCGCCGTCTCCTCTTTCGGGGTGGCGGGCACCGCGACCTGGTCCACTCCGAACGAGGGCATCGCGCTGTTCTCTGTCGGTTCGGGCGCCTCGTTCCTCGGGGTCTCCGCGGTGAACGTCTCGTCCGCCCCAGAGACGTTCGATGTCACGCTCGACGATTCCGGATTCAGCGTCCCGTCGATGGCGATCGACACCAACAGCAAGGTCTGCTTCGACACCGACGAGATGAGGCGGATACGCTTCTCGCTCGCCGAGGATGTCACGCCCGTCATGGAGACGACGCTCATCCCGTCCACCCGGAATGTAGATCCAAACATCGCGTGCTCAAGGACGTTCAACTGCGTCCCTCCGCCGGGGATGGAAGGGAAGGTCGGATGCTCGGGAACGGTCACGGAGACGAACGACAACTGCCAATACACAATCCTCGATCCCGGCCTGGGATGCAAGCAGGAGGTCACGTCGTCATGCACTTCCAAGAATCCGGACATGATATGCGCGTCCGACGGCTCGCGCGACGCGGATACGCTGATGCCCGGGGTGCAGCCGGTGTGCCTCTTCGAGGCGATCAACGGCTTGAACACCGGGGCATGCAAGGGCGGATGCGTCGCGAAGGAATCAACTGTGACATCCACGGGGATCACATGCGGCGGCGTCGATCCGGCAACGAATTCATGCACGTTCGGCGGATCCGCATCGACGTCATTGTCCAACCTGTTCTGCACTGTGGGGGTCCTCGGGCCCAACCGCTGCACCCAGGCCGGCCCATACAAGGCGATAGGGTGCCTGCCTGGCCTGCCGGATGACGGGCAATGCTACACCGATCCGCCAGCCGCGTCTGCGGCCAGTTCCATAGGGATATTCGCTTCCGATTCGCATTGCGATGTCACGCTGGCCTCGTCAGGGACAGTCGCCGGCCTGGAGATAATATCCATAGCGTACAGTCCGACCTGCGGCAGCTGCCGTTCATCTCCGCCAGCCTGCCCATCGGGCTATTACACGTATTACGACGGTCCGCGATCGGTATACGGTTTTGAATTCGGCTGCAGATGCAGTTACCAGAAACAGTGCGCCAGATTGGTCTCTCTCCCGTGCAGCAGCACCGCGTCTTGCCAGACTACAACCTATCTCGGCTCAACCCTTTACTACGTGTATGGCGGAATGACATTCTGCTCCCCATCCGTCAGCTGCACCGCGCCGAGCCCATTCACTAACTGCTATCAGCAACCCCTTTCGGCATGTGCTGTTACAAGCTGCACGGACAGGGCCGGCAGCGGCTCGACGGCTATCGCTACGGAGACATGCCATCCGGCTCCTTACAACGCATGCATCAGGGTCACGGGCACAAGCTATACGACGACAGATACGTGCGTTCAACGGCAAACCCTCGGCTACAACGCCTGCTATTACGGTGGGTCGGTGGACTATTCGACGAATCCGTCCGGCATCGATCGTTCCTACCGCGGCACGAACCTGCATGCGTGCGATCCGAACAAGCCCGCGGACTGCCCGTGCCTCGCCTGCCAGAAGAAATCGGCGTACAGCGCCCTGACCAACATCGCGTGCACTAAGGCGGGCACGGACTGCATCACGACAAGCAATTTCGTCGATGACGACGGCACGTACTGCGACCGGACGTTCAGCAGCACATGCGTCGCGGATCCCAAGTACAAGGGGACCACCTGCGGCAGCCTTCCGGACACGTCCTGTTCGCTTTCGAGCGTGCCCGTCAGCGACACCGGCAATTCAGTATGCGCGCTATCCGGGGGCTCATGCTCCTCCAAGCTGACCGGCGTCACATGCACGCTGAACAGCACCGCGAACGCATGCGACGCCACAGTCACCGGCGAGAAGTTCTGCTTCACTCCGCAGGAAGGGAAGTACATCGTGGAGGACCTGACGACAGGCAAGGGCATGACGCTGACCGGATACGACAAGCGGACCCAGCTGGACATCAACCTGAAGAACTCATTCATACTCCCTTCCGTCATCACCACCTCGCCCGGCAGCGACGTCTGCTTCAGGAGCGCGGACGGGAAGCCGCATGCCCTTTCGATGCCGGCCGGGGTCAACGAGGGCAACGATGTGGTCGTGCCGTCCGCGGGGCTGCGCTGCATGAGGTTCCCGAACGGCCTGGACGCATGGACGATCCGCCTCAAGGAGAGGATGACCACGTCGGCGGCCGTGTTCTCCAGGACCACGGACACCGAGATCAAGGTCAGGTACCAGGTATTCGATCCGGATTCGGTCATCGTGAGGCCGGGTTCGCAGATCACATTCATCAACAAGGACGCGACGTCCCACACTCTGCTCAAGGGAGTCACCGAATCCGCGCTGTCCACCTACACGCTCAATGACATGTCCCAGGCGGTCAGCGGGACATTCAGCACCGGTGTCGTGTCCGCCGGGGTCGACAAGAGCTCGTGCGCTTCAGACGCCGATTGCTCCGCAGGCAGCTTCTGCACCACGGACGGGTTGTGCAGGCCGCTGAGATCATGCACGTTCTCCGAGGATTGCCCGTCCGGCTTCGCATGCTACGGGGGCAATTGCACGCTCTCCAGGAACTGCTCGACGGAGTCCGACTGCCCGGCGGGTTTCGCATGCTCCGCGGGGATATGCGCCGCAAGCTCCATCTGGTGCGCCTCGGATTCGGACTGCGCCGTCCACTACAATTCCTCCGATTACAACTGCACATCGAACAGGTGCACTCTGAAGAACCTCACGTGCGCCGCCGAGGTGATCTGCCCGTCAAATTACCAATGCATCGCGCTGGACTGCATACCGGGCTCATCGCCCGCGTGCGCTACGGATCTGAACTGCGCGCCTACTCAATCATGCTCGTTCGGGCGGTGCATATGGACGTCGAAATCCTGCTCCGTCGATTCCGATTGCGGCCAGGGATACGCCTGCTCATCCGGCACGTGCGCCCTCAACTGCTCGGCCAGCGCCGCATGGAGATGCCTCAACGCCTCCTCCAACTGCACCGTCGATGCGAACTGCTCCGCGGGCCAGTCCTGCTTCAACGGATTCTGCAGGCTCGCATCCACCAACTGCGCCCAGGCGGTGCCATGCCAGAACGGATACGGCTGCACCGCGAACAGATGCGCGCTCAACACCGCCTGCGCCTCTGATTCGGACTGCGCGGACGGGTACTCCTGCGTCTCCGGCGCGTGCAAGCTCGGCTTTACGAAGCCGTGCGTCTCGGACTCATCGTGCCCGTCCGGATTCTACTGCTCGACCGACGCCAAATGCGTGGAGCTGCGCTCATGTCCGGACCTTGCCACCTGCCTGCAGGCGAACACGTCGTCCAGCTGCTTCCTGAACCGCTGCAAGCTCGGCATCGCGTGCGGCTCGGCGGAAGACTGCCTGCCCGGCCAGTCGTGCACCACGGGCGTCTGCTCCGTGCCGTTCGCGAACACGTGCGGCGGATCGGCGTACGGGAGCACCGTGCGCCTGTCGAATTCCTCGTTCACCGTGCCCATCTCCACCCAGAGGGTCACCCTCGTGTACGAGTTCAACGACAACGGGAAGGTCGACATCAACGGATACGAGATCGCCCCGCTGACCAAGATGAGATGCATCACCAGCGACATATTCACCCAGGCGAAGTCGGTGGTCCCGATCGGGTACCTGAACCTCGGCGGCCCGAATTCGGTCAATGCCACCACGTGCAGCTGCTCCGGGGGGATAGGCGCGAAGCTCACGATAGTATACGAGTATCTCCCCGCGTTCCTCTCGTTCGGCACCGATCCCCCGATCGTGGTGCCCCCATTGGGGACCGCGGCGACGACGCTCACCAAGAAGGAGGACTTCTCATACATCGACCAGAAGCTCCTCAAGTCGATGTCCGTGTCCGTCAAGGACTGCGACGGTTCCGACCTGTCATCGATAGCGGAGAGGATAGGCCAGTACGAACGGCCGGACTACAGGAGCTCCGCCTGCGATACCGGCGACCAGGATGACTGCGCGAGCTACAACCCGTACGGCCCATCGACCATATCGGTATTGACCACGGAGGAGGGGCTGGACCTCAACAACGCGACGGAGCGAGCGTGCGCCCTGGCGCAGCTCAGCATCATAACCAGCGCATGCCCGCAATGCACGTCCGGGCTCTACGTCGGCGGGATGAACACATCAGACATCGGGAGCCTGCTGCACGACATGAGAGAGGGCGAACCCGCCCTCTTCAACGGGCTGGATGTGATCGCACGCAGCGGCCTGGTGAACGACTATGCCTCATGCGACATAGACGCGTACATGGACGACCTGGTCAACTCCTCGAAGAAGACGCTCTACGACTACAACAAGCCCTCGATCGTCCTCGATTTCGGCATAAGGGACGGGAACAACTCGGCGAACAACTGCACCTGGACAAACGAGTCCATCGTCGCCGCCTACAACGACATATTCGGGATATGGATCCCGATACTCGCCGGGTCAGGCACGGTCGGCCTGTCCCAGCACTGCTACACCGACCCCTGCCCGCAGAACGACAACTACGGCCTGCTGACGAGCAGGAGCGCGGAGAAGCCCTACGCCGCGGCATGGTTCAGGGAAGGATGCGGCAGGTACTACTACAACGCCGAAGGCCTGGCGCTGACCACGTTCTCGATGAACGACACGAACTACTCGCTGTGCGACCCGTCGAGGATACTCGCCGTCCTGCAGTCGGCCGAGTGCAGCATAGGGAAGAAGACGCTGAAGACGAAGGTAGAATGACCGGGACATGCGAATGCAGACTATGGTGGGATCATGCCGTTCGAGATGCAATTGAAGCATAAGCTCATGCTAGTCGCGGTCGCGGCGATCGTTGTCGTAGCGTACTACCTGCTGTCACCAACCGGCGCGCTCAGCAAGAGGTACATATTCACCGGGGAAGGGAACTCCACCTACTCATATTCGATAAGCTCATCCCTCGACCCCATGGTGTCGGGGGAGATCTCGCACAATTGGACATCGGAGACGGTCGACGGAGTGGCGTACGATGTTAACGAGCAGTACGGGCGCATCACGAGACGGTCCACGTATGGATTGGTCAACTACTTCTCGCACAGATGGATATATCTGTCAAGGCCGGATCGCGCATGCGCGTTCAAGAAGGTCGAATCCAGTTCGGATGCGAACGGATACGTGATAAGCGATGAATCATACGTCGCCAATTGCTCTGAGAACGAGATGTATCCGGATTTCAGCTATTTCAGGCGGTACGTGCCCGACCTGAAGCGGAGCGGGACGGAGGAGCTGAATCTGCCTGCTGGAAAATTCAGGGCTGCGATGTATCACGACAACTCAACCCAGGCGACATATTGGGACGGCGGGCTGCCGTTCCCCGTCAAGATCCAATACGACTGGGGCGAGACATACGTGTTATCTGAATACAGGATACTGCCGGCACGATGACGAGCGGACAGACACATCTCAAAACAGGGATTTCGCCTTGCGTCGTCCTAGGACTGTATACCCGCGCTTGTTCAGCTGAACTTGTACAGCCTCATCCTTGAGGAGTTGGACTGCCAGACCTGCGTCATCACGGTGCCGTTCAGCTGGCCGAACTTGTCAGGCAGCAGCACCTTGAAGACGTTCTTGTCGCTGTCGTCCTGCGGAAGGATGTACCTCGTGAACCTCGGGTCCGTGGCGTTGAGCTCCACGAGCCTGTAGAACGATTCGTCGACGCCGTCTATGCTCACCCTGTTGCCCACGATGTTGCCCTGCTGGTCTATCGCCATGATGAGCTGGTTGCTGTCCACGGTGGTGAATATCGCTAGCGTCTGGTCGCTCTGCTGCACCCGCTGTATGAATGCGAACGTCTTGAACCGGGCGGTCGCGTTGCCGACCGCTGCGTATGCCCTCGGGTCGTCGAGCGTGATCGTGTCCAGCAGCAGGTAGTCGAACTGCGGCTTCTCGGTGGTGAACAGGAACCTGAACGCCTCCGGGACGAGGACCTGCTGGCCGTTCCTCACGAGCGCCACCGCGGAGAAGTTGCTCTTGTAGTATGATGCGACGGCTATCCTGCCGTCGAGGCCTTTCAGCTGGTCCACGGCGGATATGGTCTCCCTGTCCATCCTCTGGGTGGACAGCGCCTGGATAAGGCCTGCCTCGAACGAAAGGAACAGCAGCAGCGCGCAGAGCGCGTACGCCACCTTGTGCCTGGATTCGAACGTGAACAGCACCGCGGCCGTGACGAGCCCGACAAGGGCCGCGAGGGCGGCGGTTTGCATCGACACCGGCACTATGAACAGTGTCGCGGCGGCGGCGATGACGCTGCCCATTATGACATCCTCGTTCTTCCTTCCGCCTATCCTCTGGAGGCCATCGGCGGCCAGTATCATGAGTATCGGCGCGCCGACCATGGGCGCGAAGAACGACACGAGCACCGCGGCCAATCCCGTCGCGAGCTCCTTCATCCTGTTCTTCCTCAGCAGGAAGTACATGGAGAACGCCGCGAACGGCAGGAGCGCGAGATCCTGCGCCAGCTTGCTGAGCGCGAACCCCGGGATCACCGGGCTGCCGAGAACGGCCATCATTATGTCGGACACTCCGCCCGACATGAAGTTGTTGATGAACGCCTTGGACGTTATGAGCAGCAATGCCGCGAAGAACGCGGCGAATCTCGTCTGCTTGAATACGATCCTGGAGACGAGGAACATGCCCGTCGCCACCGCTATCCCGAGGAGCACTGGCAGCGTTGTCACTTCCGTCGCCGTCACCGACTTGCCGAGCGCGGCGATCCTCGCGTAGCTGTCCAGCGGTATGTCTGGGAGGGCGGTGAGCATGAAATAAGAGGACAGGATCAGCACGGCGATGTACAATAAGTCAATCCTGTTGAGACCGAACCGCATCTGATCATCGCCCTCTCCGTAATGAGGTAGAGAAGTATAAAGTTAGCAGCAATGCGTTTTCCCCCGCGAAACGGAGTACAGACAACATCGTGAACCGGCTTAGCTTCGAAGTTCGGAATGGGTTTCGGCGTTTCCCGGTTCCTGTGGCCGCTAACAACATGTAGACATCGGTAGTTTATTTAAATCTTGTCCTGACCGGGAAATCCGGCCGTCCGGGCGGGCGTCGCCCCGGATTTCCGCGCGCTTGAGCAAGGTTAAAGAACCGACCCGTCCAGATACGATTGGGGGATTCATATTCCGAAAATAGTCAAGGTCGGCAAGGAGTTGGCTGTCACTCTTCCTGAGGAGATAGTGAAGCGGCTGGACCTGCGGGAAGGGCTGCCCATCCGCGTCTTCGAGGTGACCGCGGGCACGGTCGCGTTCGAGAAGGTGAAGATGACCACACTCAGCGAGGACGACATCATCATACTGAAGAAGCTCCTGCAGTTCAAGTTCGAGGAGAGGACGCCGGAGCGCATCGACCAGGCGTTCACCGCGCCCGAGAAGAGGCGGATCGCCGACCTGATAAGGAGGCATCTCATCAGCATCTATTACGGCGGGAAGTACCAGAAGAGCGGGGTGTACAACGTCCCGACGCTCGTCTACCGCCAGTATCTCCAGCAGACCGCGCAGGCGGAATCCAAGCCGACCGCCCCCGCCGCGATACCCCATGTCGAATACAAGTCGCAGGCCGCGGCCAAGCCGGTCGCCGCAGCGTCTTCAGCCAGGCTCACCCCGATACAGGCGCTGGAGAAGAACGGCTTCCTGATCATGCAGTCGGAGGCGGACGCCAAGGAGTTCTCGGACTCGTACGCGAGCAGGATACGGAAGAAGGAGATATTCGGCATCCGGGGATTCGACAAGAAGTACTACATCGTCAAGTCGTCCTTCGTCGCCAAGAACGAGTCCAAGGTCAGGGCGTTCCTGAAGGACGGCGCCAAATCGGCCGACAAGGTCGCGGAGGCGCTCGGGGTGGAGACGCAGGGCGCGATCGCGCTGCTCACGATCATGAACGAGGAAGGCGAGCTGATCGAGAAGAAGAGGGGCACGTTCGCCCTCGCCGATTGATGCGGCGTCCCAGCCACCGAGAGCAGGCAGGAAAGCGGAAGAGGCGACAGAATGACTAAGACAGCGCACATCATCATTGCCTGCCTCGACGCCATGCCGCCGTCGCGCATACAGCGTCTCGTCGAGATATTCCCGTTCCCGACCAAGCTCGATCTTGTCCGCATCCCCCTGCCGAAGAAAGCCTTCACCAAGAAGAGCGGCAAGTGGCACGCCGAGAGGGTGCTATCCTATCTCTCCAACCAGCTGAAGCGCCTGAAGCGCGACCGGCACTGGACGCCCGCGCACATCCGCAAGATCCTGGGCGTGGCGGACGTCGATCTCTATTTCAAGAGGCCGTCCTACCTGTTCGGCCTGTCGGAATTCGGCAACGACGCGATCGTGTCCGTCCATCGCCTGAGGCCTCATTTCTACGGGGAGGCGCACGACGAGGAGCTCTTCCAGGACAGGGCGCTCAAGGTCTCCGCCCACGAGCTGGGACACGCGTTCGGGCTTGTGCATTGCAGGACGAAAGGGTGCATCATGAACTACGCAAAGACCGTGGAGGACATAGACGGCCAGAGGACAGAATTCTGCAACCCGTGCAGGGAACGGCTCCTCAAGAAAGTGTCCGGGACGAAGTCAAAAGTTAAGCCTTAAAAGCAGGGCATGAATGAGCTAACCAGAGGGGTGTCCATATGGCCAAGGGAAGGGGCAAGAAGTCTAAAGTTGTGAAGCCATCGCGATCAAAGGTTACTAGGAAGCACGCCAAGTCCAGATCGAAGAAGCCGGC
>CABMEP010000054.1 GCA_902385155.1 uncultured archaeon | reverse complement strand
TAGAGACAATTCTTAGCGGACAAGCGCGAGGGAGCTACGCGACATTTCATGCTCAGTCCTCGGAAGAAGCAGTAAAGCGTATGGTGTCCCAGGGGATTTCCCCTGTCGATGTCAGTTCCATCAATTTCATTGTGGTGCAGAGGAGAATGATCAAATACGACCCCAAGACCCGCAGATACTGGGAAGAGCGCAAAGGGGTGGAGATATCCGAGCTATCTAACGATTCCAGCATTAATTCGATATTCAAGCTGAACCAAAGAACAGGCAATATGGAAGGGAGCTACACGAAATCAAAGTATACGCAAGACATCGCGGACAGCTTCGGCATATCCATCGGAGAGCTGGCCGAAGAGATGGAGAAGAGGAAGGAGATACTTGTCGGGTTGAAAAAGAAATCGTTTGAGGAGACAGTATCCGCTATCCAATCTTCGTTGTTCTCGCAGGGTTTCGGAAAGGAATCCTCGACTTCTGAAATGATTGAGCGTTGATATTTTCAAAGGTGTACGATGCTAGATCTCGATGACATTACGAATTCCATCAGGAAGGATCTTCACTCTGCAGATATCGGCGTCAATGCAAAAGACTACATTAAGTACTCAATAGTCGCTTGCGTCTTCCTGTCTGCCACCGTCTTGGCTTTGGTCTCTAAGGTCGACATCATGCTGAGTCTGGCCGACGCCCTCCTCGCCTTTTCTGTCCTGTTTTTCTTATTTGCGCTCATAGCAAAGCGAGTTCCCGGCTCCCTTGCGAAAAGCCGTGCGTTGGAAATCGAATCAGACCTTCCAATCGCAATACGGACGATAGGAGTACAGCTGAACATGCATGTTCCTTTCGAGGACGCATTGCGGAATGTCGCCGCATCAAACTACAGGTGCTCGAAGGAGTTCAGAAAGGTGGTGAAGATGGTGGACGGCGGCTCCGCCATCCCCGATGCACTCAGGCAGATGGCTGGGCGCATCGAGTCTTCGATAGTAAAGAAGATGGTCGTCCAGCTTATACGTGCCTACGGCGAAGGGCTCTCCGGGATTGATCTTAAGCGACAAGCAGACGAACTCATAGCGACCCAACGTTTCAAATTCAAGGAATTTTCAGCGAGGATAAGTTTCCTTAGTCTCATGTTCATCGCACTATCATGCATAGCACCGACAATGTTCCTAGCATACGGAGTGATATCCTCTCTTTATCTCGGAACTCCGATGTCTCTTAACGATATATGGTTCGTTTTCATCCTTGTTTTTCCAATCCTGAATCTGATTTTAATCGCGTACATCAAATTCAACACTCCAAAGTTGCTGACTACGTCCAGAGAGCCTATGTTCTCAAAGAAGGAACAGCATATGCTGTCAATCCAGCTCAGGTCGTTCGGAATACGTAGCGATTTCATCCGGTTCATGCAGGTGCTCTGCTCTTTTTCACTTGCTGCAGCGGCGTTATCTTTCCTGTTCAATTTCAGTTCCGGCATTCTTTTCCTTCTCTTGCCTCCCGCGGTTTATTTCCTACTGGTGATTCTCATCGAAAGGCGCAGCGCCGAGATAGAAAACTACCTTCCGGACGCTCTTCTGTATGCATCAACCATAGAATATGGGGTTCCGATGGAGAGGATAATAGCCAATATCTCTACATCAGGTTATCATTCGCTTTCGGACGAGTTCACTATCGCCTCAAGGCAGATCCATGCTGGAGCGAGCGTTCCGCAGGCGTTTGATGACATGAGGATGCGCAACAGTTCGATGCTGCTCGGGCGTGTCCTCACCATGTTGAACCAATGCTACAAGACAGGTAAGGATGTTCATTCAGCTATCCGGGAAACCGCCGACGACATATTCGAGCTCAATCTATTGGCCAAGGAGCAATCTTCGTCTCTTTCCATGCAGAAATACACGATTCTTATCGGGGGGTGCATCCTGGTCCCGGTTATACTCGCATTCGTCCTCAATGTCATATCGGGCATAGAAGCCCCGTATTCTTCCGTCACGAACGAGCAAAGCGGTTTTGATCGAGTCTCGATAATAACAACCGCATCAGAAGCGGCCAGGGCATACTTGGTGATATATGTAATCCTAGCAAGCATCTTTGTAGCATATCAAGAAGGGAGAGCGAGGACGTTCGCGGGCTATGCCATGGTGTTCATACCGATCGTGCTGGTCATTTTCACATTCGTAAGAGAGAATGTGAAATTCGTCTGACTGCAATACTTTTATTCTCTCCGAAGCAATCTGATACATGTTTAATCAGAAGCCGCTTCATTCTGAGCGAAGGCCATGGGGTTCATTCGACTTATTTGCAAAAGGAAATAATTACTGGCTGAAGCGGTTTTCGGTATCCTTCGGGAAACGGTCATCGAAACAGTATCACCTTAGGCGGAAAGAGCTATGGATGGTGACAGAAGGGAAGATACTGCTGGAACTCGGCCACAAGCGTCTGATTCTCAGGAAAAACGATACGGTGATGATCCCGATGCGGGCCGTGCACAGGGTCCAGGGCCTGACTAGGAAGCCCGCTCGCTTCATCGAGTTGGCGATAGGGGACTGCGATGAGAATGACATAGTCAGGCTGGACGACGATTTCGGCAGAGGCGTCCCCCGCACATCACAGTCGACTTCCCGAACCCGTTTTGCTGCGCCAAACATCGCCATAATCCTTGCCGGAGGTTCAGGCACGAGGATGAGGCCCATCACATACGAGATACCGAAAGCATTGATGCCCATCCACGGCAAGACGCTCACGGAACACCTGATCAATCTCTTCAAGAAGTACGGGACAAGGGAACTCATCCTTTCCGTCGGCCATCTGAAGGAGAAGATAAAGAGCTATTTCGGCGACGGCTCGAAGTTCGGGGTCGACATGACTTATACCGAAGAGAGCGAGCCTTTGGGTACGGCGGGCCCGATACGGCAGATGAAAGACCGTTTGACTGAGACCTTCATCGTGTCGAATGGAGACGAGCTGAAGGACATCGACATACAGGATATGTACCTCCACCATAAGGAGAGCGGCGCATTGGTGACCGTCGCGCTCACCACAGTGCAGGATCCTTCGCACTATGGTGTGGCCCGATTGGAAGGAGATCGCATCAAGGAGTTCGTGGAGAAGCCGAGAAAAGAGGACGCCCCGTCGAACCTCATCAATGCGGGACTCTACATAATGGAGCCAGAGGTGTTGGCGTACATCCCCAAGGGAGCGTCGATGCTGGAACGGGACGTGTTCCCGCGGCTCGCGAAAGAGGGGAAGCTGTTCGGCTATCCTTTCTCCGGCCAGTGGTATGATACCGGCAGCTTCGAGCGCTACGAGCGCGCCCTGAAGGAATGGAAGGGGATAAAATAAGTCTTAACAAGCCCTGGGCGAGAATTGAACTCGCGGCCTCGTCCTTACCAAGGACGCGCTCTACCCCTGAGCTACCAGGGCACGATACTGTTTCTACGAATACATTAATATCCTTTCCACCAACGTTAAACCATGGCAAGAGCGAGAGAGCAGATGGATTTCAGGCTTCCACCGGTGCTCAAGAAGCTGAAGCGCGGACCGCAGGTACTGCTTCCTAAGGACCTGGGCATGATCGTGGCCTACAGCGGCATGAACAAGGAAAGCATAGTGGTCGATGCCGGGGCAGGCAGCGGTTTCGCGACGGTGTTCTTCGGTTCGATAGCGAAGAAAGTCATATCGTTCGAGATGCGGAAGGAGTTCGCGGAGTTCGTGGCGAAGAACATCAAGCGCTCGGGCTTTGACAACATCGAGCTGAGAGAACAATCTGTTTTCGAAGGCTTCAAGGAGACCGCGGACGTGATAAATCTGGACCTTCCGAACCCAGAGCAGATATTCTCCTCCGAATTCTCCCTGTCGGATGAAGGGGTCATAATCGCATATTCGCCGCATACTGAACAGGTCACTTCATTCGTGAAGGCGGCGAACGGGCATGGCTTTGAATGCTTCACAGTCGAAGCGATAGTGAGGGAGATCCTCAGCAGAGAGGCGGGCACGCGCCCTCAGACCAAGGGATTGACTCATACTGGATACCTGACATTTGCAAGAAGGAAAACCTTAAAGGAATGAGGAGTACCGGGCATGGTATTATGGTGGAAGATATCCAATACGACGAATTCGGGCCAGAGAAAGTGATCCAGGTCAGCGACAGGAAGACCGGCATGAAAGGGATACTCGTCATAGACAACACCGCGAAGGGGCCGGGAAAGGGCGGGATCAGGATGACTCCCACAGTGACTGTAGACGAGGTGTTCAGGCTCGCCCGCGTCATGACATGGAAGACCGCGATGGCGGACCTTCCGTTCGGCGGCGCGAAATCAGGGATAATCGCCCCCACGGACGTGATAAAAGACAAAGCGAAGAAGAAGGAATACATCCAGGCATTCTCGAAGGCGATAAGGTTCGTCTGCCCGAAACTCTACATCGGGGCGCCGGACGTGAACACCGGCGAAGAGGAGATGAGATGGTTCGTGGAAGCGAACGGCTCTTGGAAGGCGGCGACGGGCAAGCCCGCCGACATGTGCGCAGAGCCAGGCAAGAGATGCGGCATCCCTCACGAATACGGGTCGACCGGTTTCGGGGTCTATCATTCGACTGCCGTGGCCGCCGATTATTTGAATCTGCCACTCAAGGGATTGACATTCGCAGTCGAGGGTTTCGGAAACGTGGGTTCTTTCGCGGCGAAATATCTGACTGAAGCCGGGGCAAGACTGGTGGCAGTCAGCGACAGCAGGGGCTGCATATACAACAAAGATGGTATTGGTTTCAATGTGTTGGAACAAGTGAAGAAAGAGAAAGGCTCGGTCACCAGCTACACGCCAGGATCAGTTCTTCCTGGTCCGCAGCTATTCGAGCTGGAAGTCGACGTCCTGATACCGGCGGCCCTCCCCGATTCCATCAACAAGAGCAACGTTGAGAAAATCAAGGCGAAAATCATCGTTGAAGGGGCGAACATCCCGATGACCGCCGAGATGGAGGAGACGCTTCACGCACGCGGAGTCCTGGTGGTGCCGGATTTCGTGGCCAATGCAGGGGGGGTGATTTCCTCGTACGCAGAATACAGGGGCAAGAGCCCAGAAGAGATGTTCAAACTCGTGGAGAAGAAAGTGAGGAAGAACACCAAGCAGACTCTTGTCCTGGCGAAAAAGGACGGAATCAAGCCGAGGGAAGCCGCGGTTTGGATTGCGATGGAACGCGTGCGCAAGGCGATGGCGAAGCGTTCTTAGCCGCTTCCTCCCTCCTTGCCTCTTCTTCTCTTCTCGCTATCTCAGCTATGATGTCTTTCGCAACGCCCCCGAAGCAGAACCGCTTTAGGACCAGTCTCACTGCATCATGCATCTGCGGTTCTATCGGATTGACCTCATACACTTCGGCCCACGGGCTGATTAATTTTACAGGGCCCGCTACGAATTCGAATGCGCGTTTGGCCTCGCGCGTGTCATTATCGATCAGGCACAGGATCGGTTTGCCGCGCATTCTGATTATGAACGGCTTCTCCTCCTGGCGGAGTTCTTCGCGCGCGTACTTGCTGCCTCTTACGAGTATTCTTGCCATTATATCCCCTCGATCAATACGAAATCTTGCTGGTAATGCAGGGAGTGAGATTTGAACTCACGAAGCGCCTACGCGCACAGGGTCCTAAGCCCTGCCCAATAGACCAGGCTCTGGCATCCCTGCATGTTGATACAACGGGCTCCTCTTAAAAAAGACTATCTATACATCGGAGACTCGATCTCCTCGTACTTCTTCTTCGCGGTCTCCGTGTTCTTCAGCAGGTCCTTTATCCTGTTCTCGAGCTCGATGCCCTCCATCTCCAGCGTCTTGGCGTTGAACGAGATCCCGAGTATCTTGCCGAGCTTCTCCAGGACGTTGGCGGCGCCAATCAGGTTGACATTAACATCCTTGCTGGTGGTGAGTATCGATGCGGCCGGGAACTTGCGCAGGAACGCGTTGGAAAGAAGGAGGCCGGTCACTCCCGTGGTGACTCCTTCATTGATGATGGTCACTCCTGATTTCTCCAGTGATGATTTGAGCTCGGAGGTGGTGGCGACCCCGAACACCTTCTTTTCGGATCCGCCGATGCCTATCCCGCCCAATGAGAACACCGCCCTCACTTTCCTGTCCTCGCTCCATGAGATTATCTCGTGGGTCACTTCATTGACCGCTCCGAGCGGGATGACAAATTCCGACAGCAGGACTATGAGGTTGTGTTTTTTCGACTGGTAGAGGCGCGCCGGCGGCAGGGGTGTCCCATTATGGATTGAGCAGAATGGAGGAAATTTGTCGGAGTCGATGTATCCGACCAGTTCCATGTTCAGTTCCTTCACTATGTGTGTGGCGGCGATCGTGCCGACCATGCCTACTCCCGGGAACCCCTCTATGAGGACGGGATTCTTCAGCCTCACTGGCGTTACCTCTACGATCTTGGCCATGCCTTCGCTTGGCTGGCCGTCTTTAAAAAGCATGGCGTCCTGCGCCGGCCTTAGAACAGTATCTTCGCGCCGCTCTTCTCGATCAGGACCGTGTGCTCGAACTGGGTGACGACGCCGCCCGACTTCTCGCGCAGCACAGGGTAGGCGATCAGCGAGCCGTTCCTGAGGAGTTCGCGCATCGCGAGGCGCTCGATCGGCGTCTTCGCGTAATGCCTCTCCGCGAACGGAAGCGTCTTCCTCTCATTGAATATGTTGTTGAGCATTCTCCTTGCATCTGTATTCCTTGTCGGCTCGAATCCCCCGATGCTGAATATCTCGCATCGATCCATCTCCACGACGTGGCCGGCCTTGTCCGGATATGTCACGAACGGCTCTATCGCGATGATGTCCCCTTCCTGGAGGACGTATCCTCCGGTCGCCGGATAGTTGGGCACGTCCGGCGCGGTGTGTATCAGGTAGCGTTCCAGGCCGTGGCCGTTGAGGTTGTCTATGAGCTTGAACCCCTTCGACTTCACGGTCTTCTCGATCTCCGCGCCCAGATCCGTCGTGCTCTTTCCTGCCTTGAGGACGGACACCCCGTTCTCCAGCGCAAGCTTCCCGGCCTCAAGGAGCTTTCCGTGCTTCCCGGAGATGTCGTACGTTATGGCGCCGTCCGCTATCCAGCCGTCCTTGTGGACTCCGATGTCTATCTTCACTACGTCATTCTCAGTGACAGACCTGCTATCTCCGACGCCAGCGGTGTCGTGCGCGGTTATCTCATTGACCGAGACGTTCAACGGGAACGCGTATTCGCAGCCGAGCTCCTTTATCTTGGATTCTATCGAACCGGCAATGTCGCTATATGTGTCACCGGGTTTTATCTTCAGCCCGTCGCGCACTTGCGTCGCCACCTTTCCTGCTTCCGTGGTGTAGTCGATGCGCTTCGCCATCGCTTCTGCGTCCTCTTCCATATCGCTGAAATCTATATCCATAATCATTACCTCTATTCATTTCCATACCGGGGCAATTAAATCCTCACATCTCACATCCAGCCGCCGAGTGATGACTGCCTTCCCTCGAACTTGATGTCGTCCTCGGTGTACCCGAGCTCTCCGATTATCCTCATGACCGCAGGCAGGATCTGATGGTCTACATAGTATGACGGATCGTAGTCCTTGGCGAACTCCTCGAGCTCCGCCCGCTCCGATACGCTCTTGCCGTTGCGTGTGATTACATATCCTATGATGGCGCCGGTGCCGATGTTCATCCCTCTCTTCCTCGCCTTCTCCACGGCCGCAAGCTCGGGAGAGACAATGGCGTACTCGCTCTTCCTCAGCTGGGTGTATATGACGAGGTCCTTCTTGTCTATCTCTCCATCATTGAGCCTGCGGACCACGTCCTTGATGATTTGTATCGCCTTCTCCTTGCTGCCTTCCTCCAGGATGGCCTTGAGGACGCTGAGCTGGGTGTCCTTGGCTATCTTTGACCAGTCCCTGCGGACGAGCTCGAACCCCCTGATCTTGATTTTCCCCTTCTTGTTTATTAGCGCGTATTTCTTCTTGGCGCCCTTCGTCTCCTTCTCGTGCTTCTTGGAGACGAAGACGCCTCTCGTGTACGTGTCCTCTAGCTCCAACTCCATCGTGTCTGGCAGCGTCTTGTTTATGGAGTCCATGAAAACGCTCGCGTCCTTGTCTCCGCGCTCGCCCATCAGCAGGAATATGGAATCTGTGTCCGCGTACAGGACGGTGTACCCCGCCTCTTCCGCTTTCTTGACGACGTCCTGCACGTAGTACCTGCCCCAGGCGGTTAT
>CABMEP010000053.1 GCA_902385155.1 uncultured archaeon | reverse complement strand
TTATTTCCTGCCCACCGCCTGCACGTCCAGTCCTTCCTCATACAACGGCCAAATCGGGGCCAGCATAACATGTTACGGGCAGACGATGACATGCTACAGCAAGTGGTATTACACCCAGTACCCGACCGCCTCTGACGACAATCGTTTCTGCTCAGTAACGAACGAATGCTACAAGAGACGGGTGTACAGGCCTACCGCTCTGGAGGGCGACGGAACGCGCAGGGACGCGACGCAGAATGTCATCCCATTGGATGGCGGCGGCGCGAGTTTTGCAGACATCTTCTCGCAATCCAACGGGGCGGATTTCAGGGTGATTCCTTGCACTGATCCCAATTATCCTTCGTCCAGGATCATCGCCTGCGCCGCCAAGACTGGCGGCAGTGCGATTGTCACTGCCAATCCGGGAATGTCAACCTGCACATACTCGGGCAGTGTGTGCGCCTATTCGTCTACTCCCGGGTATTATTCCTGCACCAGCAAGGATACATGCCCATGCACTCACTGCTCGTCCAAGTATCCTTCCGCCTCGAACATACAGTGCGGCCTGATCGGCGGGACATGCATCCTCACTAGCCAGCTGGCGGACGATGACGGCAGGTTCTGCCAGCCCTCATACCGCAGCACATGCGCTGCGAATCCGCTCTACAGCGGGACCTCATGCGCGATGCTTCCCGATGGCAGCTGCGCCCTAGAGAGCTTCCCGATGCAGGACACCAGCAAATCCGTGTGCTCGTTGTCGGGCGGCTCCTGCAGCTCCAGACTCGTAGGGGTCGAATGCAGCCTCGATACTGCATCAAACTCCTGCCAGGCCAGGCCGACCGGCGAGAGATACTGCTTCACCCCGCAAGAGAGGGAGTACATCGTGGAGGACCTGTCCACCGGCAAGGGCATGACGATCAAAGGATACGACAAGAGGACGCAGCTGGACATCAATCTTAAGAACGCATTCATCACCCCGTCTTCAGTGGTCACCTCCCCCGGCAGCGACGTCTGCTTCAGGAGCGCTGACGGCAAACAGCACACATTGGCGATGCCCATCGGAGTCAACGAGGGCGCTGATGTGGGGGTGCCATCCGTCGGCCTTTCCTGCCTGCGTTTCCCGAACGGCATCGACGCATGGACAATCCGGCTGAAGGAGAGGCTCACCACCTCCGCGGCGATAATCTCCAAGACTACCGATGCCGAAGTGAGCGTCAAGTACCAGCTGTTCAACCCAGATTCCGTCATCGTAAGGCCCGGATCCCAGATCACGTTCGTCAACAAGGACGCGACGTCCCATACGCTGCTAAAGGGCGTGACCGAGTCAGCGCTGTCCACATACATCCTGAATGACCGATCCCAATCCGTCACCGGCACATTCAGTACAGGGACCGTCTCGTCCGCATCTGACATCGGCACGTGCTCGTCCGATGCCAATTGCACGGCTGGCAGCTTCTGCACCACGGACGGCCTCTGCCGGCCTCTGAACCCTTGCGTCCTATCCAGCGATTGCCCATCGGGCTTCGCGTGCTATTCTGGCAACTGCACGCAGACCAGGAGTTGCACTGCGAATTCGGACTGCGCAGCCGGTTACATCTGCTCATCCGGCATCTGCGCCGTCGATTCGCTCTGGTGCGCTGCCGGCCAAGACTGCCCCCCTGGTTACGACTGCACGTCCGGCAGGTGCAAGCCTGCGAGTCTCGCATGCGCTGCTGAAGTGACGTGCCCGTCAGATTCTGAATGCACCCCATGGGATTGCTTATCCGGCCTTCCGTCATGCAACAGCGATCCGGACTGCGCTCCAGGCAACACTTGCTTCTTCGGCCGATGCATCTCCGCTTCCGCCCCATGCTCTTCGGATTCCGATTGCGGGCCGATGCACACATGCGCAATCGCATATGGAGACACACGCGGCGCATGCACGCTCAGCTGTCCGTCCGGCTCGGTCCGGCAATGCATGCTGTTGCCTTCCGTATCGTGTCAAGCAGATGCGAACTGCTCCGCGGGCCAATCCTGTTCGCATGGGTACTGCATGGTGAATGCCGCTACGTGCGCAGCGGCTGTGCCTTGCCTCAACGGCTATGACTGCGTATCCGGCGGCTGCGTTCTCCATGCGAGACCCTGCACTAACGATTCCGAATGCGCCACCGGTTATTCATGCGTCTCAGGTGAATGTTCGTTGGGCGCGACTCGGCATTGCACCTCCGATTCGGGCTGCCCATCCGGGTCGTATTGCTCGACTGACGGCAATTGCATAGAGCTGAAGACATGTTCCAGCCTAGCCACCTGCTTGCAAGCCAACACTTCATCAAGCTGCTTTGTGAATAGGTGCAAGATCGGCCTCTCATGCGGCTCTTCTGAGGATTGCGCGCCAGGCCAGCTGTGTTTGGGCGGCCTCTGCTCTGTGCCGTTCGGCAGCACATGCGGCGGCCTTTCGTACGGCAGCGACGTGAGGTTCGCGAACGGCACGTTCACTGTGCCCCTCTCAACGCAGAGAGTGACTCTCGTGTACGAGTTCAACGACAACGGCAAGGCGAGCATCAACGGATACGGGATAGCTCCGCTCACCAGGACAAGGTGCGTCGTGTCCGACATGTATACCTCGGCGACCGCGGTGGTCCCTATCGCATACCTCAACCTGGGCGGACCGAACACAGTCAACATCACGACCTGCAGCTGCTACGGCAACATCGGTGCGAAACTGACCTTGGTATATGAGTACCTTCCTGCGTTCCTGTTGGCAGGGACCGACGTCCCAATATCGCTCCCACCATTCGGCTCCAAGCAGGTCACGCTCACTAACAAGGAGGACTTCGTCTACGTGGATAAGAAGCTGCTCAAGTCCATGACGGTGTCTGTTAAGGACTGCGATGGCACCGACGTATCTTCTATCGCCGAGCGGATCGGACAATACGAGCGGTCTGATTATAAGACGTCGGCGTGTGACACCGGGGACCAGGCAGACTGCGCCGACTACAATCCATACGGTCCCGCCACCGTCGCCATACTCACTACGGAAGAGGGGCTGGACCTGACAAATGCGACCGAGAGGGCCTGCGCATTGGCTCAGCTCGGCGTCATACAGAGCGCATGTCCGCAGTGCACATCGGCGCTGTACGTAGGGGACATGAACATTTCCGACACCAGATCGCTGCTCTCAGGCATCAACGACTCGGATCCAGCCCTGTTGAATGGTACGCGCATGATCGCTCGCAGCGCCCTCCTCAACGACTATCCGACCTGCAGCATAGACGACGTTATGAACGATCTGATAAACTCGTCCAAGCAGACGCTTTACACATACGAAAAGCCGACAGTCCTCCTTGATTTCGGGATCAAGGCGAGCAACAGCACTGCCGGCAACTGCACCTGGACCAACGAATCCATCATCTCGGCGTATACTGATCTATTCGGCATTTGGATACCTCTTCTTGCCGGATCGGGCGTAGTCGGCATATCCCAGCACTGCTACACCGACCCCTGCCCGCAGAACGACAACTATGGATTGCTGACTGATGTTGGCGCGGATAAGGCATACACGCCATCGTGGTTCCAGGAGGGCTGCGGCAGGTACTACTACAACGCGGAAGGGCTGTCATTGACCACATTCTCCATGGCAGACACCAACTATTCGCTCTGCGACCCGTCGAGGATACTGGCGGTCCTGCAGTCGGCGGAGTGCGGCATAGGCAAGAAGACTCTGAAAAGCAAGATAAACTAGAATATGGTGAGCCGAATCATGGAAACCCGGAAGATCGGAATCGCGGCATTATTACTGCTACTCCTGGCTGTAGCCGCGTATCTCCTTATCGTCAATCTAAATCCGACGGAAGTCCCGTTCCAATCCGAGAACCAGAAATACGAGCAGGTAATCAAGACTGCGTTAATCGACGACAGCTCCTCTCCAGAGATAACGCTCCCGGTCAACTGCACCAAAGTCCTCTTCGACAAAGAAGGCAACGCGTCATACTCATATTCGATACAGATGAAGAATATCGATGCGTCCGGCGCGATCCATTCCTCCTTGAGCGCAGTCGAACGGAACGGCACCTCATTATACGCCAGGGACTGGAACGTCACGCTCGCGACTACCCTATCGGACGCCCCCATCATCTCGACGATAGATGTCCGCACCTACCTTGAGCCCTCGACCCAATCTTGTTTGTTCCATTCAATTGAGAAACGGGTTGGGGGGGCTTTAGTGGAATCGGATGACTTAGTGTGCGACTATT
>CABMEP010000052.1 GCA_902385155.1 uncultured archaeon | reverse complement strand
TGTCTGTGACTATGTTCAGGTTCGTCCCCACCCGTACGTCAACCGCGATGACCTCGTCGTTGATGATGCGCAGCGCTTTCTCATAGGTGCTGCCGTTCTTCTTGTCGTTCATGACGAGCACCATGGTGGCGCCGCTGTCGTCCTCCAGTTCCAGCATGAAATGCTTGTTCTTGGTGAGTATCTTCTTGCTGATGAGACCGATGATCCTCACGTCGTTTCCCGGCTGCATGCCTTCAAGGAGGCTGATCTTGGCCACCCTGTTCTTGCTCGGCCTCGCGAGGAGCACCTCTTTCGTCCTCTGGTAGCGGTCGTTCATGTACTTGACGAAATCGTCAAGGCATCCGCAGGACTTGGACCTTCCTGTGACGTCCCATTCCTCCTGGACCTTGAATTCGAGGCCGTACTCCTTGGCCGCCGGGTGGAAATCGGATGCGCGCTTGACCTCCACGAAATCCGGCGCCTTCACTTCCTGCGTCTGCTCGCGGATGTCCGATTCGGTGATGACGGGGATGTCCCGCATGCACAGCGCTTCGACAATTCGTTTTATCTCGTCGTCAGGCTTGCCTTTGAGCGCCTCGATGGCGCCGGGCTTGATGAGCTTCTTGCTCGCCCTAAATAGCTTCACTATGTCGGCAGTCTCCATTGCAGCTTCGCCTGACGCACTACTGCGCCTTTCGCGCGCATGGAAGCGCGCGGTGATTATGAAGTGGATAGTCCTGCCGGCTCTTATACGATTTGCGGGACCGGATTTCGGGTGATCCGCCTGGAGCGTCAATCACTCCGTTATCGATTCGAGCGCGCTCAGTATCTGCCAGATCTGGGTCCTGGCGTGCGGAGGAAGGTTCACGTCCTCGCTGAGCCCCTCCAGGCTGTATATCGCGCCTCCCGCGCGTACGACCGGGTCCTCCTTCTCGTTCAGCCTGCGCTTGGCGTCCTCCATCGCGCGCTTGACGTTGCGCGGGACGCTCATGTCCTCGAGAACCATGTCTATGAGCGAAACAATCTGCCCTATCTTCACATCTCTTTCGTCTGTCATCGCAACCACCTATCGCGCGGCTACGATATCTGTTAGGATATCTTGCTGCCGTGTCTTTTGTCTCTCTGCCGATCCTTTCCTGTCATTCCTTGTCCTTTCTTCACTGGTTTATCTCTCTTGATCCTTATATATTATCATAAGCGGGCCCGGGGGGATTCGAACCCCCGACCATCAGCTTAGAAGGCCTACGGATATACCGCGCTTCGGCGCGGGATACATGCCGCTCTATCCAGGCTGAGCTACGAGCCCATGCCATCATTACCTTGCGTGATGTTAATATACTTGCGTCCTTCAGCCGGCGTTCAGTCCTTGTACTGGTGGTCGATGACGGCGTTGTACGTGAGCAGCGTGATCGTGATCCCGAGCACCGACCCGAGCAGTGTCGTGGTGACGAATCCGATGATCTCCACGATGTTGGAGAACATCAGGGGCATCATGACGACCAGCAGTATGCTGACGTCCCTCGTGATGATGTATCCCGCCTTCTCCAGCCTGCGCTTGGCCTCGTCCTTGCCGCCCGATGCCTTGCCTATCAGCTCGTCGGTCATGACGATCTGGTAGTCCACGGACGTTCCGAGCGTGCCGAAGAGACCGGCGATGGTGGAGAGGTCGAGGGTGCCGACCGCGGTCATGAAGCTGACCAGTATGATCATCTGCGACGCCGCTATGAACAGCAGCGGCAGGAGGTGGCTCGGGTGCCTGTACCTGAGCGCCACGATGAGGAACACGATCAGCGCCGCTGCGATCATTCCGATGGCGCTGTACTTGAGGAACTCGCGTCCGAGCGACGGCGGCACCGTGATCGCGCTTCCGAGCTCTATGCCGACCGGCAGCGCGCCTCCGCTCAGGATGCTCCTTATCTTCTTCATCTCAGCGGTCGCGGCTATCTGCTTGTCCTGGTATGTCGCTCCCTTCGCAGGGCCTTCGATGCTGAACTGCTGGACCGACTGCCCTGTCGCGAGGTTCGGGCTGAGGGTCGGCGCGGACAGCAGTCCGATGGCCGGCCACTGGTTGACCGTGACTCCGCCAAGGCTCCCGAGGCTGACTATCTCGGGCACCATGTCCGCGTCATCCTTGCCGTCTATGGTGATGTTCCTCGCCTTGAGCAATGCGATGAGCTCCGTCTCGTTGCTGGACACCGTCGCCCTGGTCCTGTTGGATGCGATGACCGCGTCCACGGCACCGGCCGGGGTCATGCCGGACGCGTCGATGTATATGACCGCGTTGTTGCCGTATCCCGCCACCTTCTCCATGGCGCTTTTCGCCTCGCCGATGGAGAGCGAGGAGTTGATGTACGATTCCTTGATGAGTATCGCGCTTTCCTCCGTCCTGTCCAGGAAGAGGTTGACCGGGTAGTTGCCCTTGCCGTAGGCGGCGTTGGAGAACTGCTTGGCGCCGTCCTGCGTGATGACGAACGCCACGCCCCACCTCACATTCTCCCCGCTGGTCTCCGCCATGTCGCGGACGCTTCCGGACACGATGTGCTCCCCCGTGAGGGCCACTTGGCCGTCTATGATCGCCTCGAACTTGCCTTCCGACCTCAGTATGGTCTGGACCTGGCTGATGTACTCAGGGCTGGTGCTCTGGCTGAGCTCGACGTAGATCTGCTGGTCCCCGACAGACCTCACGACAACCTGCGACAGCCCGAATTTCGTCACCCTGATCTTGATCGTGTTCAGCGCGTCGTCCATCGTCGCCTTCGTGACCGCCTTCTCGAGCGTGATCGGTATCCTGGTCCCTCCTGTGAACTCCAGTCCGAAATGCATCCCGTTGAGGTAGAGCAGGGCGAGGCTGGCCACCACGAGCACGGCTACGAACAGCACGCGCTTGTCGGCCAGCCATGATAGCGTTGAGTTGGTCATTGCGAACACCGTTTATCTCTTGAGCATGTGGAATATCTTCCCGTACTTGTTCTCCAGGAACCACAGCACCAGCACCGCGTTCAGCATCCACGTGGCGATCAGGTCGCCGAACAGCCCTGCGACCGCGACGGCGCCGATCTGGTAGTATGTGGGTATGTGCGTGATCATCCCGAGCGCGAGGAGCACTATGAACGCGACGATGACCGTAGATGTCATCGCGAATCCTGTCTTGAACGCGTCGTACGCCCTCTCGCGGGGAGTCCCTTCCTTGCGCTTGACTGTCTTGATGGTGAGCATCATGTCGGTGTCGAGAGATAATCCGACAAGCATCATGAGCGTGGCGAAAGACGCGAGGGTGAGCGGTATGTGGAACAGCGCCATCGCGCCGAGCGCCATGATGATGTCGCTGAACGCCCCCACGAGGACCGCGATGGACGGGATGGCTACCCTGAATATGAGGAATATGCCGACTGTGGCGATGAGCGCGGAGAGTATCGCCACCCCGAATACCTTGTTGAGGAACAGTTTGCTGAGGGTCGCGCTGACCTCCTCGAGCTTGTAGTCGTTGAACGCGGCGGCGGACGTCAGCGTGGAGATGATGTTCTCCTTGTAGACGTCCTTCGCCTCCTTGAACGCGGCGGTCGAAGATCTCTGTATCCTGATGATCTCGTCGGCAGACGCCTTCTGCGTGGTGAGCGGCCTGTCCGCGAGCGATGCGGAAGCGGTGAACACCTCGGTCTCTATGCCCCTCGCCTGCTTGACCAGGTCCGCTTCCTTCTGCTCCTCGGTCGCGATCTGGCTGGAGAGGTTCTTCCCCGATAATTTCTCTTCGGACCTCATCCTCGCGAGGTTGGATTCCGACGCGTCTATGTCCTTCTTGATGGAATCGAGCTTGACGAGCAGGTCGTCCACCGCGTTCATCCTGGCGTCGGTGGAGATCTCGATCTCGGCGACGTTGCCGCTGGGGTCGGTGTATGTCCTGACCTCGGCCTCCTGCACCCCGATGCCGCTGAGCGCGGACTGGATCTGCGCCTGGTCCGCGGTGCCCTTGAGCTGCAGTGTGATGAGCATTCCTCCCCGCAGGTCGATGCCGTAGGGCACCTGCGGCAGGAGAAACAGGCTGACCAGTATGAGGGAGAGCGGGACTACGACAAGAAGGCTGTAATTGCCTGCGTAAATATTCGGGAGCTTCACAAGAATCACTTTGGACAATCTCTGCTAAAACAGAGAAGAGATGCAAGGATATCTTCAATAATCATTTTAAAGGTGCGCTGGGCGCGCGGGACCTCGCTTCGTGTAATATACTATTCTAATAATATGGCGGCGCGCGGTCACAGGTTCATCATCACCACGCCCGCGAGCGCGACGACGATCCCCGCTATCTGCACCGGGGAGAGCGCCTCCCCGAAGTAGAACGCGCCGATCAGGAGGACAGTGATGGCGTAGAACACCATCTGCATCAGCCCCACTATGCCGAGCTTCCAGTCGTTGATGAAGACGTATACGAAGAACGCTATCTGCAGGAGATACAGCAGCACCACCGCGGCCATCCATGGGTCGGAGAACGCAGGGATTATCCCGCCGGCCTTCGCCGTCTTCTTGATCAGGGCGTCCGCGACCCCTACGGATATGCCCGCCAGCACGATGGCCATCACCTGGACAAGATCCGCCATGCTCGTTCACCCGTTTCCTTTCTCACTGCGTAGGCTGCTCCTTCAGCCTGATGGCCACCGAGATCGTCTCTCCCGCGTGGACGATCCTCGCCTCCACCTTGTCGCCTGGCTTCTTGCCTTTCAGCGCCTTCTTGATGTCTATGACTTCCTTCAGCCTGACGCCGCCGACCTCGAGCAGTATGTCGCCCGGGCTTATCCCTGCGATGTGCGCAGGCCCGTCCAGCACTATGCGCGCAGCGATCACTCCCCTGTCCGTCGGGAGATTGTAGTACTGTGCCACTTCCTTGCGGTTCGGCATCGCGATGATACCGAGCCACAGGCGCCTCACGTGCCCGAATTTCGCTATGTCGTCGATTATCTCCTTGACGTGGTCGATGGGGATCGCGAACCCGATGCCCTGCGCGAACGGTATCATGGCGGAGTTGATGCCTATCACCCTGCCTTCGATGTCGAGCAGGGGCCCTCCGCTGTTGCCCGGGTTGATCGCGGCGTCGGTCTGTATCAGGTTCTCGTACGTCCTCCCTTCCGCGTTGATCGTCCTGTTCAGCGCGCTGACGATGCCTGTCGTCGCGGCGGCCCCGGGCAGGAGGATGCCGAACGGGTTGCCTATCGCGATGACGAGCTGGCCCACCTTCAGCCTGGCGGAGTCCGCCATCGGCGCGGCCTTCAGCCCGTCCGCCTCTATCTTGATGAGCGCTATGTCGCTGCTGGGGTCGGCGCCGATGATCTTGCCCTTCGGCTTCCTCCCGTCGCTGAGCGTCACGGTGACCTGGTTCGCTCCCGCTATGACGTGGAAATTTGTGACGACGTATCCCGCTTCGTCCACTATGACGCCGGTCCCGACTCCCTGGACGGGGTGCACATGGAGGAACTGGTCCTGCATGATGCGGACGGTGCTGATGTTGACGACGCTGGGCTTGGTCTTATCGACCACGGACACGATCTGGTCCTGGAAGCCTTTCACTGATGCCGGGATTGCCATAATATCACATCCGTTCAATCTAGCTTGGTGAACACTGCGGCCGCGATCACAGTGGTCCATATCCCGTCCTTGCCTTCCGCGGACTGGGTGGTGTTGCGCGTCCTGATGATCTTGCCCGATGTCTTGTACATCTTCTCCCTTTCGTCCCAGCTCTGGCCCGGGTCGAATTCCACTCCGAGCGTGGTCGCGAGCATGCTCGCCGCGAGGTCCTCGGAGTAGTCGCCCGCCTTCTCATCGGTCTGGCCATGGCCGTGGTGCTCGCTGAGGTAGCCGTACGTGTTGTCGTCGGCAGGGACGGCGCATCCTATGGACGCGACCGCGAGCCTGTTCGACTCGTCGGTCTCGCAGCGCGCCATGACGCAGAATGTGATCTGTCCCGCCGAGAGGTCCTTCAGGCCTTCCTGCTTGGGGACGATCCTGCACCCCGGTGGCAGTATGCTGGAGACGTAGACGAGATTGCACTTCTCTATCCCCGCGTCGCGGAGCGCGAGCTCGAACGACGCCAGCTTCTCCTTGTGGCGCCCCACCCCTTTCGTGAAAAACAGCTCTTTCGGAACGTATT
The DNA here is from genome assembly GCA_902385155.1 of uncultured archaeon. Taxonomy (GTDB): domain Archaea; phylum Micrarchaeota; class Micrarchaeia; order CABMEP01; family CABMEP01; genus CABMEP01. Next base: position 28,772 of record CABMEP010000052.1, on the reverse strand, counting down.
GCATGCCTGACTCTTGAAAAATATTCTTTTTAATCTATCACCGGCCGCATTGGCGGAGCGGCGCCGGTCCGGCGGCGTGCGACAGCCCCATGCGACCCTTTTTTAAGCTTGAGCCCGGTATATGTCCAGTATGTCCAGTCCGCAGCGTTCTGGGCATGCGGCATATTCTGTACATATTCTATAGCAAAGGCGACAAACCATGTTCGAGCCGATAGGCGCAGTACGACGCATAGTCATACACCACAGCACCGAGAGCTTCCAGGGCCCAGTGGCAGCCAACGCCAGGGTGCTCCACCTGAAGGGCCTTGCGAGGGGCTACGACGCGATCTCCTACCACTACGTGATAGGCAACGGCGTCAAGGGATACCATGAGATCAACGGCAGGAAGGAATGGGCGGAGAGCGCAGACGGCAGTATAGAGCTCGGGCGCCCACTCGATTCGAAAGGCGCCCATGCGATACCGAACGAGGGCGCGATAGGGATCGTGGTCGTCGGCAACTTCAACGTCTCGAAGCCGACGGAGAAGCAGCTGCAGTCGCTCCAGAACCTCGTGCTCCACCTGATGTACAGATTCAAGCTCACCCCGGCCGACGTGGTCGGGCACCACGAGCACCAGCAGACCGACAAGCGCTGCCCGGGCAAGAACTTCGACATGGACGAGTTCAGGCATTCGCTGAATGCGAGGTTCAATCCGAACGACAACATCCAGGCTGCGATCGTCTCCAGGCGCGTGGAGATGGTAGTCAAGTCGTCTGTCCAGACCATGACGGCGGAGATGCTGGCGTCAGTCACTTCCCATGAGCGCAAGAATCAGGGCTGATCTCGCATCGCCGGCATCGCGTTCTGTCCTCTCAGCGGGGAGACATCTTCTGCTTCATCTCTAGATGGTCTATCCTGTCCGCCATCTCCCTTATCCGCTGGCACATCTTCTCTATTTCGGTCAGCGGGGTGTGGATCCTGAGCGTGCCGTCGCTGAGGGGCGTGGCCTTTATCCTCCATTTCAGCTGGATCGCGGCCGCCTCGAGCTCCTTGCTCTTCTTCTCGAGAGCCTCTTTCATGGAAAAATGCGCGTGCGTCATGCGTTCACCTTGATTCATTCATGCGGGACTGGACATAAACATATCGGTCCCGCGCGTTCTGCCGAGGAAAAGGTCTGGAGTGCAGGGGAAGGGATTTGAACCCTTGCAGCCACTAAGGCATAAGGTTCTGAGCCTTACGCGATTGACCAAGCTCCGCCACCCCTGCATGAGTCGCTTCTGCTGGCTATCGGTTTATTCACCTAATGGTTATAAACTATGCGGGACGCCGCTGCCGCTCACTGCGGGATCCTGATCTGGCCGTGGTCCTTGCCGAAAAGCTCCGACCTGCGCGGATGCGCCGGATAGGGGCCGTACTGCCTTATCACGTCGATCATGCGTTTCTTCTCTCCCATCTCCCTGAACATGCTGTCGCATATCGGCTTGTCGAAGCACGGGAAGCGGTTGAGCCCGCAGCCGCACTCGTCCGTCGCCTGCCTGCGCATCAGCTCCTCCCTCGCGGCCCTGTTGTCGTGGAGTATCCTGTTCTTCGCCTCGGCCCTCTCCTTTATCTCAGCGACGAGCCGGTCCACTTCCTCCGACTGCGCGGGCACCTTGATGATGGAGTACCTCGGGTTGCGGTACGCCTCCTCCCTCCGTTCAGGGATCGGCGTCTCCTCGTGCCTCAGGAACCGCCTGGAGTCGAACGGCGTCTTTATCAGGTTGAGATAGAGGTTCCTCGACGTCATGTGCTGATTCTGCCTGATGCCGAGGGCATAGCACAGCAGCTGCTTGCGGTATCCGATCTTCTCGTACGCCGAGTACATCCCGCGCTTGATGTCCTGGACGAATATGTCGCTGTCCCTGGGCACGGCGAGCGACCTGCCGTATTCCGCCAGCGCGTCCATCGGTATCACCGCGGTGATGCCGTCCGGATGCCCGGAGACCTTCACTCCGTCGCAGTCGAACACCATGGAGCGCTCGCAATACTCCTGCCTTGGTATCGCGGGTATGCCGAGCTTCGTGAGCAGCTTGTTGTGGAGGAATGTCTTCCATTCCGGCGGCTGCTGGTTGATCATCCAGTGCAGCGCGGTGCCGATCTCCGCGAAAGAGGTGTCCGTCTTCGCGGGATAGCTGTCCTTGTCCATCCTTGAGAATACACCCGTGATCGGGCAGGCGCTCCCGAACTCGCTGGCCCTCAGCTCGCAGCCTTCGGCTGTCGTATCCCTTATCGGGAACGGCACTATGATGCGGCCCCTGATCTCCTCCATGAGGGACGCCCTTCCCCTGCGGCTGACGACCACCTCATGGTCCCTGCTGTTCAGCAGCAGGAGAGTCATCTCTATCGGCAGCACCCCGTAGGCGTATCTCTTGGCGTCCTTCTCCAGGGCGATGAAGAGTTCCCTCGCCTCGCGGTTGCCTATCATGAATTCGTCTATGAAATCGGCGGTGCATCTCCGGGGCCTCGGGAGAGTGGAGCATGCGTGCGCGTCGTATTCGCACCTGAACAGCGGATGCCTCGAGCAGCTGATGCAGCTGCCGCATCCTCCCGCGACGCGAGTCTCCGCGCTCTCCTGCTTCCGTATCCCGCGGACGGACGTGAGGGGAATGCCTGCATCGTTCGCCCAGATCTGGAGCCGCCCCATCAGCTGGTTGATGTAGGTTGGGTCGCGCTCCTTCAGGAACGTCATCTCCTTCTTGCTCCTCAGCACGTTGTCGAGCCCGATCCCGGTCTCCTTCGCGACGATGTCGAACACCTCGCGCGCGTACGATGTCCTGGTGAAGAACGTCGTGACTTTCTGCAGGCCGAGCCGCTTAGCGATGCTCGCGTACTTCTGGGCGAGGAGCCACTTCCCGAGGGCGGTGTGCTTGGACAGGTGCCTGAGGAACGGCTTCGTGCCTTCGAACCTCTGCCTCTCCATGACGTACATCGAGGGATTGTCCTCCAGCGATTTCTTCAGCCTGCCCATGTCGAACAGCCGCTCGTTGAACTGGTAGTTTCCTATCTGGTAGGTGCCTTCGGGCTGGCGCATCTCCTTGGTCAGGGACCCGAATCCGATCCTGCCCTCGCCCTCTATCTCGTCGTTCAGCGCGGTCACCTCGTCCCTGAGGCAGTGGACGACCCTGCCGTCCTCCACGGTGAATGGGAAATCGAACGGCCCGATCGGCCAGAATATGATATTGTCCTTCACGTATCCCTTGACGTCGTCCGGAAGGGACCTGAACATGCCGATGATGTCCTCGGAAAGCCCGTAGAACGGAGAGAACGGGTCGACCCCGCTCCTGCCCGGCTTGGCGTTCTCCGTCTTGTCGGTGGAGACGCCGTTGATGAATACGATCCGCTTGCCCTTCAGCTTCGGCAGGCTCGCGAGGAGCATGTCGGAGTACTGGACGTACTTCCTGAGCGAGCCCATGCCTTCTCCGGTTTCCGCCTTGGCCTTGGCGGATTGGAGGATAGAGTCGTACGATCTGATTGGGTGATGCGTCCCGCCGTCCAGGAAAGCGCCCAGGACCCTGTAGAGCCTCTCGATCTTCAGAGGGTCGGACAATACGGATCCGGATTCCACATACATCAGATTCGCCTATGTGTTAAGGCGTCAGAGATATAAATGAGTTTTGTTCAAATTAGTCATGCCGCCGTATCTAGTGAGCGCGAGGCCGGTCAACGTCCAGAGGGGCGACGACGTCATCCTTTTCCTGCGCGAGAACGGGAAGTCATTCACCAGGACCGTGAAACTGCCGCACATCATGCCGTCTATCAGGATGGACAAGAGGGTCGCGGAGGCCAAGCTGGCCGAGCTCAGGGCGCGGCATCCATCCATCGCATTCGAGCTGAAGGAATGCGGCAAGAAGAAGGCGGCGATCTGGGCGAAGGGGCCCAAGGAGATGAAGGAGCAGCTCGGATCGTACAAGTACATGGTGAGCAGGATCGGTGCGACCCAGCTCTTGCGCTGGAGAGCAGAGCCGTTCTCATTCGTTCGTTTTGACGGCGACAACGTCATCTTCCTGCCGCGCGACAGCATCGATGATCTGCTTGTTGAGAAGGCGGCGGCCCTCGACCTCGAAGTCAGGGACTGGCGCGGCAAAGGGGCTAGGGCGGGCACAATTTACCAGGCTTCCTTTGTCACCAAGTCGAATTTCGGTAATTACGTTATCAGCACCCCCGAAGCAGATTCCGGCATCATGTTGGCGAAGCTGGCGGGATCAGGGATTTCCGCGCAGCTCGTCCCCTGCACGGACGAGGCAGGGCTGATCGCGAAGCTCAATGGGCTGTTCCGGGATTACGATCCGTTGTTCGTGTACGGGAGCAACGTCGGGACGTATGATCTTCTCAAGCTGAAGGAGACTGGCGGATTCTGTCCCGGAGTGCTCGGCGGCGCGCCGAGGCTCGAGGCGAACTGCGGATTCTTCAAGCGCGTCGGCATAGAGGGCCGCTGCGTCATCGACACCGCATCGTGGTCCGCCAACTGGGGCTGGACCCCCAACAACAAGCTCGTGACAGTCGGCAGCTACCTTCTCGGCAAGGAAGTGAAGAAGGACCTCTCATATGATCAGATCGACGAGATGCTGGAAGAGGAGGATCCTGCGGATATCACCGAGATCGCCATCTACAACCTGAAGGACAGCATCTACGCTTACGAAGTCGGCAGCTTCATACTCCCGCATGTGATCCGGTCATCCATGTTCTATGGAGCGAGCCCGTCTACCATCTGCACCACCGGCAGGAAGAACATCGCGATGGACCTCGACAGCAAGAGGCAGATGACGCAGATGAAGACGGTGGAGAAGGGAGGCATTGACGACGAGTTCAGGGAATTCGACCTCGAGGCGTCCAAGTACGTGATGCTGAAGAAGCTCGATCCCGGATGCGTCGGCGCCAAGCGCGGCCTCTTCAGAAACGCTCACGTGATCTATCTCACACCGTTCATCCATGCGCTCGGCAGGTACGCCGCATTCAACAAGGCCGGAGCCGCGCTGTACAAGGGGTTCATGGACGAGTCCGCCGACCCGAAGACGCGCGTGCTCTTCGCGGAGGCGCTCAACGGCTACATCGAGAAGATGATATACGACCTGTGCCGCATGCGCAGGATCCGCGTCGCTGATCTCGGCCCGATCCATTCCCCCTTCGACGTGACGGACGCCGAGATGCCGAGCGACGTGTATTTTGGATTCAAGTACGGAATCGGTTCCCAAGGATACCATCACGCGGGTGGGTACCGGCCCAACAATTTCCAGACCGTCACGAACAGCATCTGCGACTCCGTCGACCTCGTTGTCCGCGGCCTCAACGGCCTGGACGTGATAAACCACTCCGACAGGTTCCTGTTCGCGAAGCCAAAGCACGGGAACGCGCTGCGCGAGCTCACGGGATCGGGGCTCGGCGTCGACCTCGGGAGGGCCGACGTGCTCAGCGCGACCCAGGGAAGGGTGCTCTACAGGACGGCGGACGGCAACATACTGTCGGAGGAGAGGGACCCGACCGGGAGGAAGGGCCACAAGACGGTACTGGAGCAGGAGATGATACCGGAGTTCGGAAAGCTGGTGTTCGAGCACAAGGCGAAGGCGCTCTCCTATGTCTGGGAGACGACGAAGTGCCTCGTGGAGGGCACGATGTCCAGGGAGAAGCTCGTATTCGACACAACGGCGAGGATGGACAACGAGAACTTCTCCGCGGCGTCGTTCAAGCAGGAGAGGAGCAAGATGATGGTGAAGTACGGGGTCAAGAAGGGCGAAAAGCTCTCGTACGCCTACGCCAAGCTCGCCAACGGCCTTCCGGGCAGGGACGAGCGGGGCAAGGAGTATTCCTCCGGATACGAGGGCGACGTCCCGGCGCGTTTGTTCCTCTCCGATGAGCTATCCGAAGAGGTGCTCGTCGCGAAAGGGAGGTATCTCGACAGGATGTTCGGCAAGAGGAACGGCGGGAGCAGGGATCTCTCCAGCGGCACGATCGGCGATCTCCTGGTGTCCGCGTTCCCATCAAGGTCGGCGGAAGTACGCGATGTCCTGAACGCGGTCGCCGAAGGCGATCCGAACGTATGGATAGCCGGCATCTCCCATGAGCAGGATACGCTCTTCTGAGTCCCGTCTGATATAGGCCGATCCGCGGGATCTTCTCTCTTTCGGTTGCGTGAAAAACAGGTTGCTGGAAAAAGACAGAGGGGGCCAAACGGCCCCATGACTTATCTTATCTTTTCTTCTTCTTGCCTTTTGCCTTCGGTTTCTTCTTTGTTTTCGATGACATTATGTGCACCCTCTTCGCCGGAAAACATCTTTCCGGCAACAATCAGAGATTGAAATCGCTTCGCTTTTAAATGTATTCTCCGAACGCGCGCGTCCGAGGTTGCGTTTTCCGGAAAATTCCGAAAAGCGCAGCTGAATGTGACTTTTTTCTAGTTTCAAAAAGATCAGGATCGGCCGGTGGTGTTATTCTACGATCCGCGCGACATCCTTGCTGTCTTTTCTCGCCGGCATTTTCGGCCTATTTGCGGAGTATCCGAGCGGTATGAGCGAGACGGGCCTCAGGTGATTAGGGATATCGAGTATCCTTCTCGCTTCGGTTTCGTCCACTGATCCGACCCAGCACGTGCCCAGCCCCAGCGAGTGCGCCATGATCATCCCGTTCTCCACCGCGGCCGCGACATCCATCAGAGCGTAGGTGTCCACGCCGTGCTGGCCGTACCTCTGCGCTATCCGTTCATCCGTGCATGCGACTATGCAGATCGGCGCGTCGGCGACATGCCTCTGGTTGTGCGCGGCCTTGGCCAGCTGCGCTCTCTTCTCCGGATCCCTGACGAAGTAGAAGAACCTGCTCTGGAGGTTTCCGGCGCTCGGTGCCAGGCGCATCGCCTCAATGACCTTGTCGAGCGCCTCCTTCGGGACGTCATCCTTCGTGAAGCTCCTGATCGCCCTCCTGCCTGCGATCGTTTCCATGACGGGGCCGTCGCTCACCGCGGGCTTCTTCTGCGCCTTGCCGAATATGTCGTTGAGGACGTCATCTATCATTGTCATATGATCATCCGGTTCATAAAAAGAATCTCAAGTGGGGTGGATGGGATTTGAACCCACGACCTCTTGGTCCCGAACCAAGCATCATACCAGGCTAGACTACCACCCCAGTGGTGATGATATTAGTCAGCGCTAACCTATTTTATTCCTTGCTCTGGCGAGCGATGGAGCGCTTCGCCCCTTCGTGCTATGTTCGTCCTCCTTTATCCTCATCAGGAAGGGGATAGCGACTAGTAGTACAATTGCACCCGCTATCCATGAGATGGGGATTCCGTACATGCTCGCTATGATTCCGCTGGCGAACAGGCCGACAGCACTGCCGGCATGGGATATCATAGAGTCGAACGATATGATTGTAGCTCTCTGCTTGGACGGGACATAGTCGTTCATGAGCGCGCTGTCTATCGGGTTCCACATGCCTCGTCCGATCTCATGTAGTAGGAAGAAGAACACCACGAGATATGGCATTCCGATCAGAGTGGAAATGACGATCATTGCTGAGATGAGTATCACATCGAATATCAGGACATTCTTCCTGTCCTTCAGCTTAGCCAGAGTCCGTTTCGCGAAGTACATTCCTGCCATCGAGAATAACGATATCGCTGCGAACATCCAACCGAGCACGGATGTATCGACCTTCAACGTGTCCTTGAAGAACGGCGTCCAGAACATGTTCCAGGGCTGCACCGCTACCCCGAGCAAGAATCCAACAATGATCATGTTGAAGATTATAGGGTGCTTCGTTCCGTACCGGATGCTGTCCCCTGATACTTTTTTCATCTCTTCGAACGTCGATTTAACCTTCAACGGTTTCTGCTTGAAGTACGGTTCAGTCATGAGCATACGTGCGATGAGGAACAGCACGAAGAATGTCACGGCGCCTGCGAGCCATGGGAGCGCCAGGTCCACTGCACCGAGATAACCACCAAGTACTGCGCCGATTATGACTCCTGCGGAGGAGAATATACCTCCCTTGGCGAATATGTCCTCGTATTTGCCTTCATATCCTTTGAACTTAAGCGAATCTACAGTCCATGCTTCGAACGCTCCGGATATAAAACATGTCTGCAATGCCCCGAGTATTTCGGCCACTGCGAACATCCAGAACGAGCCGGACACGAAATAGACCAATCCTGACAGTGTGCCGAAGGCGTAGCCGATGATCACAGAGTTTTTCCTTCCCAATGTGTCGGCGAATGCTCCAGTAGGTATCTCAAGAAGGAAAATCGATGCCATGAATATGAAGTTGACTAGATTGACTTGGAAGAAGTCGAGACCATTTCCCATAAGGAAAAGAACGTAAGTGGAGAATGCGAAACCCATGGCTAGCGATGACATCGCCTTCAGCAGGTAGAATATCCTCAACGTCCGCTTCACCATATCTTCACGTGGAAGGATATCGGCCGAAGGCTTTTATAATTCCCAGTTCAATAGCCATTCAGTCGATACTATGGATCCATTATCCCCTCTGAAGCAGTCATTGGCCGAAGCGATAGCCGCGGCGTGCGTCTCTCTCAAGTACGAGGTCACGGTCGAGGATGCGGCGAAGTCGATCATTCCGGCCAAGCCCGAGTTCGGGGACCTGGGCACCACGATAGCGTTCGATCTCGCCAAGAGGCTGAAGGCGAATCCGATGGAGATCGCGGGCAAGATCGCCAAGGCGGTCAAGATAGAGAAGAAGCTCATCAAGGAGACCAAGATCGCGGGGCCTTACGTCAATTTCATCTATTCGGACTCGTTCCTCATGTCCATATTCGAGCAGGTCATGACGGAGAAGGAGAAGTTCGGCGCCGGAGCCCCGAACGGCAAGAAGGCCATCGTGGAATACCCGTCGGTGAATCCGAACAAGCCGTGGCATATCGGCCATCTCAGGAACGCGCTTCTCGGCAATTCCATAGCGAACATCATCGAGTTCTCGGGCTACAGTGTCGAGAGGCAGAACTTCATCAACGACCTCGGACTGCAGGTGTCCCAGAGCATCTGGGGATATCTCACCATGCCGAAGCCTGACGGATGGGAGAACGAGAAGTTCGACCTGTTCATCGGCAAGCAGTATGTCGAGATCAGCAAGAACCCGGAGAAGATAGAGGCGGAGGTCAGGAGCCTCATGAAGCGGCTGGACGCCCGCGACCCCAAGACATCCGCGACAGCGAGGGGCATCGCGGAGCGCGTCGTGATGTCGCAGCTGCAGACCGCGTTCGATTACGGCATCTACGAGGACGTCCTCCTGTGGGAGAGCGACCTCATCGAGTTCAAGCTCTACGAAGGCATATTCAAGAAGATGCTGAAGTCCGGCATATTCGTCAAGGAGACCGAGGGCGACAAGAAGGGGTGCATCGTCGCCCACCTGGACGAGGCGGAGTTCCCGTCCGTGCGATCCGACGAGAAGGTGATCGTGCGCTCTGACGGGGTTCCCACTTATACCGCGAAAGACATCGCTCTCGCGATGTGGAAGTTCGGCCTGGCCGAAGGCACGATGAAGTACAAGGTCTTCACCAAGCAGCCGAACGGGAAGTCGCTGTACATGACTAGCGCCGCGGGCCGCGACATGCCGAACTACGGCAAGGCGGATCTCGTCGTGAACGTCATCGGGGTGGAGCAGTCCTATCTCCAGGTGCTGATAAAGTACATACTGAAGAAGATGGGCTATCCCCAGGCCGAGAACTACATACACATCCCGTACGAGCACGTCACCCTCCCCGAGGCGTCTTTCAGCGGAAGGGAAGGCACATGGCTCGGATTCTCCGCCGACGATCTCATGGCCGAGGGCGTCAAGCGCGCTGCATTGGAGATCGAGAAGAGGATGGAGAAATCCGGCATCAAGCCGAAGGACAGGGACAAGATCGCGAAGCAGATCGCCAACGCCGCCATCAAGTTCTCCATACTGAGGGTGAGTCCCAACAAGAAAGTGACTTTCGAGTGGGACAAGGCCATCAGCTTCGAGGGGGACACCGGTCCGTACCTCCAGTACGCATGCGTGCGGGCGAAGAGGATACTCGAGAAGATGCCGGAGGGCGAGAAGCCCATCATACGCAAGACGCACAAGCTCTCAGATTCGGAACGCCAGCTCGCGAAGGCGCTGCTGGAGTTCCCCATTGCGGTACAAAAAGCGGCGTCGGACCACCAGTCCAACTACATCACTGACTACTCACTGCGTCTCTCTGACGCGTTCAGCAGGTTCTATGAGACCTCGCCTGTCATCCAGGCCGAGGAGAACGACAGGAAGGTGAGGGCAGCCATGGTGCTCTCCGCCCTCACTGTGCTCCAGTCCAGCCTCGGCCTCCTTGGCATCGGCGTGCCCGAGAAGATGTAGAAAACAGGTTGGCTTTTCTTTGCAGTTGTTCCCGTTACCGTGGGGCTCGTTACGGGTCATTCTATCACGTTGCTCATGCAGCGCAGTCCGCCGCCGTTCAGGTATATCGTGGCGTCGATCGGCAGCGCAGTGACATTCCTGGATCCGAGATTCCTCTCCAGGAAATGCTGCGTTGACGGGCAGCTGTCTGCCATGATGGCCTTCCCTTTCGGAAGGGAGATGAAATTGACCCCCAGCGAGCTCTCGCCTTCCGATGCGACGTGCAGCCTTGCGCCGATGTCCTTGGCGAGGCGGTCCACTCTCTTGCGGAAAGTGCTGTAGTAACCGGGATTGACGCATGCGAGGGCGTTGCCCCCTTCTGTGAAGACGAGCCCGAATTCGGTGTCTATATGCTCGTACGGCCACTTCCTCCGGTTGTTCTCAAGGAAATCCGAATTCTCGACGGGCAGGAAATGCACGTCGTATCCCCTGTGCCTCAGGCATTCGAGCTCGCCACGCCTTATCCCCCTCGCGCGCGCGGCTTCAGAGATGACGAGCGTCTTGCCCGCCCTGGCCACGAGCCCTCCCTCTCCGAGCACCGACCCTTCTATGACGACGGATCTCGGGAAGCCGAGGGCAGAGATTATCTCCCTCGTCTCCGGCTCGGATCCGTGCTGCGCGAATACCAGGTCGCCGTACACCTGGAAGCGGTCCCTCGGCCACCGCATCGCGAGTTCGGCGTCTCCGCAATCGTTGGCGCCCAGGCCCAAGGTCGATCCCGGCCTCCTTTCCTCCATGTCCGTCCCCAGCATGAACCGCGGGAGATCCCCTATCGCATAGTCCGAGGGGCAGAGCATCTTGACATTATGGCCCTTCGACCTCAGCAGGTCGTAGCTCTCCACGCTCTTCTTCAGGGCGTTCAGGTACCTCTTCCCGGGATAGCTCGTAGGGAGCGTGAATGCCCTCGGTGACAACAGTATTGTAGGCCTCTCGCCTTTCCTGCAGTCGGCCCTGCGCGGCTGATCCCTCCCTATCGTCTCGTGCGTCCGTGCGGCGAGATTGTCTGTATTGTTGATCGTGCGCTGCATGAGGATCATCGTACCTGTCTACGTCTATACACCTATTTCCAATATTAAATACTTCGTCTCTGGACGGTTTTGTCGCTGAATGACGAAGTCGCTGAGGCAGCGAAATGCATAATAAATGCCCTGCGATATCCTTTCCATCCGTTCACGTTTCATAGGGGGATATTATGGCGAAGAGACCATCCAAACCGGCCGCGGCGAAACCGTCAAAGAAGATGCCCATGGACATCATGGCCTACCTTTCCGCGAAAGGCAACGAGATCGGGGCCGCGACGATCAAGTCCATAGAGCGCAGGCCGAACACCCTGCTCAGGAAGATGATGCTGGACTACCCGCTCAGGGGCGGGAAGCACCTGAGGTCCGTCCTCTGCGCCGGCTCGTGCAAGGCGTTCGGAGGCGACACCAGGAAGGCGATGAACACTCTGATCGCCCTGGAGCTGTTCCAGCACTGGATACTCATACACGACGACATAGAGGACTTCTCGGAGGAGCGTAGGGGCAAGCCGGCGCTGCACAAGATATACGGGGTGCCTCTCGCCAACAATGCCGGGGATTCGCTCCACATCCTCATGTGGGACGCCCTGCTGGACAACAGGAAGGTCCTCGGCGAGGAGAGGGCTTTCAAGGTCCTCAAGGAGTTCAATGCGATGGCGGACCGGTGCACCCAGGGCCAGCACGTCGAGCTCGAGTGGGTCACGTTCAGGAAATGGGACATGTCGGAGAACGACTACTACGCCATGTGCAAGGGCAAGACATGCGGATACACGTTCATCACGCCGTTCAGGCTCGGCGCGATCATCGCAGGAGCGCCCGAATCCAAGCTGGAGGCGTTCACGGCCATAGGCGACAACATCGGCCTCGCGTTCCAGATAGAGGACGACGTCCTCAACCTCGTGGGGGAGGAAGGCAAGTACGGCAAGGAGATCGCGGGCGACATCTGGGAGGGCAAGCGCACGCTGATGCTCATCCATCTCATGCGCAACTGCACCAAGTCGGAGAAGGCGAAAGCCCTCGCCATCATGAACAAGGACAGGGACAAGAAGACCGACAAGGAAGTGAAGTACATCCTCGGCCTCATGAAGAAGTACGGCAGCATCGCCTACGCCAAGGAGAAGGCGATCGGCTTCGCGAGGAAGGCGAGGCGCGACTTCGACCGCGACTACGCGTTCCTGAAGAATTCGGAATCCAAGCGGTTCATAGAGGCGCTCTTCGACTTCGTGATCAACAGGGATCTGTGATCATCCGGTTCAGGCCGGGCAGAGCGCCCGCGCCTCGTCGCGCGTCCGGTTGATCAGCCCGGGGATGTCCTCGATCAGGCCGTCGACCTTCAGCTTCCGGCCGTAGAGATGCGCCTTCTTCAGCTGCCTCTCCTTCGTCTTGAGCATGCCCTGCGCGGCCGCCCTGAATTCCGCGGCCGTCATCTGCTCCCTCGCCTGCTCATAGAGGGACTGCGTCTTCGCCATCCTTTCCATCAGGCCCCAGAACGCGTCCGTTCTTTTCTCGTTCAGCCTTTTCCTGTTCCTTCTTATCGAGAATGCATTGGTCATCGTCATCACAGGACTATGCGTCGCTGAAAATATAAATACCCGACGATGTCCCGGGGCATGCGGCGCGGGAACCGCCGTTCAGTAGAAGACCCTGTTGAATTCCTTGAGGCCCAGCCTGTCCCCTTTCTTGTCGTAGGAATAGGATGTTACGCTCGCGTTCTTCACGTCCTCCACCAGGTCCATCGCGAGGACGTCCTTCTCCTCCATCCGCTCGAGGAGCTTCCTGAACATCTTCACCACAACGGAGTGGCAGACGATCAGGACGTTCTTCCCCCTGTAGTCGCGCGTCAGCGTGCTGAGGAAGCTATGGACGCGCATGCCGACATCGGGATAGCTTTCCCCTCCCGACGGGCGGTAGTAGTACTTCCCGTCCCGGTTCCTCCTCTCCCATTCGTCGGGATGGAACTTCTCTATGCCTTTCCTGGTGAGGTTGTCAATGACCCCGAACTCCTTCTCCCTCAGACGCTCCTCCACGACCACCCTGGGCGCGTAGCCGAGCTGTTCGATCATCAGATCCGCGGTCTGCCTGCACCTGATGTATGGGGAGACGAAAACGACATCGAATCTCGGCCTCTTCGCGAGCGCCTTGCCGGCCACGATCGCCTGCCATTCTCCCTTCTCGCTCAGCGCGATGTCCATGTCGCGCTCGGTGATGTCGAGCCTCAGCTTGTTGGAGTCGAACTGGTCGACTCGGGCCTTCTCCACGTTCTTCACCGACTCGCCGTGCCTCACGATGACGAGATTGCCCGGCCACTTCTGCTTGTTGGCTGCCATGATTCTCACTGGTATGAATAGACGCCGCGCCGGGTATCAGATCATCACGCTGTCGCCGTTCTTCGGCGCGACCGCGTTGAATCCGTTCTCCCTCAGCTCGGCCGCGAAGGATTCGGTGTCGTCGCCGTGGACGCAGACCACCTTCGCGGGATTCATCTTCTCTATGAACGAGAACAGCTCGTGCCTGCCGGAGTGGGCGCTGAGCGGGCAGTCGTAGACGCCGAGGTTGATCGGCACCATCCTGGTCTTCCTGCCTTCCACCCTCGGCTTGACGCGGAGGACCTGCTGGTTCTTCAGCAGCCATCCGCCCGTGCCTTCCACGCAGTATCCGCTGAATATGATGGAGGAGTCTATCTCCTTCTGCTTCTTCATGTTGTCGAGGGCGAGCGTGTAGCTGATGGCCGGCCCCCCTTCCAGCATGCCCGATGTGGCGATTATGACGGACGGCTGGCGCGTCACGACGGACTTGTCCCTCCCCACTTCCTTCAGGTTGTCCAATGCGGCCCTCAGCTCGCCCGGCTTCTTCAGGAACCTCGGGAAATTGACTATTATCTCGGATGCGGTCCTCCCCATCCCGTCGATGTAGACCGGCGCGTCGATGTTGTAGGCCGCGAGCACCATTGCGAGCTCCTGCGTCCTCCCCACCGCGAATGTCGGGAAGAGCACGCACCCCCCTCCGTTCAGCGTCTCCTTCACGGTGCGGATCATGCCCTGCTCCACCTCCTTCCTCGACTGGTGGTATCGTTTGGAATAGGTGCTCTCTATGATGAGCGCGTCGAACTGGCCTTCCGGCTGCTTCGCGCCCGCGAGCAGCCTGGTGTCGTCGGACTTGAAGTCGCTGGTGTAGAATATCCTCTTCTTGTCCGATTTCAATTCGATCATGGCGCTGCCGGGTATGTGGCCGGCGTCGCGGAACGTGAACTTGATGTCCCCGAGGGAGTGCTCCATGTCGTACGGCACGCCTATGGTGTTGCTGAACGTGCTGTCGATGTCCTTCCTCCCGAACGGGAGCTCGGGATCGATCTTCTTGGCGTCCTTGATGAGGAGATCGGACAGCCCCTGCGTCGGGGATGTCATGAATATCGGGCACCTGCTCCTGCGGAACACCTCGGGGGCGAAGCCGGAGTGGTCCAGGTGGGCGTGGCCGATCAATGCCGCGTCGATGCGGATGTCGTGTCCCAGCCTCGGCAGGCCCGTGAGCGTCATGTCCTGGTCCTTCACCTTCAGCCCGGCGTCCATGACGACGTGCTTGCCTGCGGTGCTGAGCAGCATGCACGACCTTCCGACCTCATTTCCGGCCCCGAGAACAGATAATTTCATTGGCTCACTACATGGCCGTAGTTGTACCTTATTGGCGGCCTACGAAGGGTATTCGGGAATGCTTTTTAAACATGTTGTGCAATTCTCCACAGTCGCGACCAACGACGGAATGATGGATATGGAACTGCCGAAAGACCTGACGATACTGGACCTGGTGGTCCTCGAGAAAGTGGAGAAGGACTCCGTGATGGACAGCTTCGGCGGCAAGCTCTATTCCTCGTTCTTCGACACCGCGTCCCTCATGGGCACGCTCCAGGTGAAGAAGCTCATACAGATCAACTCCTCCATCGGCAGGAGCATCGTGAACCGCACAGAGTACGGCGAGCACGTGCTGCTCTCCGCCCAGGAGCGCGCCAACGAGCCCCTCGATGGGCTGGACCATGCGATACTGAAGGCGATCGCTTCCGGCGCGAGGACGTTCGAGTCCATCCGCTCCGAGCTGAACATCAGGAGCGACGACCTCTCGCTGCACATATTCAGGATCATCAAGCAGGGCTACGCGGACTACGAGATCAGGAACGCGAAGCTCGGCCTCAACCTCACCGAGAACGGATTCAAGCTCACAGGATTCGTGCCCAAGAAGCCGCAGGCGGCCCCGGCGGCGTCCGCCCAGCCGATGCGGCCAGTCTCTGTCCCGAAAGGGAGGCAGCTCGATCTCTCATCGGCCACGGGCGCCGAGGATGCCACTCCGGCGAACGGCGGCAAGGACGCCAAGCTGACCGGCATGAGCAAGACGATGGCGAAGACATCGCACTACATCGGCAAGTATGCCGCCGCGGCAGTCGTGCTGATAGCGATCATCGCGATCGCCCTCTATGTCACCGGCAACCTCAGCTTCTGACCTCCGCATCACGTTCATCAGGTTAGTCCAGGTGCCCGCAGGCGCGGGCAGTAGATGATAGGATGGATGCGATAGAGCTGCTCGCCAAGTACAACATACCTTTCGTGGAATCAGCGATAGCCAAGACCGAGGACGAGGCGCAGCGCTCCGCGGACAGCATCGGATACCCTATCGCGATGAAGATAGCGACCGACGAGCCCGTGCACAAGACGGACATCGGAGGAGTCAGGCTCAACGTCGCTCCCGACGCGGTCAAGCAGACGTTCAACGACATACTCAAGTCGGCGGCCAGCGCCGGCGTGGACTTCAAGGGAGTGCTTATACAGCAGATGGCGAAGCCCGGCATCGAGGTGATCGTCGGCCTGAAGCAGGACAGGGCGTTCGGCCCCGTCGTGCTGTTCGGCCTCGGCGGCATCTACGCCGAGGCGCTGCGCGACGTCTCCATACGCGTCTGCCCCGTCACGGAGCAGGACGCCAACGAGATGGTGTCCGAGCTGAAGTCGTCCGCGATATTCAGCTCGCGCGGCATGGAGTACGACACATCCGCGCTCGTAAGCGTGCTCATGAAGGCGAGCGCCATGGCGATCACGGAGCCCATACGCGAGCTCGACCTCAATCCGGTGATCGTGTATCCGAAATCCTCCGGCGGAGGCTGCCTCGTGGTGGACGTCCGCGCAGTGAGGAAATGATCGTGATAATATGGAGAAACTGAACTGGTCATCATTCGATCGCGGCGTGTTCCTGCTGAATGCGTTAGGGATAGTGCGCGATCCGAAGACCGGGATGATCCTCATCGGCAGGAGGGAGAACGATCCCCACATCAAGCAGCTCTCCTGGACGTTCCCCGGGGGCAGGCCGGCGTACGACAAGGACCTCGAGTTCTACCTGAAGCACGAGATCAAGATCAAGACCGGCCTCGACGTCGATGTCAATGGAGTAGTCTTCGCGAAGACATACCCTGAGAATCGCAACTTCCTCGCCATCTATTACGACTGCGAAGTGACCGGCGGGACAGCGAAGGCCGGCGAGAAGTTCGTGGAAGTGAAATGGATAAGGCCGACAGAGGTGCGCAGGTACTTCACGACATCTCTCCATCCTGTTCTCCTGGCGCATCTGACATCAATGGAGGGCGCCCGCGAGTGATGATATGGCATTCGATTTCACGCCCCTGTTCCAGCCGAAGAGCATAGCGGTCATAGGGGCATCCAGGGACCCGACGAAGATCGGCCACGTGATACTGAAGAATCTCGTGGAAGGGGGTTTCTCCGGCCAGGTGTATCCAGTCAATCCCACCGCAGATGTCATACTCTACCAGCACAGCTTCGCATCTGTCAAGGACATCCCTTCTCCGGTGGACTGCGCGATCATAGTCACCCCGCCGCAGGCGGTCCTCAGCGTGCTGCAGGAATGCGCGGACAAGGGAGTGAAGGCGGCCGTCATCATCACCAGCGGGTTCGCAGAGGTCGGCAACGTGAAGGGCGAGGAGGAGATCAAGCGCATCGCCAAGGAGAGCAGCATGGCGGTCATCGGCCCTAACTGTGTCTCAAAAGACACTTATGTCCTGATCCAAAACGACGGCAAGATAAGCAACAGACAGATTGGAGACGTGGTTGATTCACTGCTGCTTCAACATAGCAACGAAGTGGTAAACATCAATGGTACGTTTATGCTCAACTTGGATGGTAACGAAGGCGTTTATACTGCATCCTCGGACGGATCGAGAATCGTATTCAAGAGAATAACAAAAGTGTTCAAACGGGTCTCATCCGATAACTATCGAGTCAGGCTGAACGGCGGTCGTACTCTCGTATGCAGCGGTGACCATCCTTTCATCGTTACCGGAAATGACGTGAAAGTTCCGTGCAGGGCGCTTACAGGAGACGAGAGCGTTCCATGCGCAGGTTTCATCGAGAACAGCACTCACGAAACAAGCGTGAACTTGCTTCAAAGGCTCGTATCAAGGGTCTCTGCCAATAACACTCAAGTGAACAGCGCGGAGGGATTGAAGATAAGCCTTGCTAATGCACAGTTCCATCTCGACAGCACCGGCGTGTTCAAGCCTTATAATAGAATGCATAAGGAGCCGGACTATCTGTCCTGGAAATCAAGCCGGACAAGGCTCAGTCCTGTCGTGGAGATAACGGATGAGCTTTCGAAGCTCTGCGGTTTCTTCGTAGCCGATGGCAATTACTCGACCGATCATCTCTCAATAGGATATGTCGATAACAGCGATGAACGCAGCGAAATGTGCCGTTGCATCAAGGCGGTTTTCGGCAATGACCTGTCGACCGCCTCGACAGACAAGATAAAGTTCGGCAGGAAGATAGGGAGGTTCGTATTCGAGGATGTATTCGGAATACCAAGGTACGCAGAGAATAAACGAGCTCCCGAGTTCATATTCTCAGCAAAGCCCGAGCGCATAGCCGCGTTTCTGTCGGGTCTGTTCTCAGGGGATGGAGGAATCTACCAATCAGACAACAGAGCGTACCTCTATTTCTATTCTGTATCGGAAGGCCTTGCCCATGACGTGTTATATCTGCTTGCCATGCTCGGTGTAAGAGGGTACGTGTCTAAGGCGAACAGGAAGATCGCAACATTCAATGGAAAGGTCTACCCTGCACGAGACCTGTATGCTGTTCGGATAGAGAACGTAGGAGCGATAAAGCGGCTTCATTCATTAGGATTCAGTTTCATGTTCAAGAAGCAACAGAAAAAATTGGAGAGCGCCATCATGCTTCCATCAGTTTCCAACTCAGTCCTTAAACCAGTGTTTGATGCCCACATCAAGGATATCGAACGGCTGGACCAGGAGATGGAACTCTATGACTTCGAAGTTGAAGGCACACATAACTTTGTAGCGAACGGCATCATAACTTCAAATTGCATGGGCCTGATCAACCCGGGCATGCGCGTCGATTCGGTATTCAATCCTGTCTACAAGCTCGGCAGGCCGAAGCAGGGGGAGATCGCATTCATCAGCCAGAGCGGCGCCATCGGTGCGGCGGTCATGGACCTCGCCGCCAAGATGGGTGTCGGGATGTCGCTGTTCGTCTCCTACGGGAACGCTGCCGTAGTTACGGAGACCGATCTTCTCGAGCATCTGCGTGACGACCCCAAGACCAAGGTCATAGCGATGTACATCGAGGGAGTGCGCGACGGAAGGCGATTCCTCGATGTCGCGCGAGAGATCACCAAGACGAAACCGATCATACTAATCAAGGCGGGTAAGACGCAGGCGGGCACCAGGGCGGCCGCGTCCCACACCGCCGCGTTGGCCGGGGATTACGCCGTGTATTCCGCGGCGTTCAGGCAGGCCGGCATCATAGAGGTGGAGTCCCTCACGGACCTCTTCGATTTCTCCAAGGTGTTCCTCCAGCCGTTCCCGACAGGGGACCGGGTCGCGATACTCACCAACGGAGGAGGGATCGGCGTCCTCACTTCCGACTGGGTCGCCACCCACGGGCTGAAGATGGCGCAATTGAGCGAAGTCAGCAAGCAGGAGCTCAGGGACAGTATGCCGGTGCACATCAACATCGCGAATCCGCTCGATCTCGCGGGCGATGCGGATTCAAAGCGGTTCAAGTTCGCGCTCGACCGGCTCCTCCTGGACGACAATGTCGATTCCATCGTCCTCACTCCGCTGTTCCAGACGTCCAACATGGACGCGGGAGTGGTGGATGTCATAGTCAACGCGTCGCAGCAGATGAAGAAGCCGATCGTACTCGTCACCATCGGCGGCGACTACACCGAGAACAACAGGAAGATCATAGAGGAGGGCGGCGTCCCGACGTACACCTCCATCTATGTCGCCACGAAGGCGCTCGCCAAGCTCACCTGGTACGCGATGAACCACTACCAGCGCGAGTGACTTCTTTCCGGCCGAATCTCGGTCTCGCAGCGTGTTCGCTTCTCCGAAATCTATTTAACCGGGAAGCGCTCCTTATTCCCATGAGGCGTTCCGAGCAGAGAGGCAGGTGCCTAGCTTCACAGGAGATACGCACCCTATTCCGGGATGGGACGATCACCCGCGCGCCTCTCGAAGAGAAGCGCATACAGCCCAATTCTTTCGAGACCACGATATCCGACGAGGGCTACGTGGTGAAAGGGATATTCAGGCCCGAGCCGGGCAAGACGGTGCAGGAGACGCTTGACTCGATGTCGCAGCGCGACAGGCGCAGCTTCAAGATCTCCTCGGCGGGCGCGGAGCTGAAGAAAGGATTCACCTACCTCCTCCCGCTGGAGGAGGGCGTCGCGCTGCCGAAGGACTGGATACTGGAGTCCTCCCCGAAGAGCAGCTGCGGGAGGCTGTTCCTGGGCAGCAGGCTCATCGCGGACTACAATCCGTGCTTCGACAGGCTCAACTCGCAGTACGCGCACGAGAAGGCGGTACGGATGTATCTCCTGCTCCAGCCGCAGTCGTTCAATGTCATAGTCAGGCCGGGCATATCGCTGAACCAGATACGCTTCTTCTCCGGCCGCGACGCCAAGCTGAGCACCACCGAAGTGATCCGCGAGCTCGAGCGCAACGCCATACTGTTCGTGAAGGACGGCAACGGGAAGGTCGTGCCCGCGCAGAGCTACATCAGCGACGAGCTGCAGGTCCATGTGGACCTCTCCGGGCAGAGGACGTCCGGGGTGATCGGCCTCAGGGCGATACAGAACCCGGAGCCGATAGACCTCTCCGTCGTGGATTACTACTTCGTGGAGAATTACTTCGAGCCGATCCTCAAGTGGAAGGGCAAGACAAAGCTGAAGGTGTTCCCCGGCGAGTGCCTGCTGCTGTTCTCGCGCGAATGCTTCGACACCCCCGCCCATCTCAACCTCAAGCTGAGGCAGCACGCGAACCTGTCGTTCAGGGGGAGCTCCCACGACGCGGGATTCATAGACAGCGGCTTCAGGGGGTTCCTCGTCTTCGAGCTGAAGTCCGACGAGCTCACGATGATAGAGTTCAGCGATTCCGATCCCATCAGCACGCTCGAGGTCTACAGGAACATCAGGCCGGACAAGATCTACGGCACCAAGGCGACCGGCTCGCATTACCAGGACCAGGTCGGGCCGCAGGTCGCGAAGTTCTTCAAGTCGGTCGACTACGCCAAGCTCGCGCAGCTGCCCGAGAAGGAATGACCTGCGCGTATCATCTCTTTATCCTGTCTACGTCCTCTACACGTATCCAGGCGCACATGTTCCCGAATCCCGTCTTGTCGATATCAAAAGGAGCGTCCAGTCTTGTGACTTCGCCGAGCCAGATCAGCGTGCAATACCTCTTGCCAGCGAGCGCTTCCGTCATCTCCTCGCCGATGCACGCTTCCTTGCCGTACCGCCTGAGCAGGTCGGCTATCCTGTCGCGGTCCAGGTCCTCGAAGAACAGCGATTTCACGACAGCGCATCTCGCTATGACAGGCCCGCCGCTCTGTTTCAGATAAATAGTGTCTCCGGAGGATACGCTCCTGAACGGCGCCCTCCTCGACTTGTACCATCGCGTCTCTATCGTCTTCTCGCCCGAGAGGATCTTGTCCAGAAAATTTCCGGTGAGGATGGCGACGTGCTGCATCCCGCTCACTCCTTCGTCATCTCCTCTATGGCGGCGTCTATGCTGCCGTCGTCCTGGAGCAGGTCCATCAGGCGCTCCACATCCACCGCCTTGCTCCCATTCGCCTTCGCGGTGGCTGCGAGCTTCTGCTTCAGCATCTGCACGCCGATCTCCCTGACGGACATCTTCTGCTCGTACATCTTGCGCAGCGACTCCATCTTCTCCTTCAGCCCCTGCGAGTCGAGCTCGTTGTCCACCTGGAGGTGGCACCTGTCGCCATAGAGCTCGTTCAGCGACGAGAGGTCGATGTTCTCCCTCTTCAAGCCTTCCTTCACGCTGCCCTTGAGCTGCACGCGGATGATGGGCATGTCCTCCCCCTTCGCCAGCTCCGCTTCGATCTCCTTCCTGCATCTGTCGGCTATCTGGCCCGGTTCCGCCTTCTCGAACGAGAGCTCTATGTGGCGGAACGGCCTGCTCTTGATGTCGATGAACTTGATCTCCTTCTTCCTCGTGTCGAGCCGCACCCACGCCCTCGGCTCCTCCTCTTCCTTCTTCAGCTGGGTGATCACCGTGCTGCCGGGTATCAGCAGCGTCTTCCCGTTGCGCGTGATCAGGTGCCTCTTGTGTATGTGGCCGTTGAGGTAGAGGTCGAATCCCGGCGGCAGGTCCTCAAGCGTTATGCCCTGCGCCACCGGGATGACATCGGTTATCGTCTGGTGGGATACGAGTATGTTGTACGCGCCAGGAATCGGCTTCAGCTCTCTCGCCTTGAGCGCCTCGTGAACCTCGTCTTCCGGAGTGCCCCCGAACCCGTGTATCGCGACTTTCTCCCCGTCTTTCTCGAATATGGCGGCCCCATCGCTCGCGTTGGTGACGAAACCGGACTTCGCGAGGAGCTGGACCGGATTGATCATTTCCTTCGACCTGCGGTCGTGGGTGCCGTGGATCGCGACGACCGGAAGGTCTCCTTCCACGTTGTCCTTCATGCCGGGGCTGTCGACTCTCCTCACCCCTTTCGCAGCCCAGTCCTTGGCCTTGCCGTATTCGAAGAGATGCATCGCCTGCGCTATCACCTCGAACCGCGGGACCTTGGTGTCGAATATGTCGCCCGGTATGATGACAACATCGGACGCGTCGCAGGCCGCCCTGAACGCCTCGTCGAACTGGGAGAACGAGTCCTCGTAGAACCTGGGATATCCCAGGTGGGTGTCCGAAAGAATTCCAACGATCACGGGATCACTGTCCAGACTACTGCTAGAAGGATTAAAAACCCACTAATACCAATACTGGACGTCGAGGATGCGCCATGGCAGCCGGTAAATCCAAGAGGGCCGCGAAGCCCAGGAGAACGAAAAGGAAGGCACCAGCGAAAGCGCCGCCAAAGGCGAAGAGGAAGGCGGCCATGCCCGCCCGGACGAGCCCGTCCTCGAAGCTGCTTCCGACGGGCAGCCCCGATTTCGACAGGCTCCTCGGCGGCGGGATAATGGAGGGGTCGTCCCTCCTCATACTCGGCGTGCCGCACTGCGGCAAGAAGCCGACGCTCATGAACGCAGCCCATTCCGAATGCTGCAGGAACCGCAGGCCGGTCATATTCGTGCTCACCGATGTCGGCGCGTCAGCCTGGCAGTCCATGATGAAGCAGGGCGGGTGGGACTGCGGGAAGGTGAGGGACAGGACGTTCTTCGTCGACGGCTATTCCCAGCAGTTCGGCACGTGCTCCAATTCGGACACCGTGCTGTGCCTAGAGGTGCCGTTCTCGCTGAGCGCGCTGTCCATAGAGACCTCGAATTTCGTGGCGAAGGCGTCAGGCATGAAGAAGAGGCCGATGGTCATTCTCCATTCCATATCCACGCTCGTCGAGATGTTCGGCGAGGAGGAGACATTCCGCTTCCTGCAGTTCTTCATGGGCAAGCTGAAGGCCGCGGGCGCCACGATGCTGCTGTCCATGCAGATGGGCGTCCACGACTCCAAGTTCGAGTCCATGGTCACTTCGCTCGTGGACTGCCTTGTGGAGATGAAGGACGGCAAGATGAGGGCGAGCGGATACCTCAGCATCAAGGACAAGGGATGGATCCCCTACTCGATAGAGAAGGGCAAGCTCAAGCTCAATGCCGACGCAGAAGAATGATGAGAGTGATTCCATGATCAACCAGCCTCCGCGCGGGATGCGCGATTTCTATCCGGCAGAAGCCAGCCTGAGGAAGGAGATAGTCTCCACCATAGAGACGGTCTACAGGTCGTACGGCTTCGACCCGATAGACACCCCGGCGCTCGAGTATCTCGAGGTCCTCAACCGCAAGTCCGGGGAGGAAGTGACGAAGCAGATCTACCAGGTGGATGACATGGGCATGAGGTTCGACTTCACCGTCGGCCTCGCGCGCTTCATCGCCAACACCTCGTTGCCGAAGCCGATCAAGGTCTTCCGCTCCGGCTGCGTCTGGAGGAGGGACGAGCCGCAGAAAGGCCGCTACCGCGAGTTCTGGCAGTCCGACGTCGACATCATCGGCAGCACCAGCGAGAGGTGCGAGGCCGAGCTGCTCTCATGCGCGATGGATGCGCTGCACGCGCTCGGCATCTGGAAATTCAGGTTCAGGCTCAACAGCAGGAAGACATTGTCCGATATCCTCATGAAGTCGGGCGTATCGTCCGACAAGGTGGTGCCCGCGATCCGCGCCCTCGACAAGCTGGAGAAGAGAGGGGAAGGCGGAGTCAGGGAAGAGCTCATCGCAGCCGGGATCGGCGAGGACAGCATCAAGCTGCTGTTCAAGGCGATCGCGTCCAAGAAGAAGGAGTTCGTGGACACCGACCGGCTGGAGTCCATCAAGGAGATGGCGAAGGAGTACGGCGTGAAGCACGTCGACATCGATTACACCCTCGCGAGGGGATTTGACTACTACACCGGCCCCGTGTTCGAGGTCGCCACCGAGAACTCCTCCCTCAGCGTCGGGGGCGGTGGAAGGTACGACGAGCTGCTCGGATTCTACGGCTCAGCCGCTCCCGCGGTCGGCATCTCGTTGGGCGTGGAGCGCCTCGCGGACCTGCTGAAGGCCGAGAGGAAGATCAAGGAAGGCGAGCCGTCGACCGCTGCGCACGTCTATGTCGCTCCTGTGAAGGACGACGCGTACATGTACGCGATCAGCGTCGCCAAGACGTTCCGCTCCATGGGACTCGGCGTGTCCCTGAACGTGACGGAGCGCGACCTGAGGAAGCAGTTCGACTACGCGAACTCGCTCGGCTTCAGGCACGTCGCCGTGGTCGGCAAGAAGGAAGCCGACCTGGGCAAGGTCACCCTGCGCGACATGAAGTCCGGCAAGGAGGAGCAGCTGCCAATCAAGGAGGCGGTCGCCCGCATACTCAAGGGCGCGGAAGCCTGAAGTACCTTGTCCTTGATAGGTTAAACAAATCCTAGATGTCGACCAGATCGCAACAGCTCAGTCAAGATATACTCTTTAAAAAGGATGTTCAAATCAATACATGTGCGCCACACATGTGACTTTTCATACAAGCAAGAGCCGCGCATCTGCATCCCAGCGACTTCCTATTATTACTATAATATTATTAGTCATGTTTTTCGCGGGCCTAGCATACGCCGCCGACTGCGGTGGCGTAACAATCTGCAACTGCGGGGATACCGTTACCTCCAACTACAACCTGTCGTCCGATCTTCCCTGCTCCGGAACAGCTCTGACAATCGGCGCAAGCGGCATAACCTTGGACTGCAACGGCAGCACGATCACCTACGCCCAGTCCGAGACTGGATACGGAATCGATATCACAGGGTTTAATGGAACCGTCATAAAGAACTGCAATATCATGCAGACGAATTCCGGTGTCTCCAACGCGCATGCAGTCTATTTATCCGACACGAGCAACAGTATGATCCAATACAGCGATATATCCTCAAGCGGCAACGACAGTTGCGGCGTGGCCATCTTTTCCAACTCCAACGACAACATCTTCATTTTCAATAACATCTCCAGCACGAATTTCATCGGCGCGGTCCTATACTCCGACCCTAACAATAATACCTTCATCAACAATAGCATCTCCAGCGCGAATGACATCGGCGCGGCCCTCTATTCCAGCTCAAATAATATATTCACGAATAACACCATCACCACTGATTACGATAAAGGCTTAATCCTCACTTTCAACTCCAACAACAACACATTCATCTCCAACAATCTTTCCAGCACGGGCACCGGCGAGTACAGCAATGGCGTATATCTGGAATACAATTCCAACAACAACATATTCACTAACAACAGCATCTCCAGCGCGAATGACATCGGCGCGTGGCTTGAGTCTAGCTCCAACAACAATACATTCATCTCTAACAACATTACCAGCATGAATGACGTCGGAGTGTATCTAGAATCCAGTTCCGACAACATTTTTGCCTCAAACCGCATCATAAGTAGTGTCTCATCCGGGATCAGCATAGACAGTAGCTTGAATAACCTATTCTACAACAACTTTATCAACAGCACTACGGCAGTATCAATAACTAGTGGGTCCTCCAATCTCTGGAACACCACTCTCCACAGCGGAACGAACATCATGGGCGGTTCATGGATTGGAGGCAACTTCTACGCCAATCCGTCCGGCACCGGATTCTCGCAGAACTGCTCCACTAACGGATCATCGAACTCCAGCGGGATCTGCACCGTGCCATACGAGATCGACGGCAGCAATGTCGACGAATTGCCATTGGCGTATCCGTCTGCGCCCTCATCAGTTGAAATATCTGACTGCAGTGAAATTACTTCGTCAGGAAATTACGTGCTTGCTGGGAACATCGACGGCACTTGCTCGATCGGATACGATAATGTCACTCTTGACTGCAACGGCCACAGCATCACTGGCAATGGCGCAGGCAATGGAATCGACAATACCGGCCATGGCGATGTCACTGTGAAGAATTGCATCATCAATGGATTCGAATTCGGCATCTTTTTCAGCGGGGCCAGTTACGGAATGATCTACAACAACACTGCCAGCTCAAATCAGAGAGGTATCTTCCTCTCTTCCAGTTCCAGCAACAACACCATATCCGGCAACAATTTCAGTTCGAACAGCGACAAGGGCATCTGGATCGACCCCGAATGTAACAACAATATCATAATCAACAACACCGCCGATATGAATGGTAACAGCGGTATTTTCCTCCAATACGACTCCAGCAACAACACTATCTCCGGCAATAATGTCAGCTCGAACGGCAATGATGGAATCTTCCTTAGCTCCAGCTCCGACAACACTATCGCCAACAACACCGTCAGTTCTAATAGCGGTGACAGCGGCATCGCGCTCTCATCCAGTTCCGATAACACGGTCTACAACAATATTGTCGACTTGAACAGTAACGAAGGCATCCATCTCTACTTCAGCTCGAACAACAACACAATCTCCAACAACACTGTCAGCTCGAACAATCAAGGCATCTATTTCGAATCCAGCTCCAACAACACCATCTCCGGTAATAATGTCAGTTCGAACAATCAAGGTATTATTTTCCTTTCTTCCAGCTCGAACAACATCATATACAACAACTTCTTCAATAACACGGACAATTCCGCCTTCTATTCTGACAATTTAAATTTCTGGAGCACTTCTCTCGACTGCGGCCCCAGCATCCTCAACATCATGGGCGGACCGTGCATCGGCGGCAACTTCTATGCCACTCCAAGCGATGATGGATTCTCCCAAGGCTGCAGCGATACGGTCCTCTCAGGAATCTGCGACCTATCTTATCAACTGGGCGTGAATGAGATAGATGCCTTGCCACTGGCGCAGTATGACACCAGTTCGGGCACTTCGGACACTGTTCCGCCAAACGTCATCCTAGTTTCGCCAGACAACGATGCGAACATAAACGCTTCCAGCATGGAATTCAGATTCAATGTTACAGATGATGCATCCCAAACTATGAGGATATGTCATCTCTACATCAATGGGTCGATCAACCAGACTGTGGCCAATTCCGTGAATGCGGCCATTGATTCGTTCTCATTCTTCTCATTACCATCTGGCAACTATAGCTGGAGCGTCGATTGCACCGATACTGCGTTCAATATAGGTTATTCCGAGACCAGATCATTGGATCTGACCAACCACTGTGGCATAACTCTCTCGTCTAGCGGCGACTACGTACTCTCTGAAGACCTGCAGTGCACAGGAACCGCCTTGACGATCGGTGTCGATGACATCACTCTGGACTGCCAAGGCCATAGCATCACCGGCAATGGCGCAGGCAATGGAATCGACAATGCTGGTGGTTGGAGCAATATCGTAGTGAAAAATTGTATCGTCATGAATTTCAGCAAGGGCATCTTCGTTTCCTCAAGCTCGAATAGCATCATCACCAACAACACCGTCAGTTTGAATACCGAGCAAGGCATCCGCCTTGATTCCAGCTCAAATAATAGTATTACAGATAATATCGCCAGCTCAAATGGTGACATCGGTATCTACCTAGAATCCAGCTCCAACAGCACTCTCACGAACAATACTGTCGATTTAAACAATCAGGGCATGTTCATCCACTTTGGTGCTAACAATACGCTCACAGACAACACTATCAGTTCAAACGGCAATGGAATCTTCCTTAGCTCAAGCTTCAGCAATATAATCTCCAACAACACTGTCAGCTCGAACAATCAAGGCATCTATTTCGAATCCAGCTCCGGCAACATAATCACCAACAACAGCATCACCAGCACGATCGGCGCCGGCGCGTCCCTCTCTTCCAGCTCCAGCAACACATTCACAAACAACAACATCACTGCCCCAATCGACCGTAGCTTGGTGCTTTCATCCAGCTCCGGCAATAACTTCACAAACAACAATATCACCAGCACAGGCGACTATGGTGCATTCATTTGGTTCCACTCCGACAACAATATCTTCATATCCAACAACATCACCAGCACGACCAGCCGCGGCGTGCAACTCGACTTCTGCGCCAGCAACACATTTACCAACAACAGCATCACCAGCATTGGCGACTATGGCGTGTCCCTCACCTTCAGCCGCAGCAACACATTCGCAAACAACAACATCTCAGTGGATCAAGGCATATCTGGATTATACCTATACGGAACCAGCATCGGGTACTTCCAGAACAGCATAGACCGAACCAACAAGATCAATGGCCTTCCGATAGAGTATTATGACGGGGTAAATCGATTGTGTTCAAACAGCCAAGTCCTTGACCTTGGCTCCAATTACGCCATGATCGGCCTCGTAGGCTGCGACAATGTGAGCGTCACAGCCAGCCCAAGCAACACAATAAGTCTGATTATCAACCCTTTCACGAACAATAACAAAATAAACGGTAAGATCAGCAACGGCTAATAATT
>CABMEP010000051.1 GCA_902385155.1 uncultured archaeon | reverse complement strand
GTGGTTTCAGGCATAGGCTGCTACAACTTCACCAATGCGCGCTACGGCAACAACCTATCCAAGCCCTTCCTGGTGATGGACGGCACGCCAAGCCTCGGCCCCTCGAATGTGAACTATGTCAACTACACGGACTGGGATGGAAGCGGCCTGCCTTTTGTGCTGTTCGACAACCAAAACGACCTGCCGGCCGCGTCTGCCCCTGCGGGCGACTGGGCCTACAAGCTGCCAGGGCAGGGCTACAACAGGCTCTGGGACATACACGCCATACGCGACATGGCCATGTGCGGATTCTACGTGCAGGGCCCGGGGCCGTCATTCTTCCAGAGGATGCTCAACAGCTCGCACGCCTATTCCAACAGCGCGCTTGGCATTGAGACCATACTGACAGGGAAATGGGCGGGCGGCGCCAACGACACGCTCAACAAGAAGATGTCCAGGCTGGACTGGGAGTTCTACGGCGAGACGGTTTCGCCGCACGCCATCACCAACTCGCCGCAGAACGTGAGGGTGAAGGGCATGTCCGGCTGCAAGGACATGCAGATGTGCTCGACCAACGCAAACGTGACGCAGAACGCCACCGGCAGGTTCAGGATGACTGGCAATGACCCCGTGATCCTCTACAGCCTCACCATACAAAACTCCATAGACCGCTACGGCCTGAGGCCGCTGATATGCAAGGAGGACACCAGCGGAGTGATTGCCTCCTCGTGCGGAGTGGAGCCGCCATAAAGTGATTGCGATGATGAAGAACAATGCAAACCAAGGCATGCGCGGGCAGGCTGCCATTGAGTCGAGCTCAGGCTCAGCATCGAGCTCTGCTCGATGTCTGATGCATTTTGCCCCTGCAAAATGCACATCGACTGCTCGCCGCTTGCGCGGGCAAGCGGCGACTGAAATGCTTGTCATGGCCAGCTTTGCCGTGATATTCATCATACCCCTTGCGCTAGTATTCCTCTCCTCCTCCAACTCCGAGCTTGGCAAGGCCTCGCTGCTGCAGGCCAAGGCCAGCGTCAGGACAATCGCGGACGAGGCTGGCGAGATATACCTGCAGGGCGCAAACGCCAGCAAGGTCATAATCGTCAACTACCCGGACGGCGTGCTCAACGGCTCGGTGGACAACGGCCTTGTGGTGCTGCGGATGAACGCGGACGGCAGGCAGCTGGACATGGTGGGCAGCACTTTTGCCAATGTGACCGGCAATCTGGCAGGCAAGAGGACCGCGGGCCTGCAGAGGATAAGCCTGGTCAATGTGGATGGTACTTATGTCAATATCACATACGCGCAGTAGCCGCGTTGCATTGAAGGGGGGGCAGGCCTCGGTTGAACTGATATCCTACGCCTCGTTCTTCTTCCTGGTGTTCATGGCGGCAGTGGCGATTTTCTTCCAGATACAAGGCCAGGAGATGTCGCGCGCGGAATACGCCAATGCGCAGGAGATAGCCAACGGGCTTGCCGACCGCATACACACGGCGTTCGTGGCAGGCCCGGGCTTTGAGGAGAGGTTCTTCCTTTCAAGGAGCCTGCTCAACAGGCCCTACACGCTTTCAGTGACATCGGGCGCCACCCCGCAGAGCCAGCAGACCGGCTTTGTGTATGTGGAGTGGCAGGGCGCAAGCGGCCCGGCCAGCTATTCCGCGGTTGCCATAGCCACCAACTATACCGCCACGACGCAGTCGGGCTTCATAAGCTTCGCGGCCAACAGGATAGCAATAAACGCCTCGCAGGGCCTCGCACTGAACATTTCCAATGAGAACGGGACCATAAGGTTCAAGCCAGGATGATTCCATGAAAGGGCAGTATTTTTCATTTGACGCGATAATCGCGACGGTAATAATGGTGATAGCGTTCACCACGCTGGTGGCCTACTGGTACGGCGTGCAGTCGACCATAGACGCGCGCACCGGAGGGGTGTATGACGACGCGCTGCGCGTGGCAGACTCGCTTTTCTCGCCAGGCCAGCCGGAAAACTGGGGCAACACCAGCGTGCCGGTGGGCGGCATCAGGCAGGTCGGCTTTGCAAACGGCTTTTCCAACAGCCTGAACTCCTCCAAGGTGAAAAGGCTTGCCAACATGGTCGGCTCGACCAAGACCGGCGACCTGAACCCGGCCAACTACACGGCGATAGGCAACCTGCTGCGCGTGCAGGGCTACTACATCACGGTGGAGCCCTCCAACGGCTCGGTCGCGGGCGCATTCTACATAGGGGACAGCAATTTCACAGGCGCGCGCGAGGTGGCGGTGGCCAACCGCGGCGGCACGATGTATTTCGGCGGCGTGCGGACGGCAATGAGCGTGAAGGTCTACGTTTACACCAAGTAGTGGAATTATATATTTCCCTGGCTAATTTTCCCATCGTGGGCAGGTGCAAGGATGGGCATTGAAGACATTTCCTCAACATCGGAGATACGCATACCCTCAGACCCGCTGTTGCAGATAATAGGGCAGGACGAGGCGGTCAGGATAGGCAGGCTGGTGGGAAGGCAGAGGCGCCACCTGCTGCTTGTGGGGCCGCCGGGGACAGGCAAGAGCATGCTGGCGCAGGCAATCTCATTCTCGCTTCCCAAGCCGCGCCAGGAAGTGATTGTGCTCCACAATCCCGAGCACCCCGAGCGGCCGCTCGTGCAGGTGCGCGCCCATACATCCAAAAAAAGCGATAAGCAGCCGGCCGCGCAGCTTCTGGACCCGGAGCAGGTGCCCTCGTTTGTCTCGGAGAAGCTGGGCTTCCGCTGCAGGCGCTGCGCCAGGATTTCCAGCCCCGACGCGCAGATATGCCCGTGCGGCGCG
Organism: uncultured archaeon; assembly: GCA_902385155.1. Lineage (GTDB taxonomy): Archaea > Micrarchaeota > Micrarchaeia > CABMEP01 > CABMEP01 > CABMEP01. The sequence continues at coordinate 41,460 of CABMEP010000051.1, read as the reverse complement.
GACAAGTACCGCAAGGCGCGCGGGCCGTTTGAGGACCTGCTGGTTGGCCGCTCCATGGAGCGCGAGGACCGCGTGCAGACCACGCGCGTCCGCGAGGGCAAGGAGGAGCTTGTGGTGTTCGAGAGGCGCGGCGCCAGGGTGGCGCTGCTTACGCAGAAGGAGCTTGTCAAGATCGCGGAGCTGCGGCAGAAGATGCAGTTCAAGGTGCTGCTGCCTCTGGACCGGCCCTCATTTGTGCAGGCCACCGGCGCTTCGGAGACCGAGCTTCTTGGCGATGTGAGGCACGACCCGTACGGCTCGCACCCCCAGATAGGCTCGATTCCCTACACAAGGGTTGTGCCGGGGGCTGTGCACGAGGCGCACGAGGGCGTGCTTTTCATAGACGAGCTTTCCTCGCTTGGCAAGCTGCAGCGGTTCCTGCTGACGGCAATGCAGGAGAAGAAATACCCGATAACCGGCAGGAACCAGTCCTCCACCGGCTCGTCCGTGCGCGTGGACGGCGTGCCTTCCGACTTCATACTTGTGGCCGCAGTGAACTTCAACGACGTGCAGACCATACTGGCGCCCCTGCGCTCCAGGATACTGGGCAACGGCTACGAGATACTCATGAACAACATCATGCCGGACAATCCGAAGAACGTCAAGAAGGTCATCCAGTTCATCGCGCAGGAGATCGTGAAGGACGGCAGGATACCTCCGGCCGATTCGTCCGCGATCCAGCGCATCATAGACGAATCCAGGCGCAGGGCAAAGCAGTTCGACGGCAAGGAAGGGCTCACGCTGCGACTCAGGGATCTCGCGGGCATCATCAAGCTCGCTGGCGATTCAGCAACGATGGACAGCTCCGAGATGATCGAGGCGCGCCATGTGGACGTGGCGATAGAGAAGGCCAAGCCGGTGGAGCAGCAGATGCAGAAGAAGTACGGCTCGATGTGGAGGACCACGACGAGCGACTACGGCGTCAAGGCTCCGACCGAGGAAAGCGTGATCTGATCCTTACTAGCTGACGGTAGAATGGCTGAACAGCAGCATGATCCGGATCAGCGCTGCTGGGTTATCCCCTTTATCTTCAGGACTTCCCGTTCAGCCCCGCACAGCTCTTCCTTGACCTGCGACGGAGTCGTCCCGTACAGCCTGACGAGATAGGCGATGTCGCATGACACCGACCCGAACATCTCTGCGTTGTACCTGTAGAATACGGCCGCCTTCTTCGGCTCTTCCCTCTCGAGCCTCTTGAACGCGGACCTGTCGAATGCGAATCTCACCTTGATGCCGGTCGGGCCTATCTCCTCTATCACGTCGCTGTCAGGGTAATAGCACCTGGTGTAGCCCTCCTCCTTGTCCTTCCTGACTGCCCCGTCCGCTTTCAGGACCCCCTCCTCCATGACGAGGTTCCTGAATGGCGGGAGGATGCGCGCCGCTTTCTGCCTCTCATTGATCGTCGCTACCGTGGTTGCCATAAATATCACTTCAATCCGTATCGGTTGGCCGGCTACACTTTGATCAGGACGGTCTCCATCGTGGTGTCGATGATCTGCCTGACATAGGCCGGCTTGTACCTGTGGAGGTCGGAGATCTCCTCCAGCGTCAGCCCTTTCTTGTTCGAATCGAACATCTCCATCAGCAGTGCGCTGAAGAACTCGGCGCCAGTCGCGTCCGTCCTCGCCATGTCCTTGAACGCCTTCTCGTTGAGCACGAAGCATTCGAATCTCAGGCTGCCTTTATCCGTGAAGAACGCCACGGCGTCCGCCAGCTTCTTCTGGTCGCCTATCTTCCCGAGCACATCCGCGATGGATTCGTCCGCCTTCGCGACGTAGACCTTCTGGTGGAGCATCTTCAGCACCTTGCCGTCATAAACGCGGTATGTCGGCTTCATCGCTTCCCTAGACTCAAGGGCCTTGTACGCCTCGCGGAGGTGGGTGAACACCCGCTCCATCTTGTTGTGGCCCCTTGGCGCCCGGGTCGCGTGATCGTGCGTTCCGTGCGGAAGATGAGTTTCTCTAGTCTTTGTCATTGTAGCACCTGTTGTCATCGTTAACACCTTATTCATGTCCGGACGCGCATGACTATGCGTCGCGGTTGTACAGTCGCCTGATTCCGATTGCCTAGAACTTGTCGCCTGTATCTCCCTTTGGGCGGTCAGGATATATAAATCTTTATATGCCCGTCGTACGTAATCCGTGCGCGGGCCTGTAGTCGAATGGCTAAGACGCTACCCTTACAAGGTAGAGATTGGGAGTTCGATCCTCCCCGGGCCCACTGCTCTTTCTTCCGGCATTCCGCCATATCAAAATGTTTTTCAACCCGGCCGGCGACCGTTGAACGCATGGGCGCACCAAACGATACCGTACTGCAGGCCAAGTCGCAGGAGATGGACAAGAAGAGGATGCTCTGCTCTCCCATAGAGCAGCTCCTGTCCGATCTGGGCTCCGACCCCCGGACAGGGCTCAGCCAGAAGGACATCCACCGCCGCCAGGCCCTGTACGGCCACAACGAGCTGGCCAAGAGGAAGAAGGCCCCGCTGCTGGTCGATTTCCTCTCGCATTTCGCCAATCCCCTCATCCTCATACTGCTCATCGCCGGCGCGATATCAGGCGCCCTCGGCGAGGTGGTCAACGCGGTGATCATCTACGTCATGGTGCTCATCAGCGTCGTCCTGGATTTCGTGCAGAAATACAGGGCCGAGCGCGCGGCCGAGTCCCTCAAGAAGCGTGTCGCGACCATGGCGGAGGTATTCCGCGACGGCAGGAAGGAGGAGGTGCATCTCTCCGACCTCGTGCCGGGCGACATCGTCATGCTGTCTGCCGGGGACATCGTGCCCGCGGACGCGAGGATCATCTCCGCCAAGGATTTCTTCGTGGACCAGTCCGCGCTCACGGGCGAGTCGTTCCCCGCGGAGAAGTTCGCGGCCGCGCTGAAGCCGAACACGATCCAGGACGTGACGGGATGGGATAACTACCTCTTCATGGGCACATCGATCATCAGCGGCACTGCGACAGCGCTTGTCATGAGGACCGGCGTCTCCACGGAGTACGGCGCGATCATCAAGGAATCCGTGGAGCGGAGGCCCGAGACCGAGTTCGACAAGGGGCTGAGGGAGTTCGGCGCGATGATCACGAAGGTGACGATGCTTCTCGTGCTGTTCGCGTTCATCTCACAGGCGATATTGAAGCAGAACCCGCTCGAGTCGCTGCTGTTCGCGATCGCGCTTGCGGTCGGTCTCACGCCGGAGCTCCTGCCGATGATACTATCGATCAACCTCTCGAAGGGCGCGATGGCGATGGCGGACAAGGGAGTCATCGTCAAGCGCCTGGCGTCGATACAGAACTTCGGCAGCATGGACACGCTGTGCACCGACAAGACGGGCACGCTCACGGAGAACAAGGTCACCCTGCTCCTCCACGTCGACATGGACGGCAAGGAGAGCGAGAAGGTGTTCCTCTACTCGTTCCTCAACAGCTATTACCAGACGGGCCTGCGTACCCCCCTTGACGAGGCGATAATCTCCCATGAGAAGGCGGACATCAAAGGCCATTTGAAGGTGGACGAGATACCGTTCGATTTCGCGCGCAGGCGCTCTTCCGTCGTGGTGAGGAAGGGGAGGGAGAAGATATTACTGACGAAGGGCGCTCCGGAGGACGTATTCAGGATATGCTCGAGATACGAGTCCAGCGGCAAGGCAGTGGAGATCGACAGCCGCGCCAGGAAGAGGATGGAGAAGAGATACGAGGACCTCAGCGAGAAGGGATTCCGCGTGCTCGCGATATCCTATGGCCGTCCCAGCGACGGCAGGACCGAATACTCCATCCATGACGAGAAGGACCTGGTGTTCCTCGGGTTCGTGGCGTTCATAGACCCCCCGAAGAAGACTTCGAAGGAGTCGCTGCAGCTTCTCAGCAAGTCAGGCATCGAATTGAAGGTCCTCACCGGGGACAACGAGCTCGTCACCTGGAACATCTGCGGGCAGCTCGGGTTCAAGATCAAAGGCATACTCACCGGATCCGAGATCGCCGGGCTGCCGGACGAGGCGCTCACCAAGGCCGTGGAGAAGGCGAACATATTCGCGCGCGTCACCCCCATACAGAAGGAGAGGATCATCGAGGCGCTGAAGCGCAACGGCCATGTTGTCGGATTCCTGGGCGACGGGATCAACGACGCGCCGCCGATGAGGAAGGCGGATGTCAGCATCTCCGTCAACAACGCGGTGGACGTCGCGAAGGAGTCCGCGGACCTCATCCTGCTGCACAAGTCGCTGCACGTCCTCTATGACGGCGTCCTGGAGGGGCGGAAGACGTTCGGGAACACGATGAAGTACATACAGATGGGCATCAGTTCCAATTTCGGCAACATGTTCAGCGCGGCGGGGGCGTCGCTGTTCATGAACTTCTTGCCCATGCTGCCTATACAAATCCTGCTCAACAACCTGTTGTACGACTTCTCGGAGATGACGATCTCCACCGATAATGTGGACAAGGAGTACGTGGAGAAGCCGAAGAGGATGGATGTCAAGTTCATCAAGGATTTCATGGTGTTCTTCGGGCCGTTCAGCTCGCTGTTTGATTTTCTCACGTTCGGGGTCATGATATTCGTCTTCAACGCGTCGGCGTCGCTGTTCCAGACCGCCTGGTTCATGGAATCGCTCTGCACCCAGACCATGATCATATTCATCATAAGGACGAGGAGGCCGTTCTACCAGAGCAGACCGGGCCTCCTGCTCGCTGTCAGTTCGCTGCTCGTCGTCGCGGCCGCCATGGCGCTGCCGTACACTCCGCTGGGCGCGTATTTCGGATTCACCCCGCCGCCGATGGACTTCCTGCTGGTGCTGGCGGGATTCGTTGTCGTGTACCTCGGCCTCGTGGAGTTCTTCAAGGCGAGGTTCTACAGGGAGCATCCGGGATTCTGAGATTCGGCCCATTCAACGGCCCTGCGCCGGCGGCCTGAATTCCGGCATGCAGAGGTAGTCGTCGATTATGATGACGCTCTCGTAGTTCCGGATGATGTCTGAGAATTCGTTCCTCAGGTCCCTCATCATGGCGTGGAAGTCTGCGGCGCTCTTGGCGTCCATGTCTATCTCCATGTCCCACGATCCTATGATTGACGCGAAGAATATGATGTTCGGGTGGTTGTTGCAGTACGCGATCAGCCGCTTCTTCTGCTCGTTCGCGGCGAACTGCAGCCGGATCAGCACCTTGTAGTGCTGGTATCCGAGGAGCTTCCTGTCCATCCAGCACATGAACCGCTTGATCATCTTGTCTTCCGTCAACTTCTTGATCCTGTATTGGACCGTATCGCTCGATACTCCGATGCTCTTTGCGATATCCGTGGTTGGCATCCGCGCGTCCCTGTAGAGGAGAGTCATTATCCTGTAGTCGGTCTCATCGAGGTCCGCCGCCTCTTTCGGAGGAGTCCGGTATCCTATCCTCGTCTCCTTCCCCGTAATGTGCCCCGGCGGCTCTGATGTCTGGAGCACCGTCATCGTGATATCCTTGTTCCTGATATGCTTTCCGTGCTTCGCGAGTATCTCCTCGATTATTCCATTGAACTCGGTCACGTCCCTGGCGAGGACGGTCGTAAGCATGTCCCAGGCGCCGTTCGCGGTGCCGACCCACAGCGCGGAGGGGACGTTCCTGAGATGTTCCAGCAGCTCCGCCTCCTCCCTCGCAGGCATGTTCTCGAGCTGGAGGAGGATGCGGTAGATGTTGTATCCCATCCTGGGGAGGTCGTACATCGCGTAGTTCCTCCTGACGATGCCGCGCTCCATCAGGTTCCTCAGCCTGTAATTGGCGGACTCGACGGACAGGCCGGTCCTCCTCGCGATCTGCGAGGCAGGGAGCCGTGCGTTCTGTTCCAGCTCCTTCAGTATCTTCCTGTCCTTTGCGTTGAGCCTCATCTCTGCCGCTATGTGCTGGAGCTTGGATCCGGCCGATTCCGCTGTTTCTTCCCTCTTTTCTGACATATTCCGATATAACCGCAGTAATTATTAAAACATCCGGATATTCTGCAAAAAATCCTGAACAAGTTTAATATGAGCCGATTCCGTTATCTGCTCAGTCAACCGAAAGGAGGATGATGGTATGAGGAAAATCGTTGTACAGTCCAAATACATGCAAGAGAAGTCCGTCGGAAATGTGTTCTACGTAAAGGAGGGACTCGCGGAAGGGCCCGCGAATTCGCTGTCGCTGCGTTTCTGGGGCACGAGGGGGTCCCTGCCGTCGCCAGGAGAGAAGACATTGGAAATGGGTGGGAACACCTCCTGCATCAGCCTCGAGTGCGATCGCCAGCTGATGATCATCGATGCGGGCAGCGGGCTGCGCGAACTCGGCCTCGACCTCATGAAGAGGATGCAGACGTTCGGAAACAGGGGCACGATCCTCCTCTCGCACGTGCACTGGGATCACATCCAGGGATTCCCGTTCTTTGTCCCGGCGTACGTACCCGCGAACCAGTTCCTGATCTGCGGCCCGAAGAGCGTGAGATACAAGCTGAACGAGACTCTCCGCGGGCAGATGGAACCGCCGAACTTCCCAGTCAATCTGTCGGAGCTCGGCGCGAGGATCAGGATGAAGGAGCTGCAGCCGACCACGTACAGGCTCAACGGCATCAGCGTGAGGGCGGACATCAACCGGCACCCGAGGTCCGACTGCTTCAACTACAGGATCGCTCACAACGGCTTCGTGACGACATACGCGTCGGACACCGAGCACCTGAACGAGATGGACGTCGCTGTGCTCGGCCAGGCCAAGGGGTCGGACATACTGATCTACGACGCGCAGTACACTCCGGAAGAGTATCCGTCCAAGATCGGATGGGGCCACTCCACGTGGCTGGAAGGAGTGAAGATCGCGAAGAGGGCAAAGGCAGGCCTTCTGGTGCTCTTCCATCACGACCCGACCTCCAGCGACTAGAAGGTGAGGAAGATAGAGGAGGCTGCGCAGAGGGAGTTCCCGAACACCGTCGCCGCTAGGGAAGGGATGATGATAAGAGTGACGGAAGAGTAACGCGCGCCCTCTCTTTCTTTTTTATTCCTTTTTCTTGCGCCCGTCCAGTTCAGCGCGTATCTTAGCGACCGTCTGCTCCAGCTCGCCGAAGCGCTCGCGCACCGATTCGTTGAGCAGGGGGTCGTACTGCGTCCCTTGGTTCTTCCGATGCAGGTACAGTATACGTTCCCAGTAGCCGCGCATCTCCATCATCGAGCGGTGGGCCACCTGTTCGACATGGAATCTCCGCGCGTTCGCCATCTCCTTCTCCGCCTCTTCCCTCGACTTGTACATGAGTTCCTCCATCGAGGTCTGGTTCTTCGCCATGATGTAGCTTTCCACGAGCGCCTTCACGTGCCTGACGAGCACGCGCGTATGGTTGACCATGGCGTTCACGGCGAATTCGTTCTGGATGTCCCCGTACGTCTTGAATCCGCAGGAGTTCATGGCGTTCACGGCGATCTCGTCCTGGGCTCCGTTCGCCTTTATCTTCGCGAGGCAGACCGCCCCCCCGTACGGGAAGTGGCCGTCCCTGACGCAGTCCTTCACGAAAGGGCTGATCGTGACGAATTCGCGGGCGTCGCTGAGCGCGCTCGGGCTCCTGCCTATGATCCTGGCGAGCTCCGCCAGCGGGAACTTCCCGTATTTCCTGACCAGTCCGTCATGCAGCTCCACGTACTTCTCCGCCGCTTCCCATGGCGGGACAGGCTGGTAGGTGTTCTCGGATATCTGTATCTCTATGCGCGTCTCCTCGTTGAGCGCCTTGAACACGATCGAGGGTATCCTGTTCCATCCGAGCAGCCAGGCCGCCCTGGTCCTGCAGTGGCCTGCGATGATCGTGTATCTCTGGTGCGGAATCTCCTCTAATAGCGAGATGGGGTGGAGCAGGCCTATGACGCCTACCGTGTCCGCGAGGTGGCGGATGTACTCCCAGTCGTAGGTCTTCCTCATCTGATTGTCGTCGTCGTATATCCATTTCAGCGGCATCCTGACGATCCTGTGCTTCAGCCTGTGCGTCCGCGCGTATGTCATCCCTCCCCGCGCGGCGTCATCATGCAGGAACCCTTCCTTCGGGATCATCCTTCGGAACGCCCGGTCGTTCCAGGGCGTGAGCTGGGGGACAGAACTGAAATCGAAACCATCCGCCGTGCGCTTTGCCGGCGAACCCTTAGGCACTCTCGCTAGAAGACCCACGTTCCCACACCAGCCAGATTTGGCCGCGCATCTATTAAACGCTATCCGTCCCGGGGCTGTCCGCGCGGCTTCCGCATTTAAACTTTCACTTCCGTCCCATCCAAACGGCATTCCACAGCGAAAAATGAACAAGGAATATAAATCCGAACGGGCAGATACTATCGGCCTGTGGGAGGGCTTTCGTTTCGCACGTCGATGCCATAGTACGGCCTCGGACGCGCGCGTGGGATGATTCTGTGGCTGAGATCAAGATCGTGCTCTTGAGCAATATCGGAGGGGGGAAATCCACGCTGCTCAATAGCGTGGAGACGAAAAAGACCGGGTTGGACCTTCTCCCATTGTTGAGCATGCCCGGGGAATTGAACGTGAGGAGAGAGTCCCCGCGGTCGCTTCACATCGTGGACAAGTTCTTTTATCCGACTTTATATCTGCAGCAGGACAACGTGACGTTTCAGACCGGGAATCAGAAGTTCCCGACCATCCAGACGACTAAATCGGATCTTCTCTTCATGAGCGAGGTCGCGATCCTACGCAGCACCGTCCAGGAAGAGCGGGAGGACATGAGGCAGGGCGGGATAATCTTCAGGGAGCGCTGCGTGTACGACATGCGGTACGTGTTCGTCAAGAACCTGGTCAAGGGCGGACTGCTCAGCCCGGAGCAATTCGACGATTACTGCACGATATTCGACAGCCTAGTCAAGTCGCTGACGCCGCCGGACCTGTTCATCTACCTTTCCACATCGCCGACGACTGCCTTCAACCGGAGGATGGCGGAGCTGAAGAAGGGGGGCGGGCTCGCATCCGAGCAGGGCCTGACCGAAGCGTACGTTACCGAGATCCACGGATTATACGAGCGGCTAGTGGATGTGATACTACCCAGCATCATCCCGGATTTCAAGGACAGGTGCCTGATAATAGACGCGAACAAGGATTTCAGTTCCGAAGAACTCGAGAAATTCCACCTCTACATAGAGCAGAGAGCGAAGAAGATACTGCTGCAGCGCGGGATCAACGGCAGTGCCGGCCGAGCCAAGGAAGAGCCTGAACCAGGCCCAGAGTGATTCTCATGGCAGAAGTGATCGTAGCTGTCCTCGGCGGCATCGGAATAGGCAAATCCGAGTTCATCAAGTCGATGAAGTCGCTGCGCCTCGGCTCCAAGCTGCCCTCCGTGCTCATCACGCCGGGCGAGCTCAAGGTCTACGAGGAGTCGAAGCGCGTGAAGGACATCGCCGCCTCCGTGTTCTATCCCGCCTTCCAGCGCGGCGACAGGTACGGGTGCTTCGGCGCGGAGGTGGCCATGCTGGCTGCCAGGGCGGACCAGATGGCCGAGGCCTCCCGGGACAACGGGATCGCGATCGTGGAGCGCATACCGGAGGAGAACAGGTACGTCTTCTTCGAGAACGACTTCCGCTCCGGCCTCTTCGGCGACCCCGGGGGCGACGGGATCGCCAAGTATTTCTACGACAGCTACTGCGCGACATACGCCAAGCTGCGCAACAGGACGCCGACTCCCGACGTCTTCGTCTACATCGACGTCGAGCCGGGCGTGGCGTACAGGCGCGTGATGGAGCGGGGGAGGAAGTCGGAGAGCGCGATGAGCCTCGACTACCTCACAAACACGCACACGCTCTACAGGGAGCTCATAGAGGACATCCTGCCCAACGACATCCCGAGGTTCGGGGACAAGCTGGTGAGGATAGACGCGAACAACGACCTCAGCAAGACGGACCTGAGGCGCTTCCACCTGCAGATCGAGGAGCGCATCGTGCAGGCGCTGCGCAGGCAGGGATGGGGCAGCGGCGAGACCAAGAAATCTAAGCTGACCGAGTATTGAGACCGGATTGATTACAATGGACGTAGCAGAAGAGACCGGGAGACGGGTGCATATCGCCATAGAGGGCATCTCCGGCAGCGGCAAGTCCGACCTGGGCGCCCTCTTCGAGAAGCCCCCACTCGTCTTCAGCCTCAAGCGCGGCCTCCCGAGCATGCCGGTGCGGTTCTTCGAGGAGCGCGTGAACCAGAACCCCTTCCTGAAGGACTTCTACGAGGGCGGCATGAAGGAGGTCTACGCGATGGCGTCGCAGATGTACTACCTCAACGCGAGGATCGTCATGGGCGCCAACATACAGCGGTTCAACGGCCTCGCGCTCGAGGACAGGTCGATATTCGGCGACTACGTGTTCGCCAAGAACCTCCACGACATCGGCAAGCTCAGCCACGGCGCGTTCGGCACCTATTGCGACTACCGCGACGCGATGATGCGGACATACGGCCTGAACGGGCCGGACGGCATCATATTCCTCGACATCAGCGTGGACACCTGCATCAACGACCGGCTGAAGAAGAGGAAGACAGGAGAAGCCCTCGATTACGACTACTGGGGCAGGCTCATCGACGAGTACAGGAAGGAGTTCCACTCCATCTCCGCGCACACGCCCACGATATGGATAGACGCCAACGTCGATTTCCTGGCGGACGAGGACTACGTGGAGAGCGTCTCAAAGAAGGCGAACGGCCTCATCCGGGATGTCCTCGCCACACGCAGGAGCGAGTCCGCGCAGCAGCCGCTGCCTGTCGCGTCGGATTGAGAATCAGCACTCGTTATGCGGCTATCAGCAATACGTACCCGAGCAGCAGCACCGCGGCGACGAGGGACTGCTTCAGCACCGTGGTGCCGAACCTCCTCGTTCCGTACATGTACGCCACCGCGGTGGACGTGGCGAAACTGCCTATGACTGTCAGCGCGACGGACATGATCGTCTCCTTCACCCCTATCGTCGCGTATACCGTCCCCAGCGACAGCATGGTGTATCCGCTGCTCACCGCCCCGCTCACGAGCGCGAGGAGGGGCACGTAGTCCGGGAAGTTATTGGCCATCAGCTGGAACGCGGCGAGTATCACCAGGAGCATGCCGGCCAGCTTCAGTCCGTTGATCACCGTGAAGTTGTGCTCCACTTCCAGGAGCGATTTCGACTCTCTCCTCTCTATGTACATGAGGATGATCATGACCGAACCGATGATCGCGAACAGGGGCAGCAGGACCGTGAATATGTCCGGCATCACGACCGCGGCGAGCAGCGTGTTCCTCGCTATGCTCCCGAGCATGGCCGCGGTGGCGCCGCTCGCCCGCCCGGCGCTCTTCTCCTCCTTGCTCCTCGCGATGTCGTGGATGGTGATGCTGGAGTTGATCACTCCGCCTATGAAACCGGTGAGGGTGCTCGTCTCGGTCCTGAATACCCTGTGCACGAGGAACGCGAGGAGGTTCAGCATGGAGACGAGGAGGACGAACCCGAACAGCAGCATGAAGTCTATGGATATCCCGTCTATCACCACCGGGGTCGACGGCAGCAGCGGGAAGACGACGAACAGTATGAGCCCGAACTGTATGACTTCGTTGATCTCCTTCTCGTCGAGGGTGTCGACCGCCTTGTGCAGCGACCTTCCCGCCAGCAGCACGGCGAGCACCATGAATTCTATCGCGGCCGCCTCTCCCAGCATGCCTATCCCGGACATGAGTCCGATCAGGTACATGATGGGCATCACGGACAGCGTGGTCATGCCGAGCGCCTCGATGCCCTTCTCCCTGTATATGAAGTAGGAATAGGCGACTATCGCCGCGAATCCGATTATCGGGAACAGCTCGGCGAACGGTATCCCCAGTTCGATGGCGACGCCCGCCAGACCGCCGAGCATGGTGACGAATGCGAACGTCCTCAGGCCGGCGGTGTGCTGCTTGAGCATCCTCTCGCGCTCGGAGCCGACAAGCCCGCCCAGGGCTGTGGCCGCAAGAATCCGCAGCACGATGTCCATCGTTCCGATTGCCATCGCTACCCATTTGACGGCAGTCTCTTAAAGGATTAGCCTGGCGCCGGGATCACGGGGAGTTGATCTCCTTCACGATCCTCTGGCAGAGGGACTTGACATCCGCGCTCTTCTCTATCATGGTGCCTATCTGGATGATGTCGGCGCCCGCCTTCGCGACCGCCTTGGCCTCTTCAGGGGTCTTGATCCCTCCCGCGACGATGAGCGGGACATCGATGTACCTCTTGACCGCGCCGACCATCTCGAGCGGCACATGGCCTATCTTGGACGCCGATCCGACGTCCATCAGTATGAAGCGCGATCCCATGTACTGTCCCGCGAGCGCGAGGGCTACAGCGATCTTCGGCCTGTCCCTCGGCACGAGGTTGGCGTCGCCGACCCATCCTACCGATCCTCCTGGCTCCACTACGATGTAGCCGATGGGCAGCGGCTCTATGCCGAGATCCTTGACTACGGGTGCGCCGAGCATCTGCGCCTGGCTGATCCAGTACGCATTCCTTGAGTTGAGGAGCGACATGAAGTAGACCGCGTCAGCGTATTTCGTGAGCGTCGCGATGTTGCCCGGGAAGAGCACGACCGGCACCTTGGTGCGGGCCTTCACCGCCTTGACCACAGTGTCCAGGATCTCTCCCTGCACCCCGATCGATCCTCCGATGAGAATGACCGCGGCGCCGCCCTCGGCGGCCGCGACCGCGGAGTCGGTGGCGTGCTTGAGGTCCTTGTAGTCGAGCGGGTCTATGAGCGCGAACAGGAGCTTCTCCTTCTTCATCCTGTCATTGATGTACTTCTCAATCTTGTTTGACATTGCCATTGATCTCACCCATATGATCGTCAGATTCCCCGGGTTTGCCGGAGGCCACGGGGCGCTGAGGTTTCTGTCCTTGCTCCTTCAGCTTCCTCATCTCCTGTATCTTCGCTATCCTGCTCTTCCTCTCGTTGTACATCTCCACCATCTGGCGGATGCCTTCCATGAGGTTGGTCCCCGGTTTCCATCCGAGGATCTTCTCCGCGCGGTTGGTGTCGAAAATCCTGTGCGAGGAGAGCACGTTGACGTCCTCATCGCTGATGCCGCTCTTCTTCACCAATGAGGTTAAGCTAATTAAAGCCTTCGCCACGCCTGGGCTAGTGTGCCCCGGCTTGAACTCCACTCCGAGCGCCTCGGCCGCGAACCTGTAGATCGCTTCCTGGGTCATGGTGGAATTCCCCGCCAGGACGAACGTCCCTGCGGGCAGCTCCGAACGCGCCCCGAGCATGAGCGCTTCCACCACATCATCAGAGTGCACGAACGGTATCACGTTCTTCCCGTCTCCCAGCACCTGCATGCTGCCGTTCTCTATCTTCTTCAGCACCCTCGCGTAGACGTCGAAGAACGGCGGGCCGTATATGACCGCAGGCCTGAATATCATGTAGGGGAACGTCCCGAAATAGGAGCCGACTATGCGCTCCGCCTCCAGCTTAGACTTCCCGTAGAGGTCGGTAGGGTTCGTCGGTGTCTTCTCGTTCGCGGGCATCTCGGCGAGCCTCTTCCCGTATACTCCGGTGGTGCTCACGTAGATGAGCCTCGTCTTGTGTTTCGAGCATGCGTCCGCCACCGTCCTGGTGCCCTTGATGTTGACTCTTTCCAGTTGCTCCCAGCTGGCGGTGTAGCTGACCAGGGCCGCGAGATGGAACACCACCTGGCACTCGCCCACTCCCTTCTCCACTGCGGCGCGGTCGGTGATGTCTCCGACTATGGCTTCCGCTCCCTTCGGCAGCTTCATCCTCTCGTTCTCATCCGTCACCAGAGCGGTGACGAAATGATGCCTGTCCAGGAGCGCCTTCACGAGGACGCTTCCCAGTCGGCCGGTAGCACCTGTCACAAAACAGCGCATATTACCTATAGGACGGCAAGGGTTTTTAACCTGGCGACGAGAGAGCCATGCAGATGACGCCCACTGCGGTAAATGTGATGGAATATGCTGCGCCAGCCTATAGTAGTGGTGATGGGTCACGTCGACCACGGCAAGACATCCATTCTCGATAGCATACGCCAGACCACGGTCGCATCCCGCGAGGCCGGGGCGATCACGCAGCATATCGGCGCCAGCGAAGTCCCCCTGTCAGTCATCAAGGAGACGTGCAGGCCCGTCGCCAAGCTCATTCCTATCAATCTCACCATCCCGGGGCTGCTCATGGTGGACACGCCAGGGCACGCCGCGTTCACCAACCTCCGCAAGCGCGGAGGGAGCATAGCAGACCTCGCGATCCTCGTCGTGGACGTGGCGCAGGGATTCCAACCGCAGACCATAGAGGCGATAGAGATCCTCAAGGAGTACAAGACCCCGTTCGTGATCGCGGCCAACAAGATCGATCTGGTTCCGGGCTGGGGGAAGAGGCCGAATTCCTCCTTCACCGAGTCGTTCCCGACCCAGCGGCCGGACGTCCAGACGGAGCTCGACAACAAGATATACACGCTCATCGGCGAGCTGTCGAAGTACGGCCTGAATGCCGAACGATTCGACCGCGTCAGCGATTTCACAAAGAACATAGCGATCATTCCTGTCAGCGCCAAGACGCGCGAGGGAATCCCGGAACTGCTCATGTTCCTCGCGGGGCTCGCGCAGAAGTTCCTGGAGAAGCAGCTCCAGACCGAGGAGGCCGGCCCTGGGAAAGGCAGCATCCTCGAGATCAAGTTCGAGAAGGGGCTCGGGGTCACGGCCGACGTCATACTCTATGACGGGGTCATCCGGAAGGGCGACGCCGTTGTCTTCATGACCAAGGCGGGCGCGAAGTCCGCCAAGATACGCGGCCTCCTCAAGCCGAAGCCGCTCGTGGAGATGAGGGACGTTGGCGACAGGTTCAATTTCGTGGACGAGATCGTGGCAGCGTCCGGCGTCAAGATATTCACTCCCGACCTGGAGGAGGCGCTTCCGGGATCGGAGCTCCTCGTGGCGAGAAACGAGACAGAGGAGACGCAGCTGAAGGACAAGCTGAACTCGGAGATGAAGGAGATCCTCGTCAAGACCGAGAACGCGGGCATCATCCTCCGCGCCGACACGCTCGGCTCGGTGGAGGCGATCACCCGGCTTCTAGAGGCGGAAGGCATCAGGCTCCGCAGGGCGGACGTCGGACCGGTCATGAAGACCGACGTCATGGAAGCGGTCTCCATCCGCGCCCAGGACAGGTACGCCGGCGGCATCATGGCGTTCAACGTCAACGTGCCGGCGGAGCTGGCGGACGAAGCGAAGTCCAAGGGAGTCCCGGTCATATCCTCCAAGATCATCTACGCGCTGTTCGACCAGTACAAGGAATGGAAGGCGGCGGAGCAGCAGAGAGAGAAGGAAGAGGCCCTCGCGGCCTACGTGTTCCCCGCCAAGATCAGGTTCATGCCCGGCTATGCGTTCAGGGCGAACAAGCCCGCTGTCTTCGGGATAGAGGTGCTCATCGGCAGGATAAAACAGGGCGATGAGCTCATCAAGGAGGACGGCACGCCGGTGGGCAGGATCAAGAGCATCCAGGCCGAGAAGCAGAGCAAGACCGAGGCGAAGCAAGGGGACGAAGTCGCCATATCCGTCGACGAGCCGATCATCGGCAGGCACATATTCGAAGGCGACATATTCTACACTGCCGTCCCATTCAAGCACGCGCTGACGCTCCAGCAGAAGTACAAGAGCATGCTCACAGGGCAGGAGCTGGACCTGCTCGATCTCATAACCAGGCTGACCAGAAAATAGTCTTCTGACGCGTTTATTCTACCTTGAACGCCATCTTGCAGACGACCCTGTATTCCACGATGTTCCCCTTCCCGTCGCAGTGGACCTTCTGGTCGACGATATGGATCCCAGTTATGCCACGGACGGTCCTGCACGCCCTCTTGGCAAGCTGCTTCAACGCGTCATCAAATGATCTATCGGAAGTCCCTATCAGCTCCACAACCTTCAGCACCGCCATCGCATCACCAATCGGCCTTCGGGAAGCCGAATAAAAAGGTTTGCACCAAATCATCATATGGCGGAAAAGCGCAAGAGCCACCTGGTGTCGGAACGGGTGTCCGAGCTCCCTCATTCTATATTCGCGAGGCTCGCCAATCTCGTCGGCAAGGGAGTGATCTCCCTGGGCCCCGGCGAGCCTGATTTCGCCACCCCAAAGCACATATGCAACGCCGCCAAGAAGGCGCTGGACGAGGGATACACCCACTACCCGCCAACGACCGGCTATCCCGACCTGTTGGAGGCGCTCGGCAAGAAGCTGAAGGCGAAGAACGGGATCAGGGCGGACGATCCCCAGACGCAGATCTGCGTCACATGCGGGTCCACCGAGTCCCTGCTCCTGTCGATGTTCACCGCGGTCGACCCGACCGAAGCCGTGCTCGTGCCGGATCCCGGATACATGGCGTACGGCCCCATGATCGAGATGGTGGACGCGGAGCCTGTGACCTATGAGCTCCACGACGACGACGGCTTCCAGATAGACACCGATGCCATGAAGAAGAGGATCAAGCCCAAGACGGTAGGCATCATACTCAACAACCCGTCCAATCCGACCGGCACCGTGCTGAAGCGCAGCGTCCTCGAGGAGATCGCGGACATAGCGGTGGACAACAACCTCATGATCATCAGCGACGAGGCCTACGAGGACTTCACGTTCGGGGGGGCGGAGCACACCTCCATCGGCTCGTTCAATGGCATGGAGGACTACGTGGTGACGAACTTCTCGTTCTCCAAGTCCTATGCCATGGCGGGGTGGCGCGTAGGCTACGCGGTCGGCCCTTCCTCTTTCATAGAGACGATGTCCAAGGACCACCTCTACACGTCCATCGCCTCCCCCGCCCTGTCCCAGCGCGCCGCCATCGCCGCGGTCACAGGGCCGCATGCGTGCGTGGAGGGCATGGCGCGCGAGTACGAGAGGAGGAGGGACTTCATGCTGAAGCGCCTCAACGAGATCAGCTGCCTTGAGGTCAAGGTCAAGCCGGAAGGCGCGTTCTACGTCTTCCCGAGGATACACTCGTTCGGGAAGATGAACTCCGAGCAGTTCTCCCTATGGCTGCTGAAGGAAGCGAAGGTAGTCACGATACCCGGGAGCGAATTCGGCCAGATGGGCGAAGGGTTCCTCCGCCTCAGCTACGCGACCGACATGAAATCGATCGCGTCTGCGATGGACAGGTTAGAGAAGCTCCTCGGCAAGAAATGACATTCATGGTGATCACGATGACCAAGAAGAGACCAGCGAAGAAGAGACCGGCAGCGAGGAAGGCTAAGCCGGCGAAGAGGGCCGGGAAACCGGCCGCCCGGAGGCCTGCCGCTAAGACGCCGCGGAAGAAGGCAGAACGCATCCAGAAGATAACGGAGGCCATCAAGACCAAGGTGATGAATATGGAGAAAGGACCAGAACCGATACCCCAGGTGCCGAGAAAGGAGATAGATCTCTTCACTTCCGACGGGGTCCACATAAAGGCGGATTTCTACGACGACATGAAGACGGAGAAAGGGGTCATACTGCTTCCGATGCTGGGAAGGACCAAGGACACCCTGTCCGATCTCGCGTCGTCCCTCCACCCGGCCGGATACAAGTGCCTCGCCCTCGACCCGCGCGGCCACGGCAGGAGCCAGATGAATTGGCAGTCGTTCACTTCCCACGATCTCAACAACACCGCAAACGACATCAGGGCCGCGAAGGACTACCTGTCCGCCCACGGATCCAAGAAGGTGTCGATCATCGGCGCGAGCATCGGCGCCAACCTCGCCCTCAACTACGCGGTCACCGACTCGGAAGTCAGGACCGTGGTCATGCTTTCCCCGGGATTGGACTACCGCGGGGTGAAGACCAACCTCACGGCCCAGGAGATGAGGCGGCCGTTCCTCATCATTGTCAGCAAGGAGGACGACTATTCCTACAAGAGCGCATTGCAGATCGACAGGCTGTCCGGATCGGAAGACACGCGGCTCGATGTCCATGAAGGGCTGGGCCACGGCACAGAGATGTTCAAGGACAGGAAGCTGCTGAAGACGATAAGGGAATGGCTCGACGCGCACGTGCTGTAGGTGCGGACCGATCATTCTTTCCTTTCAGCGCCCAGCCTGTGCTTCCTCCCGTACATGTAGAGGCATGCCTGCGCATACCCGGCGTCATCGCCCCATCTGGCCCCGGCGAACGCCTGAACATCCTTGTAGGAGAATTTGGTCTTCGGGAACATGGCGCGGATCTCCTTTCCATAGAGCTTCGCAATCACACGGGCGATCCACACATCGATCGGGAACGACTCGAGATTCTCCAATGAGAACAGGCAGATGCAGTCGGCCACTTTCTCCCCGATGCCCGCGCTCTCCATCAGCGAGGCTTTCGCGTCCTTGTATCTCTCCCTCTTCAGGGCCGCGACATCGAACTGCTTCATCCTCTTCCCAAGCCCTTTCACGTACTTGTCCCTGAATCCCAGCCCGCATGCGCGGAGATCGCGCATCGATGCGGAGCCGAGCGCTTTTGGAGTCGGGAACAGATTGACGATATGGCCTGCGATTTCAGCGCGCTTTCCGTACCGAGCCCTCAGTTTCTGCAGTTTCTTCTCTATGCGGGGGATGTTGGAGAACGCGCTGCACACGAAGCTGACCGTGCACATCCACGGATCCTGCCTCAGCAGCCGGAGGCCGTGGAATTCCTTCACAGCCTTGCGAAGGATCGGATCCTTCCGTGAGATCCGAGTGTAGATCCCTCGGACGTTTTCATCAAGAGCGAAATAGTCTATAATCGCCTTCTTGTTCGAGCCTTCGTAGATGAGCGTCGTTCCACTCTGGCTCACTCTTACTGGATTGCTGGCAATCTCGCCATAGTACCAGTCGCCTTCGCGCTTCCAGCCGAACACCTGTCCGCTAGCTAGCGTGGTCTGGAGGTCAAAATCAGCTGTCTTGATCCTTCCGCGCCCAATCATGCACTCTTGGCTCTGATGGGTATTTTTAACCCAGCGGGTCAAATCAGATCGATATCATGTTCGGATATGTCACTTCAGTGCGCGCTGTGGACAATCGTTTCATGCACACGACAATGACAGCGGACGGGAGGTATATCGTCCTCTGCAATGACAAGTTCACGCCAGGTTCGATCATAGACTTCAAAGGCAAGGAGAAACGGATCGATGAGGACACGGTCGAAGTCGATGCTGAGTCAGTCAAAGAGACTTCGGAAAAGACCGTGAAGAAGGAGAAGACCAAGATAGACGCTTTCATCAAAAAGAACTGCGCGCCCGTCGAAGCGAAGATGCTGATCGATGACGAAGCGATGAGAGGGATCGCTAACACAGTGACGAAGGCCGCTGCAGCGATCAAGGAAGCCGCTTTCCTGCAAAGGCCGATCATCATCAGGCATGACACCGATCCCGATGGTCTCTGCGCGGGACTTGCGATCTATGAGGCCCTCATAGACAGTTACAACCTGAAAGCGGTCCCCGCGCAATTCCCTTATTATAAGATACTCGACGCGGATGACGATATGCGGTATTTCCATTCGCTAGAAGCCGAGCATCTCCCTCCACTATTGATCAATGTTGATTTCGGAGCGAACCCGGAGAGCAAGGAAGGCTACGAGGCAGTCAAGGAAGCAGGTTTCTCCATCATTGTGATCGATCATCATCCGATGCACGACCCATCGATAGGAAAGCTCATCGATATCCTTGTGTCCGCGGTCAGCGTGGTCCCTGCGGATACTGCGATACACTACACGAGCGGACTGCTCGCATCAGAAGTCGCAAAGCGGATAAGGCAACTGGATACCGATTGGATGGCGAGAGTGGCGATGACATCGGACAGGAGCAGGCTCATCACTCCGACTGCGAAGGAATGGAGGTACTCGGAAGCGCTGATGTTCGCGTTATCCACAGCGAAATACAAACAGGACCTGGACAGCTTCCTCCGTCTCGTGAAGGATGAGGAGGCCATGGACTTCGCTTATGCCCAGGCGGATGAGAGGATACAGACAGTCATCGAGAAGCTGCCTTCATGCACCAAGAGGAAGACAGCCAACGGAATCACCTTCTTCATCGTGGATGCATCCAAGCTCATATCTAAAGGGCAGTATCCTTCCAAAGCGGCGATTGCGAACATAGCGACCGATCACCTGGCTGCCCCGCTCAAAGAGCCGGCGGTGCTCATCAGCTGGGGCGGGCGGGGTCTCTCGTTCAGGATGAACAAACCGGCTCTCGCGGTTGGATTGGATATCTCAGCCGCCATCAAGGTGATGAAGGAGAGGATGCCTGAAGACATCGAGGCCGGTGGGGGCCATCCGATCTCCGCCGCCATGCGCGTCAAGGTAGGGCAGGCACGCAAGGTCGTGGATGCGATAATCAAGGAGATCGCTTCCCAGCGCAAGGCGTAAAGTGAAGGGATAAAAACTGTCCTGCCTACTTATTACTATCATCGGGGATATTGCGTAACTTGGCAGCGCGGCAGGCTCCAGACCGGCGAAAGCCAAACGGATGCCGCAGAAGAAACCTGCAAGTCGGGGTTCAAATCCCCGTGTCCCCATTTATACGAGGATGAATATGGATTCCACGAAATGCTACGAGGATTATCCATTGTGGATCGTTCTCGTATCCAACCTTCTGACCTTCTCCATCTATCTCATCGGGGCGTATATCCTCTACCAGCTGGGCCTTGTCTGGCTCGTGCTCTATCTGGCGTATGCCCTGTTCTTGGAGATACGGGTATTGCAGAAGAGCTGCCCTGATTGCTATTACTTCGGCAAGACCTGCGCGTTCGGGAAGGGAAGGCTGGCTCCGGCCCTTTCCAGGAAAGGCAGCGCGAAATTCTCTGACCGGCAGATAACATGGAAAGACGTCCTCCCGGATTTCCTGGTGTCTCTCATACCTATGATAGTCGCCATCGGGCTCCTCGTGATGAATTTCAGTTGGCTGATGCTGGCGCTCTTGATATCTCTGCTCTTGCTGGGATTTGTCGGCACGGCATTCGTCAGGGGCCAGCTCGCTTGCAATCATTGCAAGCAGAGGGAATTGGGCTGTCCCGCGGAGAGATTATTCAGCAAAAAGAATGGGTGACATGGCCGGTCTGATCGGCCTCCATGTCTTCGCTCATGCGAGCAAGGATCTGATCACTTCTTTTGTCTTGGCCGGCCCCGACACCTGGATGCATTCCACTCCTGTGGCTTTCACCGGATAGTCGTTCCCGCCTTCGAAGAGTGCGTCGCCTATGAAGAGCATGCCTGCCCGGCTTATGCCGGTCTGCTCCTCTATCTTGGATATCGCGTACGCCTTGTCTATCCCTTTCCTGGTCACGTCAATGGATGTCGAGCCGCCCATCCTGATCTCGAATTCAGGCACCCTCTTCTCCAACGCGCTCTTTATCCTCTTGCGTCTGCTGAAATCTGGGTCCCACCCCCTCTTCAGCTCTATGGGCGCGTTCTGCCCCAGCGCGGAGAATGTTATCTGGGTGCCCCTGTTCTCTATGACCTCTCCGAATGGCCTGTCAAGGGGGACGAATCCCGTCTCCTTCAACGCTTCATCGAACGCGGCGAGTATCCTGTCTCTCTCCTCGGGGGATAATCTTTCTTCATACACGTTTTTCCAGCCGTCCTCATGACGATAGAAACTGGTGGCGCACGTCGGGAACAGGTACAGGTTCTTCAGCAGATCGGGCGGGCAGTCGAGGCTTTCCAGGAACTGCTTCTCGAACTGGGCGTACGCGCCCCCCGATATCACGGCGACCTTCTTCCTCCGCAGCAGCTTCCGCAGGAGGTCTGACATCTCCCGGTCCATCGGCATCTTGCTCTCCGCGAGCGTTCCGTCCAGATCGAAGATGATCAGCTCTTTCATGATATCCCCGTGTTCCTATCTCTCCGATTCTATCCTAGAGATCAATTCGTCGACAGTCTTGCACAGCATCATCCTCTGCCTTATCGCAGCCACTCCGCTCACGCCCCGGTAGAACTGCACCGATTTCAGCTTCAGGTCTTTCAGCGCGATGCCGCCGTGCTCCCTGCAGATGCCTATGTACTCGAGGAACATCTTCCGCCTCTGCTCGTATGTCAGGTATGTCTTATCCCTGAAGACCATCGGGTTGGACATGGCGGCCCTGCCGATCATGAACGCGTCGCAGAACCCATCCTTCATCTTGGAACGGCCCTCTTCCGCTGATTTGATGTCTCCGTTGCCCACCAGCGGTATCGACAAGGAGCCCTTCACATCCCTGATCATCTCCCAGTCGGCTGTGCTGGAATACCCCTGTCTCGCGGTCCTGCCGTGGACTATGATGAAATCCGCTCCCGCCCGTTCGATGGCAGATGCGAGTTCGATCGTCTTCTCCTTGTCGGTGAATATGCGTATCTTTACCGATACCGGGAGATCGGTCTCGCTCTTCATCGCCTTGACTATGGCGGCGATCGTCTCCGGCCGTCTCATCAGCGCGCTTCCGCTCCCGTCCCGCATCGTCACTGTCGAAGGGCATCCGGAATTCAGGTCAAGCCTCCTGATGAACGGGAACTGCTTGAGGGACAGCCTCACCGCTTCCGCGAACTCGTCCGGTTTCGGCCCGGAGAACTGCAGGCCGAGGTTCTTCTCCTCCGGCAAAGCGTCTATCACGTCCGCGTGGCGCACCACCGCCGACACATTGACGAGCGGGACGACCGTCGCTTCCGCTCCGTATCGCTGGCACATCAGCCTGAACGGCGCATTGCCGTATTCGAACGTGGGGGCGAGGAACGCTTTCGGGAGCATGGGATTAGCATCCGGACTAAGGTTTAAAATCCGACCACCAAAACACATACAGTGATACTATGGCGAAGAAGGGGAAGTCAAGCAGGATAGAGGTCAATGTTCCACCGGAGTTCGGCTACACCAAGTGGGAGAGCTGGGGCAAGAACTGGGAGAAGAACTGGCAGCACAGGCAGAGGACGGGCATGCTGTGGTTCGGCCTGTTCCTCCTTGCCATCGGTGGCCTGTGGTACGCGAGCACCATCGGATTGATCATGCCAGAGCTCGTCTGTCCCGGGATAATCATCATAATCGGCGCGGTCACCGTCCTGAAGGCCCTGACCGGCTACATCACCCGCTGAGGTGGCCGACGCATGGAGTGCAAGAGAGACCAGAACAAGAGGGATTGCCCATGCACATACGAGGGATGCCCTCGCAAGGGCGTCTGCTGCGAGTGCCTGAGACATCACCTCAAGAGCAAGGAGCTTCCGGCGTGCTGTTTCTCCAAGGAGGCGGAGCGCGGCTACGACAGGTCATTCGAGAACTTCGCCAAGGACAGGAAGCTTTGACTTCCATGTCAGGCGGTTTCAGGTCGATACCATGAGGATCAATATCAGAGTGACTGCCGGCGCCAGGAAAGAGGAAGTGAGGGAAGGCGACCCGGTCATAGTGAAGGTGACAGTCCAGCCTGAGAAGGGCAAGGCGAACAAGCGCGTCCTCGAATTGCTGTCGGACCATTACGGGAAGAAAGCGGCCCTTGTCTCCGGCGCAGCAAGCAGGAACAAGGTAGTGGACATCATCTGATTCTTGGGGCGTTTGGCCGTCAGAGCATCATGCTGTAGACCACATACGTCACGATGGTCGCGAGCAATGTCCCGCCGATCAGCTGCCAGATGTTGTGCGCCTTCAGCTTCAGCCTCAGCGCGAATATCGGCAGCAGGAGGAGATAGAGCGGGAGGGTCTGGCTTCCGTACACAGCGTATATCGCCGTCACCGGGCCGGCCACTCCGCTCGCGTGGGCGCTGATCTTCCATTTCAGGTTGATGAACATCATGAGGACGGTGACTATCGCGTACGCCATGGATGTCACGAACATGATGCTGTCATGGATCGAGTAGAAGACGATGGCGGCCATCATCTGGCTCATCATGCCGACCGCGTAGAATGGCGTCCTCAATCTCCGCTCGGACAATTCGATGTCGATTATGCCCTTGCGATAGAAGTACAGTATGGTCATTGTCGGTATCACGGTCAGGAACAGCGCCCCGAGAAGGAACGACTGCATCCCCCCGACCGTTCCGGTGCCTATCGGAGAATAGAAGCTGAACAGGAACGACAGCATCACAGCGGTGGCTGGCGCGGAGCAGAACAGCGACAATAGCAGCAGTTTCTTGCCCATGTCACACCTTCGGATGCATTTTTAAAAAGCGTTGCCAAATTGCTCCCATGCCGCGCAGACCGAAGCCCCATCCGGGCGAGTCGATCGAGAAGGAGAGCAACATACGCGAGATCATATTCGGGGCCGAGGACGGCTTCGTCTCGACGCTGGGACTCGTCCTCGGGATGGCCAGCGCGACCAACGACAGCAAGGTCGTCATCATCGCGGGCGCGGTCTACGTGATCGCCGAGGCGTTCTCCATGGCCGCGGGCACCTACCTCTCCTCCAAGGCGGAGAAGCAGTTCTACCAGTCCAAGATGGAGCGCGAGAGATGGGAGATCAACCACATTCCTGCGGCCGAGCGGCAGGAGATACGCGACATCTATCGGAAGAGGGGATTCAAGGGCAGGATGCTGGACGGCATAGTGTCTAGGATCACATCGGACAAGCGCCTGTGGCTTAAGATGATGATGGAGGAGGAGCTCCACATCTTCCCATCAAGCATCGATCCGGCGCGGGATGGGGCCGCGATGTTCCTGACATCGATAGCGGCCGGCCTGGTTCCCTTGCTCCCATTCGTGTTGCTGCCCCCAGCCAATAGCGTAGCAGTTTCCGTCGCATTGACCCTGGCTGCCCTGTTCCTCACCGGCGCGCTGAAGGGCCGTTTCGTGGCGATGGACTGGAAGCGCAGCGGCCTCGAGATGCTGGTCGTCGGAGCCCTTGCGGCGGCCATAGGGTACGGCGTCGGATTTGTGACGGGCGGCCTCGTGCACTGACGTTCCGGGATTGCCGCCAGGAATCAAGGTTTAAAACCTGTATCTACGTCTATGATTCATGGCGCGGGTAGGAATGGGTGCGGCATTCGTTTTCATGCTCCTTGCCAGCGTGGCGTTCGCCTACTGGTCCGAGAAGATCGATGTATATGCGATCGGCAGCGACGGGAAGGCGCTGAAGAACGCCACTGTCGATGTGGTGTACCAGTCCACCAAGTGCGGAGACCATGTGGGCATCAGCAAGCAGACCGACGGGCTTGGGGTGGCGCATTTCGAGTTCGTGAACACGGTCGACGAGACGTTCAATCCCGCCTGCGTGGAGCATTCGTACACCATGACCGCGTCCCTCGTCGGATTCTCCAACTCCACGATCGGATTCCTCAACAATTCCGACAAGAAGTATTTCATCCGGCTCCCGCTCCTGCAGGAAGTGATCACCGTTGTCGACAGTTCCAGCCGGCCTGTGAGCGGCGCATCCGCCGCGTTCGCTGGGACGATGTTCTCTTCGGACGCCAGCGGCACGATATACCTTTCCCTCCCTTCGGGCACCGCATCCGACATGGCGGTCAGCTACAGGGGGATCGTCCGTGCGCTCAAGGTCAATCCGTCCGATTCCGCTTCCATAACCGTGACATTGCCCATCTACGACCTGCAGGTGAGGCTGTTCGACGAGTTCGGCAGGAGGATAAACGGCACGGTGGAGTTCGGAGGGGATTCGCAGCCCTCGACCTCGACCGCTCCCGCGCTGTTCCCGCGCTTCGCGGAGGAGTCGGCGGGATTCTCCGTCATCGCCTCCGGCAAGCAGAAGATCATCAACACCACGATAACATCCGACACTCTTGACATCTATTTCGATTTCGCCGCCCCTTCGATACGCGACGTGAGGACGGCGCCTTATGGCAGGGACAGCGTGCAGGTGACTGCGGCCGTGGCTGATGACGGCACGTACGCGTCAGGCCTCGCCTCCAATCCGACGCTGGGGTACGCCGTGGCGGACGGGGGGTACACAGAGGTCAAGATGTATCCCGCCTCGGCGAACACATTCGAGGCGACGGTGCCCGCCGGCGGGCAGAACGTATCGTTCTCCATAATCGCCAGCGACAAGCAGAGCAATGTCAACCGGTACGAAGGCACGTATTCGTTCAGCGGCTCAGCGGTGGTCGAAGTGGAGGAGAAGCCGTCGCTGCATATCTCCCCGCTGCACCTGATCGGGGTGTTCGTGTTCATCCTCGTCGTGGTGTTCATCTATCAGAAGATCAAGGAGCAGGCCTGATTGCTCTAATCCAGCCATAGAGATATTGATGCCGTATGGGCAACGAAATGCGCGTGGTGAGCGACCTGCTGCGCGAGCTTGAGACCGACGAGAAGAACGGAATATCGCAAGCGGAAGCCATACAACGGCTCGAGCGCGATGGAAGGAACGAGATCACGCCAAAGAAGACATCCAGCGCCTTTTCCTCATTGCTCGCGTTCTTCAAGGAGCCGATGCTCTGGCTTCTCGTCGGGGCGGCGGCGATCTACTTCATGCTCGGCGACCAGTTCGACGCCTGGCTCATGCTGCTCGCGGCAATCCCCATCGCCGCGATCGATGCTGTCATCGCGTACCAGACCGAGAACGCGCTGGAGAAGCTCCGACAGATCGCCTCTCCTCGCGCGAGGGTGGTGCGCGGGGGGATGGAATTCGAGGCAGACAGCGCGGAGATCGTCCGGGGAGACGTGTTCATCGTCCATGAGGGAGAGGTGATCCCCGCCGATGCGGTGGTGCTGGAATCCTCTTACCTGAAAGTCGACGAGTCCGCGCTTTCAGGGGAATCGATGCTGGTGGAGAAGGAGCGCGCGGACAGCTTCTCCGAAGAGGTGTTCAACAACCGCAACGTCGTCTTCGCGGGCACGACAGTCCTGGGGGGCCACGCCCGATGCGTCACGTTCAAGACGGGATTGGAGACTCAATACGGCCACATCGGCGGGATGCTCTCCAGGATAGAGACCGCCAAGACGCCGCTCCAGAAGAACATAGACCAGATAATCACGTTCATAGGGATCATCGCCGCTTTCCTCTTCCTGTTCCTCTTCTCTATCCAGATCGTCGTGGCGGGCAAGCAGTGGCCCGCTGCGCTCCTCGACGCGGTCAGCCTGGCGATCGCGGTGATACCGGAGGAGTTCCCGGTCACGTTCGCCCTGTTCCTCAGCCTGGGCGCGTGGTCCCTCGCCTATGTCAACGCGCTCGTGAAGCGGATGGCCGCGGTGGAGACGCTCGGCAGCGTGAGCGTGATATGCTCGGACAAGACAGGCACGCTGACGACGGGACGGATGACGCTCACCAACGTCTATTATGATGGTTACGTCAATTCCGCGGACGAGTTCCTGGCCCATTCGCGCACGAGAGAGGTGCTCGAGGCGGCGGTGCTCGCGTGCGAGAGGAAGCCTTCCGACCCCATGGAGAAATCTATATTCGAATACGCCGGGCGCTTCCGCGCCCCCGAGGACATGCAGTTCAAGCGCGCATTGGAAGTGGAATACTCGTTCGACAGCAAGAACCGCTTCGTCTCCAACGTATGGAGATACGGCGGGAAGTTCAAGCTGTATGCGAAAGGATCGATCGAGGGCATCCTCCGCCAGTGCGACATCAGCGACGAGGCCAGGCAGGAGATCGAGAAGGCGCACGACAGGATGGCGAAGCAGGGAATGCGCATGCTCGCTCTCGCCTGCAAGCCGCTGGATTCGATACAGGGAAGGAAGAGGGACGAGGAAGGGATGGGGTTCCTGGCGCTGCTCGCGTTCTCCGATCCGGTCCGCCAAGGCGTTCCGGAATCGATCAAGGACTGCGACGCCGCAGGCATACGCGTGATGATGCTGACCGGCGACCACAAGGCGACCGCGAGGGCAATAGCGCATTCCATCGGTTTCAGCAGGATCGATCACATGGAGGGATCGGAACTGGCCGCGGTGCCGAAGGACGGGCTGGCGCGGTCCATCGCTAGTCACAACGTGTTCTCGCGCGTGCTTCCCGAGCAAAAACTGACTATCGTCTCGAGCCTGCAGGAGCAGGGAGACACGGTCGCGGTCACGGGAGACGGGGTGAACGACGCCCCGGCGCTCAAGCGCGCAGACATAGGCGTCGCCATGGGCAAGAGAGGCACGGAAGTCGCCAGGGAAGCGGCCGCGATCGTGCTGCTCGACGACAATTTCGTCACCATAGTCAAGGCGATACGCCAGGGAAGGGTGATCTACGACAACCTGAAGAAGGCGTTCAGCTACCTCGTCGCTTTCCATGTGCCGATATTCCTGTCCGCATTCGTCATACCTCTGCTGGGCATGCCCCTGCTGCTGATGCCGATACACATCATATTCCTCGAGCTGTTCCTGCATCCCGTGATATCGATCGTGTTCCAGCGCGAGCCGGCCGAGGCGGATGTCATGCTCAGGCCTCCGCGCAAGCGCGATGCGCCGTTCATAGAGACCAAATCAGTCCTTCGCCTGGTGGTCGAGGGCACGCTCCTGTTCCTGCTCTGCCTGCTGGCGTATTCGTCCGGGATGGCGAAAGGGGAGACCCATGCGAGGAGCCTCGCGTTCACCCTGCTGATCTTCGGAGAGGCGTTCCTGGTCGCCGGCGAGCTCGCAGGCAAGGGGAGGGCATCGTTGTCGAAGCTCGCGTCCAACAACAGCCTGCTCGTCGCGATGCTGGTCACATTGGTGGGCTGGACGATCCTAGGCAGTTCCTCCGTAGCGCAGACGGTCTTCAGCATCATTCCGCTGACCCAGAACGACGTGCTCATCGCTCTTCTCCTATCGATGATCCCTTTCCTGGTTTCAGAGACGTGGAAGCGGATATTCCATTAAGAAAGAGAGAGTGCAGGGGGAGAGATTCGAACTCTCGAACCCACTAAGGGAGCAGATCTTGAGTAAAGGCCGTTTTTTTAACGACTGCCTCGTTTGACCGCTTCGATACCCCTGCGTAATAACTGTATACATCTATTTCATCAGCTATTATCTTATTCCTTTCTTCAAGGGTTGTATTTGGCGGTAAGAACCCAAACTTTCTCCATACCCCATATCTGGTGGTTTGTCTAGAATTAGCTGGTTTTATCTCGTTGAACCATCGTTTGATATTTTCAACCGAGTTTATCTCAAACAGATAAGCGGGCTGTTCATTGCTCTTTCTAGGCGGTCGTGGACTCGGATTAGAGTAGCTGATTCCAAATCGATCTACGATTGTTTTGATATCTTCAATAAGCCCAGGTGAAACGACGCCTATGCGAATTCTCGGTTGCCAATGATATCTTAAACGCCAGGTGTTGCTGGTTTTACTATAATTTCGTTTACAATAAAACGAACCGTCCGTGTCGAAAATGCCTCTTAGCGCTGAATATTGGATACGTTCATCTTTTGAGTTCATTATCCATTCAGGTATTCTTGTTATTCTATTCTTTCTTCCAGAAACAAAGCCAAATTCTGATAATTGCCTAATGACATTCTTTTTATGGAAACCTATCCCATACACATGCCAGTATGGGAACTCCTTCGGGGTTACTTCGCCTATATTGTGCGAAAATATTTTGGAGAGGTGTCCATCATAGTACCGTCTATCTTCGGTTAGATTGCCCGTTATGTACATTGATGTCTGTCTGGATTCTATCCAGCCATCGCCTATGAATGCACCGCAGACCTCAGCCATCTCAGGCGTTTGCTCGAGCATGTTTAATTCAACGATTGTTGATATAAGAAGAGAAAGAGACAGTAAATTTCGGGTGATCGCTTCGCTAAGCCACTTAAATGCTCCGACCGGGATTTGAACCCGGGTTTTAGCCTTTCTCCGGACCTCCCCTTCCGAGGAGATTTCTGAGAGGGCTACGTCCTTGACCGGACTAGACGATCGGGGCCTCTGTGTCAGCGTTACCCGTACAGCTGCGATGGCGGCTGCTGCGGGGGCATCCTCTGGGAAGACGTCTCATGCGCCTTTCGTTTCCTGTGGATCTCTGCGTACTTCTCCATAGTCTTCTTCGCTATGGGGCCGCGCAGTATCTTCACCACCGACTGCTTCGGTATCATCATCTTCGGCGACACCGGGCTGTAGTCTATGAGCACGACATCCCCTTCCTTCAGCTTCGGGGCGATCGCCTTCTCGACGTCGCACGTGAACACGTTCTCGTCCCACATCTCCACGAGCGCCTGCGTCCCGCTGTCCGAGCCGGCGACGTCCTTGGATGTCGGGCTGTACACTGCGATGATCTTGCCTGGATGGTATAACGGCATGTTTGCACCTTGCTTGTTATCCTCGAGGAGGATGAGTGGCCCCAGGGAGGATCGAACTCCCAGTCTCCACTGTGTGAGAGTGGCGTCTTAACCATTCGACTATAGGGCCCTCCCTTAAGACTGGAATACTAACGTCAGACATCTTTTAAATGCTTAATCCCACCGAGAACCCGCAGTTCAATGGCTCATGTATTTCTGTTCCGGTTCGGGGGCGACGATCGCCTTTATCCTTCTTATCCCCGCGGCGACCGATTCCTCCTTCAGGATCCTGAAATGCCCCAGCTCGCCGGTGTTGCCCACGTGCGGACCGGTGCACACCTCCTTCGAGAAATCCCCGGCGGAATAGACGGACACCTTCTCGCCGTATTTGCCTGCGAACAAAGCGGTGGCCCCTTCGGCCTTCGCCTCTTCGATCGTCATCTCTTCCCTGATAACCGTCATCTTCTTCCTTATGGCCTCGTTGACCATGTCTTCCACTTGCTTCAGCTGCTCCGGAGTAACCTTCTTGTCGTACGAGAAGTCGAACCTGAGCCGCTCGACCGTGATGTTGCTCCCTTTCTGGTTGACATCGGGCCCCAGCACCTTCTTCAGCGCGGCATGCAGCAGGTGGGTGGCGGTGTGGAGCTTGATCGTCTCCATCTGGGTGTCGGCGAGTCCGCTCTTGAACTTCTTCTCCGTCGCCAGCCTGGAGAGCTCCTGATGCCTCTGGAATTCCTCGTCGAATTCCTTGTCGAAACTCGCGCTGATCTGCAGACCCTTCTCCTGCATCAGCTCCTTCGTCATCTCCACAGGGAAGCCGTGCGATTGGAACAGCAGGAAGGCGTCCTTGCCGGAGACCGCCCTCTTCCCGTCCGCGATCTTGTTGAAGAACCCGATCCCTGCGTCCAATGTCTCCTTGAACCGGTTCTCTTCCTTATCCAGCTCCGTGAGCACGAACTGCTTGTTCTTCTCCAGTTCAGGGTAGTCTCCCTTGTGGATGTCTATGACGATGCCTGCCACATCCCTGCAGAAGTCCTCCTCTATCCCGAGAAGCCTGCCGTGCCTGACGCACCGCCTTATGTACCGCCTAAGGATGTACCCCTGGTCCACGTTCGACGGCGCGATCCCCTTCTCGTCACCGAGTATGAACGTCGCGGCCCTCATGTGGTCGGCTATGATCCTGAACGATCTCCTGTTCCCTTCGGTAATCCCCTGTCCTGAGAGAGAGACGATCTTCTCGATCACGGGCTTGAACGATTCTATGTCGAATATGTTCGTCTTGCCTTGGAGGATCATCGTCACCCTCTCCAGGCCCAGTCCCGTGTCGACGTTCCTCATCCGCAGCGGCTCATACCTGCCTTCCTTGTTCTTGTTGTACTGCAGGAAGACGTCGTTCCATATCTCGACCCATCTCTTGTCTTTCGGGTCGAACACTTTGGGCGCAGGAATGTCATTCGGCGTCCAGTAGAACATCTCAGTATCCGGCCCGCATGGTCCGGTGCTGCCCGCGGGGCCCCACCAGTTGTCCTTCTTGGGCAGGAACGCTATCCTTTCCTTGGGCACGCCAAGTTTCATCCATATCCCCGCTGCCTCCTCGTCCTTCGGGGCGTCTCCATCCCCGACGAAGCATGTCACGGACAGTCTCTCGGGATCGAGGTCCAGCCAATCCTTCGACAGCAGGAACTCGTGGCTCATCCCTATCGCCTCGTCCTTGAAGTAATCCCCGAGGCTCCAGTTGCCCATCATCTCGAAGAAGGTCGTATGCGTCTCGTCGCCGACCTCGTCGATGTCCTGCGTCCTTATGCATTTCTGGGCGTTCGCCAATCTCCTGCCCAACGGATGGGGCTGTCCCAGGAGGAAAGGCACCAGAGGGTGCATGCCTGCCGTGGTGAACAGCACAGTCGGGTCGTTCTCGGGCACGAGCGATGCTGAAGGTATGATCGCATGGCCTTTCTCCTTGAAGAACCTCAAGTACAGCTGCTTCAGCTGCCTTGAAGTAAGAGGCTTCATGGTATGAGATGGGAGTTAAAGATTTAAAATTGGAGCGACCTCGGCTCCCGTTCCCGACCTGGCTCGCATCGGCCCGGGCTAGGGGCACGAGTCCCGTTTTCCTCCTTTCTCGGCAGGGTTATATACGCCAAACGCCCCACTATCACATGGAAAAGATGGGCGGTCGCGCCATGTCGGGCGTGAGCGAGCAGAGGCGGCTCGCCCGCAGCCTGTTGCCCAAGCTCGAGAGCATCAACGACATCGCTGACGAGAAGGCGAGGCGCAAGCTGTTCTCCGATCTAGCGTTCTTCTTCAGCAGGGAGCAGTACGGCTGCGCCGATATCGGAGAGCTGATCGCGTTCGAGGAGAGCATAGGGCGCAGGCTGCCCTTCCTCGATGTCGCGAGGCCCGTCGGCTGCTGGGAGGCCGCGTTCGGCGGGGTCACGGCGCTGTCCCACGGAGAGCTCTTGGACACCCAGTCGCCCGTGCTCGACGGGATCGCCAGGTTCCACCGTTGCCCTCTGGGCAGCAAAGTGGGCAAGGTTCTCGACTTCTGCTGCAATGTCGGCTGGCTTGCGGCCTGGATGAGGAAAGACCTGGGGCTCGATTCCTGGGGCGCCGACACGGACGAGTTCGCGGTATCCATCGGCACGTTCTTCGGGGTGAGGAACCTCGTTGTCCCGAGCGGAGAGGGCAATGGGTACTCGCTTCCATTCGCTGACGGGTTCTTCGACGCCGTGGTCTCCTCATACGCCCTGGCGATGATCCCTCTCGACGGAATAAGGGACTCGGACGCGTTAAGGGAGATACACAGGGTGCTGGCGCCGGGCGGGTTCCTGCTGATCCACCCGACACATTTCGATATCGGGACCTGGGAGATAGAAAACGGCTCGATGTTCAGGCGGGCGGGCTGCGCCGGCCTCGGACGCAGATTAGACAGGCAGGCATGCTGCGACTATCAGATGTTCGGCGTCTGGCAGCGTATCTAGCCCTTTTGATCAAAAAGCGGACGAGAGCGGATCAGAGCTTGCCGAAGAGATCGGAGAACGCTTCCTTCTCCTCGTAGGACAGGTCGTCATCCTCGTCGGATTCCCGGGCCTGTTGTGGTTTCTGCTGCGTCACGACCGGTGGGCTGAGCAGGTCTATGACGCTTCCCTGCGGCGCAGCCTGCTGCTCCTGCTGCGGTTCCATGCCCGCGATCATGTCTCCCATCGGTATGATCGCGTCGCTGAATATGGACTGGCTCATGGGCTGGGCCGGGCTCGCGAGCGGGCTGAACGGCTGGTCCATTCCCGGGGCGTTCCGCTTGAAGAAGCTGAGCATGCTGATATTCTTCTCCCGGTTGCATTCCTGGCAGCGCACCACCATGGTGACGTCATGCACGTCAAAATCAGTCTCGAACTCGAACTTGTTCACCGTTCCGCACTCGCAGGTGAACGACTTGGAGATATTTGATACGTCTTTCATGTGTGTCGCCTTTGCTGGTGATGGTTCTGGTCCTGTCGTTGGTCGCGTCAGGAATGAGTGAAATAAGCTTGCGTGAATATGCTTTTATACCTTCTCTACCTTCTAGTAGCGTCATCCTTATTCTGGTCTATGCCAGAGACAGCGACTGACAGTTTATGGTGATTTCATGATGTGCGAACGATGCAAGAAGGAAGTCCACTTCTTAGAGAAGGACATCTTCTGCGACAGGAATGTCTGCGTCAACTGCACCAAGTCCTCCAAGAAGCCGGAGAAGACGAAGCATCTCGTCATCTGCAAGGACTGCTGGAGCAACCTGGACAAGAGAAGCAAGTACAAGTCGATGTAATTGCTAACCGATATCTTTAAAAGGAAGGCGCAGTTGTAAGGTTATCTAGGCGACAGCCATGGAAAAAATATCTATTAAAAGTCTGCCTAAGCCCGTTAAAGTAGAGCTACTTAAGCAATTGGGCTACGGTGTTCACGGCGAATATGTTGTTGATTCATTAGGTAACAGAGTTAAGGACAAATATGCCAACGTAGAAGTTAAAATTTCAAACATGCTTATTCTTCCTGGAAGCACACTAATTCTTGATGATAATGAACTAAGTATCGCTTCTTATTTAGAGGAGTATGGAGATGTCCTCTGAAGGCTCGTTTTCACCTGATCCAGTTGAAAGTGCAGCTAAAGGAGTAGCTAAAGGCGTTACTGAAGCTGTCTTAAGTTCAACTCAGATAAAAGACCTAATCAAACGATTTCAAAATGGAGAATTAGCCTTTATTGGAGATCAAGAAACCATAAACGTTGTCAAAAGTGAGAGACAAAAACCAGAATTCGAACTATTCCGTAAATACATTAAGAACCGAAATATTCGCCTTCAGATTGAGATGGGATTTGCACTAATGAGATTGGAAGAGAGAGGAAACAGAAAGAAACAGGATCATCTCAAACAAGTAATCCTAAGTGAATTCGGTAAATCTGGTCTTCATGTTGCAGAATTAGTTTTAACTGGAACATTTACTCGATATATCAATCTTTTATTGGGAACCACTTCGAATGAGAAAGAATTAGAAAACGGAGTCCAAACTGTGCTCACTGATATAGATCGGTATGTTATTTTTGTTAAGTCTGAATCAACCATTAAAGAAGTATCAAAAGCGCTAGAGATAAGACTGATAACTCTCCCTAATGCTGTAATTGTATTTAGCCGAGGACAAAAACCACAATCAATCGCGTCTCAAGCTATATCTGAAATCGCTAAGACGATTAAAGATTATACCTTCGAAATTCAAATTGATTCTAAACGCAATCAGCGATATGATTTTGTAATGAGAATACAAAAAGATACGCTACTTTGAATTGTTAACTATATTCATCTAGTTTCTTTTCTAATCCAGGATTCGTAGGATGGGTTCGCCTCGGCATCCAGTCTCATGATGCAGGGCACTTCGTACGGATGGATCCTCTCCACTTCCGCCCTCACTTTGTTCCAATTCTCCTTTTTGGTCTTGAGGACCGTTACGATCTCCTTGGCCTGTTCTATCCTGCCTTTCCACCGGTAGTGGCTTTCAATGGGGAATATGTTGGCGCAGGCGACCAGCCTTCTCTTCAGGAGGCGGGAGACCACTTTCCTGGCCTCAGCTTTGTTCTTGTGCGTGATGTATACGAGCACGAACGCCATATCATCACTTCAAAGGCGTGATCCCGACAGTGACCTTCTCGTCGTCGACATCCCAGGTCTTCTTGTGCTTGCCGCCCGCCTCGGTGAGTATCTCCTTGGCGTTGACTTCGCCTTTTATGGCGTCGCCGTGCTTGGCCACGATGTCCTTGATGATCCTGCTTCCGGATATGTGGACTGTGATCTGGTCCTTCTCCACCAGGCCGGCCTCCTTCCTCATGGACTGTATGCGCCTGCGGACCTCGCTGAGGAGGCCTTCCATCTTCAGCTCCTCGCTGATCTCCGTCTTCAGCAGCAGGACGCCCCATGGCATCGCCTTGCACGAGTATCCTTTCCTGTCGACCGTTATGAATTCCCTGTAATCGTGCTCCTTGCCGTCTATCACGATGACCCCCTTGAAGAAGTCCGCCTCATTCTTCTTCCTCACGGCGTCTATCTTGGCGACCACATCCTCTCCGAGCTTGCTTGCCGCCTTCTCCGAGAGGTCTATCTGGATCGTCGAGTCCGTGACCACCTTCCTCACGTTGGCGAGCATCCTGATGACGTTGTCCGTCCTGTGGACCGCGTCCTTCACTTCCGTCATCTTCGTGGCGACGATTATCTCTTCGAGCGGCCACCTGAGCTTCACCGCCTTCTCGGCGCGGACGCTGTTGCTGGCGTCGACTATCTCCTGCGCCATGCTCATCTGCTTCTCGAGCAGGAGGTCTATCTCTCCCTCGTCGGCCTTCGGCCAGCTGTGGAGATAGACGCTCTCCGGCATGTCCTTGCCCTTGGCGTAGACTTTGCGGTAGAGCCCTTCCGTGGTGAACGGTATGAACGGCGACGCGAGCACGAGCGCCTTCAGCACGGACTCGTGGAGGACGTTGATGTCGGTCCTCTTCTTGATGAGCTTCATGTAGAACCTGCTGACGTCGCCGACTATGAACTTCCTGACCTTCCTGAGCGCGGCGTAGGTCTCTCCCTTGTCCATGTCCGCCGTCGCGTTCTTTATCAGCGAGTTGAGGCGGGAGGAGAGCCATTCGTCCTCCACCGACTCCGCCTGCTTCGCGGCAGGAACGTAGAATCGCTCCAGGTAGGTGCCGATGTTGATGACCGTGACGAGCTCGCTCTTGGCCTCGTTCATCTCGTTCCAGTTGAACCTGAGGTCGTCCCAGGTGACATTGCTGAGCGCCATCAGCCTGATGGCGTCGGCGGGATACTTCGCGATCACGTCCTCCCACGGCACGAAATTACCCAGGGACTTGTGCATCGCCATGCCCTTCTCGTCAACGACATAGCCGTGCATGAGGAGCGACGAGTAGGGGATCTCGTCGTTCAGGACCACCCCCGAACCGAGCAGCGAGTAGAACCATCCCCTGATCTGGTCCTTTCCTTCTATGATCATGTCTGTCGGGTAGAGCTTCTCCTCGCCCGGCCTGAGTCCTGCCCAGACGGCGTTGCCTGAGTCGAACCAGACGTCGAGGACGTCGGGCACCCTCTTCATTATGCCGTGGCACTTGGGGCAGTCGTACGTGAGCTCGTCTATGTGCGGCCTGTGCAGGTCCGGCAGCTTCTTGCCGAGCTCCTCCACCGATCCTATGACCTTGAGCTCGCCGCACTTCTCGCACTTCCAGATAGGCAGCGGGATCCCCCAGTATCTCTGGCGGGATATGCACCAGTCCTTGGCGCTGTCCACGAAATTGGACATCCACTTGTTGGCGAAGTCCGGTATCCAGACGGTCTTCGCTACCTCGGAGGACATCCTGTCCTTGATCTTGGTGATCCGGATGAACCACTGGTTGGATGAGAGATGGATCAGCTTTGTCTTGCATCTCCAGCACGCCGGATAGCTGTGTGTTATCCTGTCCGCCTTGATGAGGAGGCCCTTGTCCTTCAGTGTCTTGATGATCTTGTCGTTGACTTCCAGCACGTTCTCTCCCGCGAACTGGCCCGCCGCTTCCGTATACCTTCCATTCGGGGCCACCGGGTTGAATATCTCAAGCTCGTAGCGCTTGCCTATGATGTAGTCCTCGGGGCCGTGGCCCGGGGCGCAGTGGACGAGTCCGCTTCCGTCCTCCGCCGTGACGAACTCGTCGGACATTACGACCGTCTGCGGGGCCGTGCGGTTGACCTCCTCCATGAGAGGGTGCTGGTACTTGTGCTTTGCGAGGTCCTTGCCCGCGAATTCCTCGACTATGACTAGGCTCTCGCCCGCGGCGTCCTGTACCGCGCCGAGGCGCTCCTTCGCGAATATCCATTCCTCCTCGCCGACCTTCGCCTTCACGTAGCGCATGATCGGATGGGCCATGACCGCCACGTTGCTGACGAGCGTCCATGGCGTTGTCGTCCAGACGACGAGGTACAGTTTCTCCTTGTCCGCGACCTTGAACTTCACGAATATCGCGGGGTCCACCATGTCGTGGTACTCCAATTCGTAATTAGCGAGAGTGGTCTGGCATCTCGGGCAGTGCGGGTTGACGTAGACGTCGTTGTAGAGAAGTCCTTTCTCGTGGGCTTTCTTGAACGTGGCCCAGGACCTCTCTATGAAGTCGTTGGTGTAAGTGATGTACGGGTCGTCGTAGTCCATCCACGTCCCGAGGCGGATGAACTGCGTGCTCATGAGCTTGATGTACTTCTCGCAGAGCTCCCTGCAGCGCTTGGTGAACTTCTCTATCCCGATCTTGTTCTCGATGTCCTTCTTCTCCTTCACGCCGAGGTCCTTCTCCACCTGCGTCTCTATCGGGAGGCCGTGGGTGTCGTATCCTGCCCTGATGTGGACGCTGTGCCCCTGGAGCATCTTGTACTTGCAGACCGCGTCCTTGAGGGACTTGTTCCAGGCGGTGCCCACGTGGATCCCGCCCGTCGCGAACGGCGGTCCGTCGCACATGTAGAACTTCGGCCCGTTGGCTCTCATCTTGTAGGCCTTCTGCTGTATCTTGTTCTTCTCCCAGAACTCCAGTATCTTCACTTCGGGATCTGATTCCATATACCGCACCATAACGAGCGCGTCATTATCCGGCGACGCGTGTTGGTTCACTTCATTTGATGGTCTTCCTTACGAAAAGCACTATTCCCGGGACGGTGAAGAGCACTCCGAGCAGCGTGATGACAGAGACCTGCCTCACGATTATGACCGGAGCGACCACTGCGACGATTCCCGGAACGAGATACATCCATGGGTTGGTCATCTGCAGCTTCTCCACCATCTGGTCAACTACCAGCAGCCCGGCCACCGACGCGAGGAACAGCGCGCCCAGGGTGTTCATCCCGAGGGCGCTTATCCCCATGAAGTCCAGCAGGTAGGCGCCCAGCAGCACCAGCACTATCACGTTCAATCCTAGAAGGATGAATCTCATGATTATCGTATCCATATCTCACCAACAGTTTTTAAACCTGAAACCTCGCTATTGTCCTCAGGCAGGAAACTGCCGGCATCAGGTCATGTTATGGTTTCTCACAGCAAATTCACTCCCTGGGTCGAGCTCTACAGGCCGAAATCCGTCAAGGACATCATAGGCCAGCCGGAGGTGGTCATCAGGCTGTCGGAGTACGCGAAGACGTACAACATGCCGCACCTTCTCTTCGCAGGACCGGCCGGCACAGGAAAGACGACGGCTGCGATATCCCTCGCGCGCGACATATACGGCGAGGACTACAAGCACAACATACTCGAGCTCAACGCGAGCGACGAGCGCGGCATCGACACCGTGAGGGGCAAGATCAAGGACTTCGCCCGCGCAGCGCCGGTGACCGGCGCGCCGTTCAAGATCATATTCCTGGACGAGGCGGACGCGCTGACTCCGGAGGCGCAGCAGGCCCTCCGCAGGACGATGGAGATGTATTCGTCCAGCACGCGTTTCATACTCAGCTGCAACTGGTCCGGCAAGATAATCGAGCCGATACAGAGCAGGTGCGCATTATTCAGGTTCAAGCCGCTCACCAAGGAAGAGGTCAAGACGGCCCTGGACAGGATCGCCAAGGCGGAAGGCCTCACGGTTGAAGGCAAGGCGTGCGACGCCCTCATAGAGACTTCGGAAGGGGACATGAGGAAGGCGATCAACACGCTGCAGTCAGCGTCGTTGACGTCCAAGAAGATCACGGAGGACACGGTCTACAAGATCGTCTCCATGGCCAAGCCCATCGAGGTCAGCAAGATGGTGGATCAGGCGCTCGCGGGCAAGTTCATGGACGCCAGGAAGATGCTGGACGAGCTGCTCATAGACCACGGCATCAGCGGCCAGGACATACTCCTCGCCGTCCACAAGGACATCATAGGCAGGGACAAGCTGTCCATGCGCGACAAGGTCCGCCTTGTCGACAGGATCGGCGAGTACGAGTTCAGGATGGTGGAGGGCGCGAGCGAGCGCATCCAGCTGGAGGCCCTGCTCGCTTATTTGGCAGTGTCGGGCAAGGACTCGGACCTGAAATAATCGCTCTTCTTATTCCAGCCTTTTTCCGACGTGGAAAAGATAGATATTTAAACCCGAATCGTATCCTAAGGACAGTGCGGAAAGCGACCAAATAAGCAACAGACAACACACGACCAAGTGATGGCATGCAGGCAGAGCAAGTGAGAGAGGACCTAGAGGGCGGCATCAGCCATGCTCAGGCAGATGTCCAGGTAGACGTCTCTTCCATTGACCAGATAGAGCAGCTTGTCAACAAGGCGACTTGGCGCGAGCTGCTGCTCGATATCGTCACAGCCAACAGCATGGACCCGTGGAACATCGACATCGGCGTGATCACCAACAGCTACATAGACAAGGTCAGGAAGATGAAGATCCAGGACCTCCACGTGCCTGCCAATGTAATACTCGCGGCATCGATACTTCTCAGGTTCAAGGCTCAGTCTTTCAGGTTTGAGGAGCCCGAGCCTGCGCATGAAGACGTCACTGTCTTTGAGGGCATGCCGGGCGAGTCCGCCGAGATGCAGCTCCTCCAGCTGAAGATGAGGATGCAGCCAAAACGGGCAGTCACCCTCAGCGACTTGCTCGTCGCATTGGACGAGGCCATCACGATCGAGACCAAGCGCGAGGTAAAGCGCGTCGCCATCCCGAAGATGTTTTAATTCAAGCTCCCGGAATACGATATAGAGAAGGAGATGAAAGAAGTATTATCGCAGATCACCAACCTCTCCGACAAGGAAGGCTGGCTGACATTCTCATACTTATTGTCCGAGATGAAGCGCGCTGGCGCGAGGAGCCTGGTGCTCACCCTGCTGCCGTTGCTGCATCTCTGCCAGGAAGGCAAGATCTCCATAATGCAGGACGACATCTTCTCGGAGATACTGATCCACAGGCTCAGCGCGGCCGAGATGAAGCAGGGTGAGGAAGATGACCGAGAGTGACCAGCTCACGCTCGCCCCAGAGCAGAAGGACCTCGAGCAGAAAATAGAAGCAGTATTATTCATGTCCTCCAAGTCGATGTCCATCATCGAGCTCGAGAAGGCGACAGGCGCCGACGCCGCGTCGATAAAGCTCGCAATCAAGAACCTCCAGGAAATCTACTCCCAGCGCGGGAGCTGGATAGAGTTCATCCGCGTGGACAAGAGCTTCCTCATGAGGCTGAAGCCGGAACGCACGGACACCGTCAGCTCGTTCGTCCAGGAGACGGAGCTCAGCAAGCGCGCCCTGCGCGTGCTCGCCATCGTCGCCCAGCGCGACGGGATACTGCAGTCGAAAGTGTCGAGGATGCTCGGCGCGATCGTCTACGACGCCGTGCCGGAGCTGGTGCAGAAGGGATACCTCCACACCGAGATCAAGGGCCACTCCAAGGTGCTCAAGCTCACCCAGAAGTTCAGGAACTATTTCGGCGAGATCCCGGTCGGCGGCAACGCCAATCAGGAAACGTCTATTGCGACTGAGGCCGCGCCTTCAGAAACCCAGAAACAGGACCAACAGTGACTCTTTTTTGATAGAATAGAAGCCAACAAGATTCTGCTCTACTGTCAGAGCCATCAGAGGGACACGCTGCCGAAGAGGCTGTCGATCACGAGGCGCCCGGCATAGAAGACGAACAGCGACGCCGCGAGGAACGGGAGTATGTACTTGATGAAGTTCGACTTCCTTCCGGTCTGGATCACCGCGATGATCATGGATGCTATGAATCCGGTCACTATCACGAGGGAGAGGGCGAACAGCGAGAACTCCGCGGTCGTCAGGCCCGGCGACACGGGCTTGAGCTGCACGAACTGCGTCGTGGCCCCGGAGTACGGCTGGAACGCCCACATCTTCGAGAACAGGTCGATCAGCTTGATCGACACCGTGTACAGGAACGGCGCGCCGAATGCCGCGCTGAACCCGAT
>CABMEP010000050.1 GCA_902385155.1 uncultured archaeon | reverse complement strand
CCGCCGTGGCTGACGCTGGGCGCGCTGGCGTTCTCGTTCGTGGTGGGCAGCCTCAGCGGAGCGCTGCCTGCGCTGAGCGCGGCAAGGATGAAGCCCGCGGACGCGCTGAGGCATTGATGAGGATTAAAGGCATTGCGGTACAAATCAACGAAGGTAGAAGATGGCTGAGAAGAAGAGCGGACCCGTTATCGAGCTGAAGGGCGTCAAGAAGGTCTACCAGATGGGCGAGGTGCAGGTGCAAGCGCTCAAGGGAGTGGACCTGGCCATCAACAAGGGGGAATTCGTAGCGATCATCGGCCACTCGGGCAGCGGCAAGAGCACCCTCCTCAACATGGTCGGCAGCCTCGACCTGCCGAGCTCAGGCAGGATATGGCTCAACGGGGTGGACATCGCCACGCTGTCCGAGAGCGAGCTAGCGCAGACGAGGGGCAGGACGGTCGGATACATATTCCAGTTCTTCAATCTCATGTCGACGCTCAACGCCCTCGAGAACGTCATGCTGCCGCTCATGTTCCAGGGAGTCCCGTACGGGGAGCGCAAGGAGAGGGCGGAGAAGATACTCAAGCGGCTCGGCATGGAGGACAGGATGGACCACCACCCGAACGAGCTGTCGGGAGGCGAGCAGCAGAGGGTGGCGATCGCGCGTGCCCTCGTGGTCGATCCGGACGTGCTCCTCGCGGACGAGCCGACAGGCAACCTGGACTACAAGACGGGGCTGGAGATCATCAAGCTGCTGAAGGAGCTCCACGAGGAGGAGAAGAAAACGATCATCATAGTCACGCACGAGCGGTTCATAGCCCAGCAGGCCAAGAGGATCGTGCAGCTGCAGGACGGGCAGGTGCTGAGCGACGGCAAGGCGAGCGGCGTGAACTTCAACCACATCAAGGAGAAATGAGCAGTAATAAAAACTCGCGATAACATGACGACCAATGGAGATGGGAATATGGAAGACTACAAGAAGAGACTGTTGCTGCTGTTCGCACTGAAGAAGGTGGTGCTGGTGATGGCGCTGCTGCTCGCGCCCCTGTTCGCGCAGAACGTGGCGGCCGAGTTCAGCACGATCAACGGGCTGACGATCAGCAACGCGACGTTCTATTCGCCGTATCCGGCCGAGCCGGGCAAGTACTTCGACCTCTACGTGAGGATACAGTACACGGGCACGGTGGACAAGGCGTATGACGTCGTCTGCACCATGAGCCCGACATTCCCGTTCTCCATAGATACCGGGGATCCGATAGTGAGCAACATAGGAACGCTCGCCCCGTACCAGGAAGTGATGCTCAAGTACAGGATCAGGGTCGACCAGAACACCGTCCAAGGGACCAACAAGCTGAACTACAGGTGCAGCACCAGGGGATACGCGGAATCCATGGTGGAGCTACCTATATACGTGCAGGCGCATGATGCCATACTCGAGGTGGGAAGCGTCTCCAGCGTCCCGTACATGTTCAAGCCGGGACAGGCCGGCACCGTGACGGTGAGCCTCGACAACATAGCGTCCGTCAGCCTGAAGGACATCACAGTCAAGCTCGACCTCTCGGGGTCCGACATACCGTTCGCGCCGATCAACGGCACGACAGAGAAGAGGGTGGACATGATCGAGACCGGCAAGAGCGTGGATGTGCCATTCAGCGTGATGGCGTTCTCCGACGCGACGCCGAAGGTGTACAAGGTACCGATAACGCTCGCGTATTTTGACAGCCTCGGGAAGAACTATTCCAAGAGCGTCCTGACTTCGCTGCTCGTGAAGACCGAGCCCAGCCTCATGATGGTGCACGAGCAGACCACGGTGGTGAAGAACGGCAGCAAGAACTCGGTCACCATATCGATCGTGAACAGGGGCCTCTCGCAGGTCAAGTTCATGACCGCAGTATTGGCTGACTCCGCTTCCGGCGAGTACCAGATACTCACCCCGAAGCAGGTGTATGTCGGCGACATCAATTCCGACGACTCGGAGACCGCGGAATACGACCTCTTCATAAGCACGGACAACGACCGGATCACCCTGCCGCTGACCGTGGCGTACGAGGACACGCTCGGCAACAGCTACACCGAGACGGAGAACGTGCCTGTGAACGTGTTCAACAGCCAGACTGCGGTGCAGTTCGGCCTGGAGAAGGCGGTCACGGCCGACCCGATAATGATGGGCGCCGCGGGCCTGGTGTTCCTGTACGTCCTGTACAGGGTGTTCAAGGCAGTGACGGGCAAGAAGAAGCAGTAGTTCTCTTTTTCTTCTCTCTTTCTTTTGTTTAACGCATGAAACA
Source organism: uncultured archaeon (assembly GCA_902385155.1). GTDB lineage: Archaea > Micrarchaeota > Micrarchaeia > CABMEP01 > CABMEP01 > CABMEP01. The sequence goes on along the minus strand of CABMEP010000050.1, from coordinate 1,649 downwards.
GCGTACGCTGGGCGAATAAAAGTGCGGCGCGATTCGTCTCGGAGCGAATACGCCCATTTTCCTAGAAAGAGGAAAATGCGGCGCGATTCGCCTGCGGCGAAGTGCCGCCTTTTCTTAAAAGAAGAAAAGTGCGGCGACCGGGATTTGAACCCGGGTTACAGCCTTGGGAAGGCCGTGTCCTACCAGGCTAGACTATCGCCGCGTGATGAGAAGGATAGCGTGGATGAATTTTAACTTCTTTCCTGTCCGCCTACTGCTTCGAGTAAGGCCTGCCGCGCTTGGCGTACGGGATTGACGCCTTCGTCTGCGTCTTCTCGAAGACGATCTGGCAGATGCGCATGCCCTTGTGTATCCTCACGGGGAACCACGCCAGGTTGGCCACTTCCAGCACCTGCCTGTTGCTGGAGCCGGGCTGTATGAAGCTCGACGCCACGTGGGCGGTGAGACCGAGGCGGGCGAACCTGCTCCTGCCCTGTATCCATCCGCAGACGTCTGGCGCGAGAGTGAGCTTCTCTTCGGTGACGGCAAGGACCACCTCTCCCGGCATCAGCACCAGGGAATCCCTCTTTACCTTGTCGTAGACATCCGTGAAGTCGGTCTTGCTCAGGTCCCTGATGACGCCCTTCTTCACCGACTTCTTCCCGACATAGAACGTGCCGCTGAGGGCGACGTCTATGGAGCCGGAGCCGATGCACGCGTCGCTGGGCTTCGGAGCGATCTTGATCTCGCCGCTTTTCAGCGCCTTCCTCAGGTCGGAATCGGAGAGTATGGTCATGACTGGCTATTGCTGGAGCGCATTTAAAAAAGGGTCGGCCTTGCGGCCAGAACAAAGAAGAATGGAAGAAAAAGAACTTTACTCCTTGCCGAGGATCTCGAGCTTGCCCTGCTTGCCTGCGGTGATCTGGAGCGAGCCCTTGAATTCGGATACCCAGCCGTTGTCTATCTTGACCTTGTCCCCGATGGAGACCTTGTCGATGTCCTTCTCCCAGAGGGTGAGCGTCATCTGTCCGCTCTCGTCCTGGACGGTGGCGTTGGCCACGCGGATGAGCTTGCCGAACTTTGTCCTCACTTCCCTCGTCGGCTCGATCGATGTGATCTCGCCTTCTATGGACGCGCTGGCGCCCGGTCTGATGTCAGAAATCTTGTCAGCCATGTCAAATTCCTCCGTTGAAACTTTCACAAAAAGTGCGATCCGCCAGTGGCGAATGCACATTCGTTGCAAACGAATCGTGAATAGTGATTCTGTATAATCACTAGGTGTTTATAAACTTATGCGGATTTCCGAAGCGGAAAACGACGGCATGGGCTCCGCACGCGTTCGGAAGAATCCGAAATCTCGGATAGAGTTTTATACTTTGGTCTGGAAAGGCCAGCACGTGATATTATGGCTATTGAGAGAACGCTGATGCTGATAAAACCGGACGCGATGGAGCGCAACCTCGCTGGAGAGATCATAAGCAGGTACCAGGCGAAGGGATTCAAGGTCGTCGCGATGAAGATGGTTAAGGTGTCCAGGGCGTTCGGCGCGAAGCACTACCGCCCCGCCAACGAGGAATGGGTCACAAACCTGGGCCACAAGACGCTGCAGGCGGTACGCGAGAACGGCAAGCCGGGGGACGTGATGAAGGTGTTCGGGATGGAGAGTCCTG
>CABMEP010000049.1 GCA_902385155.1 uncultured archaeon | reverse complement strand
TGTGTCCGGCCGGATGGAGCTCGACATCCTCGAACGAGACGGTATGGCGCTCCGCTTCCTGCAGCCCGTCGCCGCACCTGAGGAGATGCAGTGTCTCCTCCGAAGTGAAGAGGTTCTTCTTCCTGGCATGGTCGGAATGGGCGTGCGAGACATAGACCAGGTCGGCGTCCGCTGACGCCTCTATGCCGATGGTCTTGCCGCTGCTGGTCGCTATCTTCATGCTATCCACTGATCGGTCTGCCGCAGGTATTTTCTCCGAACCATTTAAAAGACAATCGACAAAATCCTTACGTCGTGGATTCCTGATGGCAACATCGGTCCGGACGCACGGCATGAAGTGATCGCATGGTGAAACGGCTTCTCAAGCTATTCAACCTCACTAAGGTCCCGCCGCTCGCGGTGGACGTCTACAGCAAGGTGTCCCGCGCGGCCAACGGAGACTTCCACAGCCACATCGCGGACGACGTTGCCGAGGAATCGAAGCGGATGATCGGCCACAGGATACTCGACGTGGGGACAGGGCCGGGATACCTCCCGCTCAACATCGCGCGCAGGACCCCGGAGAAGATGCATCTCGTCGGGGTGGACATCAGCGAGCAGATGGTGAACCAGGCGAGGGAGAACGCCAGGCGCATGGGCATCCCGCCGCAGCGCGTGTATTTCTCCGTCGCGAACGCAGAGAGGCTGCCGCTCTATGAGGAGGAGTTCGGATTCATCGTCAGCACCGAGGTGCTGCACCAGGTGAAGGATCCCGTGAAGATGCTCAACCAGATGTTCCGCGCGCTGAAGCCGGGAGGAAAGGCCTGGATATACGACACCACCAGCGACATATCCAACACCCACCTCGAGATGCATCTCGACATGGTGAGGCGCAGGCTGCTGGCGGGCAAGATGAACCGCACTACGATATCGTGGGTCACTCTCCTGAGGAAGAGGGAGATCCTCTTCGAATCGTACACGCTCTCCGAGCTGCTCGAGATCGTCAGGAAATCGAAGTTCAAGGAGTGCGACCTGCACCGGGACGGCATCTGGGTGAAGATGGTGCTGAAGAAGCCAAAGGCGGAATGAGCCGGGAAAGGCATTTAAACTTCTTCGATGAAAAGCAAATATCGTTTTGACGGGCCGCTAGCTTAGCCAGGTTGGAGCGCGTGACTGATAATCACGAGGTCGGGAGTTCAAATCTCCCGCGGCCCACTCTAATTCGTGCGGATCGGCGAGGGATGATATGCCATCGAGTTTCATGACGAGAGTCGAGAACCTGATCGCGGAAAGCGGAAGGAACCGGTTCTTCAGGGACTACCAGAGGATGATAACCGATACGACGCCAAGTCCGCAGCTCGTCGCCATCGAGCGGACGCTGCAGAGGAACAGGTTCGAAAACGCCGAGGTTGCGACCGAGGCGCTGATGAGGCTTCCCGAATTCAGGCAAGATCCCCATGCAGAGACCATGATCTGGTTCTGGACCCGGCACCTTGCGACGCGCGCAGGGGCGCATTCCTCCCCGATCAGGGACATCTGCTGGCGGATCAGCGCGCACAACGCCCCCTACTAGGAACGTTTTCGCCCACCACAGGTTCTGTTTTTATCTGAAACAAGGCACAATTAGTTGTGGATTTCGCTGAAAAACCGAAACGCTTAAGTAGGGCGGAAATATCCCTTCAGCAAGGAGGAGCTAATTTGCAATTCAACCGCCTAGAGTCAAGGATAGTGGACCAGAGGATGCGCCAGTCGCTGGGCGGCAAGGAGCGGGACATCTATTTCAGATTGATAAAGCGGGTGCCCCCGGAGAGCATCATGGTCAGCGTCGGAGTCAAATTCGGGGAGAGTTTCACCCTGGAATCCAAGCTGACGGACGAGTTCAGATCGAAGCATCAGGTTGAGTTCGAGAGGGAGAAGGACAGGCAGCCGGACGCCCCGGACAGGACAATCTGGCAAACTATCTGGGACGGCTCGAACCTGACGGACGGGTTCAGATCGGAGCACAAGGCCGAATTCGAGAGGGAGAAGAGAAGGAACATGTGCGCCCGGGACGACGACGCCTGGCGGACCGTCTGGGAGGTCTCGAACGTATCCGGCCTCTGCCGCGACGCGAGGGAGAGCACGGTGAACGCCCAGAGGAAAGTGGAGGCCGGGCTCGATGTGCTCGCCGCCATGAAGGATTCCGGCGCAGACCCGAAGACGATGTACAGGATGATATTCGGGCATGCGCGGGACCCGTGGGCGCCGGCGAGCGACGCGGTCGTCCTCGACTGGAACGGCATCGGGGTGATCCATTCCGTGCTCGGGCCCAAGTTCATGGACTTCGACCGGGAGTCGCTGAGATGGCTCGGCATGTTGCCCCTGAAGCATGTGTACGCTTCCGAATGGGAGAAGGTGGATCCCGTGCTCACGCTGCTGGAGTCCCCCGAAGGCAGGCTGCTCGTGGAGCACCTACACCGGTGCAGGGCGACCCCCTGCAGGTGCGCGGAGGGCAAGGAAAGGCTCAATTGCCTCATCGGGAGCGCCACAAGGTGGCGCCGCAAGCTCGAGATCGATTTCGAGATCCACGACACGCTCACGAAGGAAGACCGCGACGACGTCAAGTTCAGGTTCGTGAAGACGGTGACGGACATCTACTCCGAGTTCATGGAGATAGAGGTCAGGGACGAGGCGAAAAGGGCGACTGCGCCAGAGAAGAGGAAGCCCGGCACATCAGGGAGCCGCTGAAGCTGATTCTTGCCCGATATCATGACCGTTAGCGCAGCCCCGTCAGGGCTCCCGCTGGGCCGGAATCGGTGATAAAATTAGAAGCGGCGGGAACCGATGATCTGTGAGTGGGAGGTAATCATGAACTCCCGCCCGTTAGCTTGATGCTTGCCTCAATCGCCTCGCCCAGTCTGGTCTTCTGGATGAGCGTAATAGATGACCTTGCCTGCCCGCTGCTTCACCAGCTTCCCGAGCATGGCGAGCTTGCTGAGCCTGGCGCAAGCGGCATTCCTGCCTTTGTACTTGAATTCGGTCTGGATCGCCTACGCGGAGGTCGGTCCGTGCTCCTTGATGTAGCCCACTATCCTCTGGTCCACTTCGGCCAGCATCGGTGCAGGCACCACAGGAGCGGAGGGTGCCGCTTTCCTGGTGCCTGTCTTTCCGATCCTGGATTCTATTGTCTTCAACTGCGCCTCAAGCTGGTCAAGCCTCGCGTAGATGTTTTTCATCAAACGGTTCGCGTTCTCTTTCTCGCGTACCGACATGAATAGGAGTGCGGCGTGGACGGTGGGGTCCCTGAGCTTGGCTATTTCCTTCTCTACGGCCAATACCTCTTCGCTAGCCTGCTGGTTGAAGTCAGCAACCTTGCTCTCGAAGGTGTCTTCGAATTTTTGGTCGTCTTCCGGAGTCATTGTTCCCACGTCTCGTCTTTTCTGGCGCGTTGCCGTCGATTGTTCATCGATCGTTTGGGGTACATCCGATGATGCCTCGTCGCTGCATTTGTCGCCTCGCACGGCCACACCGCAACCCTTTTAACTCAGCACGATACATGTACACTCAGTGCATGACTGTCATGATGTGTCACGCACCTGTCATGATTCTATCATGACATATCTTTTTAAACCCTTCTATTCTGGCTAACGTCGGTGCATCGACGTGAGTTTTCGCGCTTTCTCAGCCAATAGACCAGAAAGAATATTGCAATAGCTATTTTTAGGCGTTTACGAGGCATTTCACGTCGGCAGGCTGGGGATTAGTGGAAGTGAGGGTACTGAACCTGTATATAAGCTCGGCGACAGGCCCTGAAACAGGCGTTAGGATGGCGCTGCTTGAACGATCAAAAAAGAAGAATAGGGGCTTGACGCGTCCGATTTCGCCACAGGCCCTCCAGCGCCACTTTCAAGCCCCATGCCTTGCGGCAGGGACTTTGGATGACCTTGAGACATATTGGTGTCGGACGCATCAAGCCACGGTTAATATCAAGCGCGGTTTCGTTCCGCGCGGGATTTCGCGCCATCTGCCTTGATCCCTTTCGCAGACATGCCCACAACGAACGCGATCACAGCATAGGACAGCAGGCCGAACACCGCCATGTTTATGGCGCTCATGAGCATCCTGCCCAGCGCCATGTCCAGGCCGCTGGACTGGAAGCCGGTCGTGTCGACACCCTGCGCATCGAAATTGGATGGCATGCTGCCCGAATCGAATTGGCCCATGGTTCGGTCCCCGACCCCCCTGGCGCCGGCCGCGAAGCTCCCGCCCAGGCCAAGCATGCCGGAAATGGGCTGGGAGATCGATCCGCTCGCGAGATTCACTATGATCAGGAGCACGGTCCCGATCACATTCGCCTTGTTCGGTTTCATAAATGACATATCCATCTAATTACCCCCATGTATCATCGTGAAGCGCAGCGCTAGGATCCGGACAGCAGGGCGATCAGCAGGAACAGTATCGCCATCCCAACGACCAATGCCCTTGAATCCATCCAAACACCTGTGCGATCATTCTTGAACTCATTCGTACGACAGCGCCTCTATCGGCTCGAGCCTGGCCGCGTTCCTCGCGGGCGCGACGCCCGAGGCCACGCCCACCAGCGCGGAGAACGCCACCGCCAACGCGGCGAGCTCGAATGTTATCGCGCTGGGGATGCTGAACAGGGCCATCGCGTACGAGGCCACGAAGCTCAGCATCACCCCGAGTATCCCGCCGATGAGGCCTATCATGGCCGACTCGATGAGGAACAGCACCGTGATGTCGCCGCTCGTCATGCCCAACGCCTTCAGTATGCCGATCTCCTTCGTCCTCTCGAGGACGCTCATGAACATCGTGTTCGCGACCCCGATCGCCCCGACCAGCAGCGAGATCGCGCCGATGCCGCCGAGGAACAGCGTCATCGTGCCGGTGATCGATGAGATCGTCGACTGCATCGATTCCTGGCTCGTGATCGTGAAGTCCTGCTTGTCCGAGGTCACGTGATGGGCCGAGAGGAGGGCCGTGGTGATCTCGTCGCTCACCGCGGCGATGTCGGCGTCGTCCGCGACCGAGACCATGATGGAGCTCAGCGTGGTCTTGTTCAGTATGCTCTTCGCCGCGCTTATCGGCATGATGATCGTGTCGTCGGCGGAGGAGAACGACGAGGTGGAGGACGCGAGCTCGCCCACCACATGGAACGACTTGCCGTCTATCTTGACGTACTCGTTGATCAGGTCGGTCCCGAACGTCTGGTTGTACACCCTCGAACCGATGATGACGGATGACGTGTCGGATGACGAGAGCAGCCTGCCCGACGACAGGTTGGCTGTCGTCATCTGCCAGTAGGTGAGCGGATCGACCCCGAGGATGGTGACGGACGCGTTCTTGTTCTTGTAGGACACCGTCGCCCGGCCGCTGATCGTGCCGCTCGCGTAGGCGATGCCGGGCACCTGCTTGACAAGCCGCTCGTCCGTGGCCGTGAGCGTGGCGGTCTGCCTGCCGAAGACCGATGCGTCGAATTCCCTCGGACCGCCCCCGTCGCCGGCGCCTGCGAAGACGCCAGGGCCGGTGCGCGATGCCTGCGAGCCGCCGGGGGATATCTGGAGTATGTTGGCGCCGAACGTGTTGAGCCTGGACGATATGCTCTGGTTCATCCCTGTGGCCACCGAGACCAGGGAGACGATGGCGGCGACGCCTATGACCACCCCGAGCATCGTCAGCCAGGAGCGCAGCTTGCGCTTCATCAGGCTGTTGACAGCCAGCTTGTTCAGGAATTGTCCGCTGCTCATCTCATATGCCTCTCATTCGTCCCGTGCGCACGGTTGCCGCATCATGACTCGTCAGTCCTTCCTCTTCACGCCCTTCTTGCCCTTCCACCACTTGTAGCCGAAGAACGCCGCCACTATGACGGCGATCGCGCCTATCGCGTAGGGCAGGAGGCCCATCAGGCCCTGGGAGCTGCTCCTGGACGGGTATGAGCCGTTCGTGCCGCTGACGGCGCCCGAAGGCGTGGCGGAAGCCGCGCCCGCGGAGGACATGGCCAGGTGGAGGGTCTTCTCCACCTTGTGCTCCTGGTTGTTGCTGTCCTTGAACGTTATCGTAGCCGTGATCGCGTTGTCCTCCGGCTTGGAGCTGGAGGAGGCGCGCACGGTCGCGACCGCGCTGCTCGTATCGTCGACATTGAGGGTGCCGAGGAACGTCTCCGCGCCGCTCGATATCGTCACGGTGTCGGACGACAGGGCGACGATCACCGACCGTATCGCGCTGTCCCCCACATTGGACATCTTCACTGTGAGCGACGTGGAGCCTCCGGGGGCCACCGTGGCCGGAGTGGTCTCGGATGTCACGCTGAGCTGGGAGGCGGCCGATACCAGCACGCCGACGCTCGTGTTGAACGACTGGCCCGTGCCGAGGCGCACCTTCAGCGGGATCGAATAGTATCCGGAGGAGGCGAGCGGATCGATGCCGAGCAGGACCGTCCTGCTGGCCTGCCCCCTGGCGGGGATGGTGTCGAACGAGACGCTCGTGGATCCGATCGGTATGATGTATGCCGACGACTGGGGCTCCACGGAGACGTCCGGCTCGTCCTCATGCCCGTTGTTGGATATGGTGACGTTGAGCCTGAGCGTCGAGCCCACTTCGGCATCGCTGATCGGCTCGGCTGAGACGCTGAACAGCGTCCCGAGATCCACCACGTTGACGGGGCCGATCGACACGTTCTCGGAGGAGGTGGTGCCGAGCTTATCCGTGTATGTGATGGTCACCGGGACGGAGTAGGTGCCTGTCGACACGGACGCGCCGCTGATCATCCTGAGGGCGAAATCGGCGGACGAATCGGACAGGAGGCTGGAGAGGACGTACTTGGATACTCCGCTGAACTGGAACGAGGAGTTCTGCGGGGCCGACAACGAGATGTCCTTGATCTCCCCGCCTATATTGTTGAGGGTTATGGCGACCTCGAACTCGTCGCCCGACTTGACCGCCTTCTTGCTGACGTTGTTGGTCAGCACCTGGAGTATCGGGGGCTTGGATACCGTCACCGGTATGACGAAGTTCGCTGAGCTCGAGCCGCTGTAGAACACCTGCAGGGGGAGGGAATAGACGCCCGCGTCGTAGCTGTCCGCCACGGTGAACGGTATGATCACCGTCGTCTTGGTCCCTTCCGCGAGATCCCCCGCGTTCTTCGGGCCCGAGGCCGCAGTGCCCTCCAGCTGGCCGTAATAGACCGAGAGGGCGCTGGCGACGGAGTTGCCGTTGTTGATGAATGTGACGCTGACGGAGCCGGACGTGCCCGGCTTCACGGTCGACGGCGAGATGGAATAGTCTGATAGGGCGACCACGGGGGAGGCCGCGGCCGCGCCTATCAGAAACACAAGGCACAACGCGATGGAATACGCGACCAGGCTGCGCAGCCGGCCCTGATCCGCTCTCTTCACTTCAATAATCTGTTTCGTAATCTGTTTGGCTCTCATTTTTTTCACCCTCATTCCCCATAATATGCATATTTGTTAGTATGATTAATTGCGGACCCGATATCATTTCAGCTTTATCGACTTCTCGTCGATGTGGGCGCCGTCGTGGTTGTAGAACACCTTGTTCCTCTCCTCGCTCTCCACCATCCCGTCCTTCAGCCTGATGATGCGCTGGCTGTATCTCGCTACGACCGGCTCGTGCGTCACCATCACGATCGTGACCTTGTGGTCCTCCCAGAGGCGGTGGATGTAGCTCATCACCTCGACGCTGGTCTTGGAATCCAGGTTGCCCGTGGGCTCGTCCGCGAGTATGAACGCCGGGTCGTTCGCCATCGCCCTCGCGAGAGCGACCCTCTGGCGCTCCCCTCCGCTGAGCTCGCTCGCGGTGTGATCCGCCCTCGCGCCCAGTCCTACGAGATTGAGATAATGCATCGCGATCTTCCTGCTCTCCGCTTCCTCTCTTCCGCTTATCTGCAGCGATATCATGACGTTCTCCAATGCGGACATGCCCGGGATGAGATTGAACGCCTGGAAGACGAAGCCTATCCGCTCATTTCTTATAGTCGACAGCTGGTCGTCCGGCATGGACGCGACATCGTCCCCGTCCAGGAAGTATTCGCCGTTGCTCGGGACGTCCAGGCAGCCCAGTATGTGGAGCAGCGTGCTCTTCCCGCTCCCCGACGGGCCCATGATGGCGACATATTCCCCTTTCTTCACCCTCATGTCTATCCCGCGCAGCGCATGGACCTGTGAGTCGCCCATCTGGTAGTCCTTCTTGACCCCCTTGAGCACCAGTGCATACCCGTCGGTCTCCGTCTTCTTCGCCTGCGGCGTCTGCGGCTGCCTCTTCGCGCTTGCCATGGATACATTATGCCCCTTGTATTTAAAACAATTTTCTGGAAACCGTATCACCGACGTAAGGTTTCAATCGGATGAAACCGTAAAACATGCGAAAATGATGAAAGTTTCATTGTTTTGAAACCCAAACGCATCCTGCTGTGGCGCATGGCATAGGATTAAAAGGAGTGAAGAGTAATAGTTTCAGGTGAATGAAATGGACAAACAGATACTCATCGGGCTCTCTGTAGTCGCAGTCATAATAATCGGATACCTGCTGCTGGCCATGGACCAGCAGTACGTGATGTCAAGCCGGCCGGAGATACGGCCTGCGTTCAATGAGAGCAACCAGAGCGAGAGATTCCATTCGTTCGTGCCTCCGCAGATGCCGTTCACGGCGCTGTTCGGACTGCTGTTCCTCCTGCTGATCCCCGTCATACTCCTGTATTCCAACATGCAGCTGCAGAAGAAGCTGGCCGACAGTTCCGAGCTCCTCACGAAGCTCGTGGATAGGAGCAGCGGGCCGAGCGGAAGGAAGAGGGCGGTCCACGAGCCGTCCGCCGGAAGGGAGCTCGTCGCCAGGCTGATCGATCCCAAGGAGATGGCGGTCATCGACAGGCTGATAGAGAAGCCGAAGGGCATCCCCCAGGCCGAGATCGTGGACATGCCGGGCATGACCAAGCTGAAGGCGCACCGGGTGGTGGAGCGCCTCAGGCAGAAAGGCATCATCACCGTCCAGAGGTCAGGCAAGACCAACTTCATCAGGCTTGATGCCAGGACGAAGAGCCTGCTGTCCGGCCTGGAGTGAGCCGGACGCCCGCGCCTTGCCGATATCCGGACTGCGACAGTTTTAAAAAGCCAGGGAACCGAAGGGAGGACATGGCGCCGACGCAAGGAGGACATGCATCTGGAAAGCCCGCAGCATCACCGCCTATCTCTGAATGCATCGACAGGCTCGGCAAGGGCTTCATCAAGCGGGACTCCCATGAGCTGCGGGAGGTCATGAACCACTGCGCGGCCAAGCTCATCACGGAGGAGCAGCACGCCTATTTCCTCATGGCCCTCATAGCGTACATACTGTCCAAGATCGCCCAGAAGCCCAGGTACAGGGACCCGAAGGTATTCAGGAACATAGAGGTCTCATTGGCCAATTCGTTGGCGCATGCGAAGCTCAACAACATGACAGCGCTGAACAGGAGCCTGGATGGCCTCCTCGCGGCCATCACCGAGCTCGAGAAGGTGGACCGCAGGTTCGTGACGAACGTGGTGGAGAAGGGAAGGACCAAGATCGCCGCGCTGCTCTACGCGCAGGGGATATCCCTCAACCGCGCCCTTGTGCTCACCGGAGCAAGGAAGCAGGAAGTTCTCAATTATTCAGGCAAGACCATGATGGCCGACAGGTTCGGCAGGACATTGCCGGCGTCAGAGAGGCTGAAGAATGCCAGAAGGATCCTCAAGTGAGAGCACGCGCGGCGTGAAGACGGGGCGGATCCGCCCCGGATCGGTAGTGTGCGACTCGTCATCGCTGATAGCGCTGACCGACGCGGGACTCCTCGGGGCGCTGATGTCCGTGAAGCAGAGGATGAAAGGCGACCTCCTGGTGACCCAGGAAGTGATCAACGAGTCCATAAACCGCCCGATCAAGATACCGGAATACTCCTTCTCGGCCGTGAGGCTCAAGCGCGCGCTGGACGGCGGCGCGTTCGGAGTCATCGGATTCAGCGACAACACGTTCGACAAGATACTCGCCTCGGCGAACAACATGTTCTACACGAGCAGGCCGTTCCACCTCGTCAACCACGGGGAAGCCGAGATGCTCGCGGCGGCGGTGGACAACGGCCTGCAGACGCTGCTGATGGACGAGAGGACCACCCGCGCCCTGATAGAGTCGCCGATGGAGCTGAAGAACCACCTTGAGGGCGAGTTCCGCATCCGGATCAACGTGAACCAGGACATGTTCGGGGAGTTCCAGGAGCTGACGAACGGGCTGCAGGTCATCCGCAGCGCCGAGGTAATCGCCCTGGCGAATGAGAAGGGGTACTTCAAGAAGTACAAGGACCTCGCAGACAAAGCGTACGAGGCCGCGCTCTACGCGGTGAAGTTCAACGGCTGCTCCATAGGTTTCGACGAGATCAAGGAGTTCGCAAGGCTGTGAGTTCGCGCATTTAGACTAGATATCAATCCAAAGATCTACTTCTCAAAAGATTTAAAAGGCGCCGTCAAACGTAAGACGTGCAAAACGCATACGCGGTAGGGGAGTGCCGCAGCGCCTCCGATGAGCCGGCGCCCTATTCTTCTGTTTCTTCCATGCGTTGATGCGATCAGGGATACCATATGTCAAGCGGAGCCAAAGCGGATACCGAAATATACAGGAAAGCGATCCGGACCATACTCACGCCGGGCACGATCACGTTCCAATTCGACAAGCATTTCAGGTTCGCCAGCCCCTTGGTGAAGAAAGGCACCCAGCTGATCGTGCCAGCCGAGAAGATACTCGGCAAGAAGATAGAGAGAATCCTCCCGAGCCATCTCGTCAAGAGCATCAAGGCCTCTGTGAGCGAACTGATACGGACGAAGAAGCCCCAGGATTTCGACTACCATCTGACCGAGAAAGGCAAAGAGAGGGTGTTCTCGGTCCATCTGATCCCGATACTGAATCCCGAGACCGCATTGGTGGAGTACATCGCCACGATAATAGATGTCACTGCGCGCACGGAAGCCGAGATCGGGGTGCAAGCGCTGAGAAAGAGCGAGGCGATGTACAGGGCCCTCACGGAATCGTCCAAAGACATGATATTCGTGCTGGATCCCGAAGGGAGAGTGCGGTTCTTCAACAAGTTCGCGGCAACGGCGATCGGAGTCAAGCTGAAGGACGCGATAGGCCATAGGGTATCTGAATTTTTCCCGAAAGATATCGCGGAGCGCCAGGCAAAGAACGTGAGGGAAGTATTCCGGACTGGCAAGGCCATCCATATCCCAACCGAACTGCTCGTGCCTGAAGAAGGGATGTACATCGACACCGTGCTGAGCCCGATAAAGGATCCGTCGGGCAGGACCGTCCTCGTGATGGGCATCGCGCGCGATGTCAGCGAGCGGATACGGAACGAGACCAAGCTGAAGGAGAGCGAGGAGAGGTACAGCACGATCATCCGGAGCTCCTCGGATGCCATATACACCATGACAAAAGATGGCATATTGACCTCCGCGAGCCCCGTCGTCAAGCAGCTGCTCGGCTGGAAGCCGAAAGAGCTGATAGGCAAGAACATATCATCCGTCATCCACCCGTTCGACCTCCCGACGGCGTTCCTGTTCGTCAGGAAGGTGCTGAAGGGAGAGGCCCCGCCGGTCCATGAGATTCGGTTCAGGCACAAGCGCGGCGGATACGTCGTAGGCGCGGTCTCGTCCTCCCCCCTGGTCAAGGATGGGAAGACCATCGGATTGACCGGAGCAGTCCGAGACGTCACCGAGCGCAAGAAGGCGGAAGAGGTGCTCAGGGAAAGCGAGGAGAAGTACAGGACACTCGTGGAGGAGTCGCCAGACGCCATAATGATACTGGACCGCAGCCGTAGGCTGGTGTTCTCGAACAAGCCCGCTGACGTCCTGACCGGGAGGCACTCCGACGACACCGGAAAGGATATCACACGGCTCGGGCTGCTGAACAAGAAGGATACGGCGGCAGTGATACGGAATATGGCGCGCATCTTCTCGGGAAAGGAGATTCCTCAGTTCGAGATCGGGATAATCAGGCCCGACCGGACAACCGCACAAGTCGAGGTCAACGCCACTCCGACTTCATATCTCGGAGGCAGCGTATTCGTGCGGATGCACGACCTCACTGAGCGCAAGAAAGCGGAAGAGAAGATCGTCTTCCTCAACAAGCTCCTCCAGACCATCTCGGAAGCCAACCAGATGATGGTGAAAGAGACGGACCGGGACCTCCTGCTCTCCAATATCTGCCGCATAATAGTCGACCACGGCGGATTCAAGATGGCGTGGGTTGGGATGGCCGACTTCAGGACGAAAGAGGTGCGGCCCGTCGCGTCCGCCGGCTTCTCCAAGCCGTACCTCAAAAACATCAAGGTCCGCTGCGATGATTCCCCTCTCGGAAGGGGCCCAACGGGAATGGCGATCAGGACGGGGAAGATACATGTGGTGGCGGACACCGGGAAGAACAGGGGATTCGCCCCCTGGGCGGGCAAGGCGAAGATAGCGGAATTCCGCTCTTCCGCCGCAGTCCCGATTACGATGAACGGGCGCACCGTCGGAGCACTGAACGTCTATTCCGAAGCGCCCGACACGTTCAAGAGCGACATCCTGAAAATGATCTCCGAACTTGCGGGCGACATGAGCTACGCGCTGGAGGCGATGGACGAGAGGGACAAGCGCAGGGTTCTGGAGGAAGAGATCAGGAAGGAAGAGGAGGAATTCGAAAAGATATTCGATGCGTCCCCCAACATGATCATCTACAAGAGCAAGGACGATCGGATAATAAACGCCAACAGGGCGTTCCTCGATTTCCACGGGATCCGCAAGAAAGAAGCTCTGGGCAAGAAAACGGCTTACGTAATAACGCCCCGGGGCCTGGCCAAGAAAGTGAGGTTGGACGACCTCAACGTGATCAAGACAAGGAAGCCCAGCCCGGATACCGTTAGACATTTCATCAGCCCATTCAGCAGGAAGGAACTGTGGGGGATAGTCTCCAAGCAGCCGTTCTATAGCGCAAAGGGAGACATCATAGGGACAGTCACATTCATAGCGGACATCACGGAGCGCAAGCAAGCGGAGGAGACGCTCAGGGAGAGCGAAAACAGGTACCGCTCATTGTTCACGAACATGCTGAACGGGTTCGCGTACTGCAAGGTTGTATTCAAGAACGGAAAGCCGGATGATTTTGTATATCTGGATGTCAACGAGAATTTCGGGAAGCTGACGGGATTGAAGGATGTCGTGGGAAAGAGCGTCACCGAAGTGATCCCGGGCATAAAGAGGTCCAATCCAGAGCTGATCCAGACCTACGGCAAAGTGTCGCTGACGGGCAAGCCCGAGAGATTTGAGTCCTTCTCTGAGACATTCGGAGGCTGGCTGGACGTCTCCGTGTACAGTCCGATGAAAGGCTACTTCGTCGCTGTGTTCGACAACGTCACCGACCGCAAGCGCGCGGAAGAGAATATCCGCCAGTCGGAGGAGAGGTACCGGACGATCGTGGACAACGCGAAGATAGCGATAGTGATCAACGACAAGCACGGCAAGTACCGTTTCGCCAACAACATGGCAAACGAATGGATAGGGGAGAACCTCGTCGGCAAGAACATCCGGGATTTCTTCCCGAAGAGGTTCGCGGACGAGAGGATGGATGCGATACTGAAGACGATGAGGACGGAGAAGACCACCGTGGTCGACGAATACCATTCGCTGAAGAACAAGGACCAGTGGTTCAGCGCGAGCATGCAGCCCCTGAGGAACAAGGAGGGCAAGATAGACACGGTGATGGCGATAGTGCAGGATGTCACCGACTCGAAACGGATAAAGGATATGACGAACGATTACGCCATGCGGCTGGAGTCGGAAGTCAATTCCAGGACGGCGCAGCTAGAGGACGCAAAACGGAGGGTGGAGCTGCTCTCCGATACGAAAGACGAGTTCATCCGGAGCGTCACCCATGAGTTGAAGACTCCGCTCAGCGTCATACTCGGCAATCTCACGCTCCTGAAGGAGTACGGCGCAGTAGGGAAGGAAAAAGAGTGGATGAAGCTCCTCAGCATGCTGGAGCGGAACTCGATACGGCTGCGCAATGACATCGAGCAGATACTCCAGCTGAGCAGGCTGGAGAAGGTATCGCTGAGGGGAGAGAGGGTCTACCTGCGCGAGGTGCTCAACGACACCTACCACGAACACCTGCCGCTAGCCAAATCAAAAGGGATAGATCTCAAGATGAGCACCGAGCAGATCGTGCTGATGGGCGACAGGGACCTGCTGAAGCTGGCCGTGAACAACCTCGTCAGCAACGCCATCAAATTCACGGAACACGGCTCGGTCACGATATCCACCCGTGCGACAGAGGATACCGCCACAATCGAGATATCCGACACGGGGATGGGAATCTCGCCCGAAAACCGCAAGCACATATTCAGCCGGTTCTTCAAGGCAAATCCGAACGCGCCGGGCACCGGCATAGGATTGAGCATCACCGCTCAGATCGTGGAGAAGCACGGCGGAAGGATACAATACGACAGCGAACTGGGAAAGGGCAGCACATTCAGGATCATATTGCCGCTGAAGGCAGCAGCGGATGAGGGCAAGGGACCGAAATGACGAAACGACCGCAGACTAATCCAGGTATAGACCGATTACTCGGCAGCGCATTGGAGAGTACTTCAGATATCGTGATCCTCATAGACACCAAAGGCACGATACTGTACTGCAACAACGCAGCAGTAGATACTACTGGTTTCCAGAAAAAGGAGATAATTGGCAAGAATTTCACACAACTCGGCATATTTAGAGCGGAAAATATCGGAGGATACCTGCACACGTTTACAAATCTATTACGGGATAAGCCGATCATTAATGTTGAAATGATATTGAAGCACAAATCGGGACAGATCCGTCATATAGACGTGAACCCGAACGTAGTGAAAGAGAACGGAAAGATTGTCGCTGTCCAGATTGTCGGCAGGGATGTCACAGCGCGCAAGAAGGTGGAAGCGATGCTCAAACAGAGCGAGGAGAGATTCCGCGCGATGGTCCAGAGCTCCTCGGATGTCATATACACCCTAACAAAGGACGGCACGATCACCTCCCTGAGCCCGGCAGTAGAGAAGCTCGCGGGTTGGAAGCCGAACGAGCTGATAGGCAAGAACATGTCGGTGTTGATCCATCCGTTCGACCTCCCGAAGGCGTTCCTGCTCACCAGGAAGACACAGAAAGGGGAATCTCCGCCCATCTACGAGATGCGTTTCAGGAGAAAGGATGGGAGATACAGCATAGGCGCGGTCTCGTCCTCTCCCCTGGTCAAGGACGGGAAGATCATCGGGGAGACAGGAACCGTCCGGGATGTCACGGCGCAAAAGGAAGCGGAAAAGATGCTCGTCATCGCCAAGAGGGTGATAGATTCGTCCAATGATGTGATATTCACCAGGATGTTGGATGGCGAGATCACGGACTGGAACCCAGCAGCGGAAAGGATGTTCGGCTACACAGCGAAGGAAGCGATAGGCAAGAAGATAGACATGCTCGTACCCACGGACAGGAAAGACGAGATGAAGGAGATACTGGAATCGACCAGGAAAGGCAAGAGAAAGACGTATTACGACACGGTGCGGCTCGCGAAAGGCGGAAGGAGAATCGACGTCTCGCTGTCCATATCCCCCTTCAAGGACGAGGATGGGAGAATTGTCGGAGCCACGACCATCGCGAGGGACGTCACGGCGCGCAAGAGGATGGAGGATGAGCTAAAGGAGAGCGAGGCGAAGTTCCGCTCGCTCGTCGAAAACGCAACAGACCAGATATTCGTGCTGGACAGGAACTGCATATTCCTATCCATAAACGATGCGGCCGCATCCATTTCCGGAAAGTCGCCCAAGGAATTGATCGGCAAATCGATATTCGACATGTCGCTCCCAACGAAGACCGCGGAGCAGTTCGCTACTAATATCGAAGAAGTGTTCAGAACAGGCAAGAGCAAGTCCATTGAAGAGAAGATGAGAACCAAGGGAGCGGAATTATACAGCAGCACCATCCTGAACCCAATCAAAGACGACAACGGAAAGATAATGGCGGTCGCAGGGATAGTACGGGACATCACAAAGCAGAAGGGGATGGAGAACGAGCTCAGGATCAACAACGCACTGCTGTCCGCGGAGCTCGAGACCACGCTGGAAGGGATACTCGCGGTCGATCCGAGCGGGAAGACCATACTGTACAACAAGCGCTTCGTGGAGATGTGGGGGATACCCCAATCCGTGCTCGATAAGAGGGACGACAAGGCGATGATCGGCAGCGTCCTGGACAAGCTGAAGGACCCCGGCGCGTTCGTGAAGAGGGTGCAGCATCTCTACTCGCGCCCGCACGAGAGCAGCAAGGATGAGATCGGGCTGAAGGACGGAAGGACGTTCGACAGGTACTCCTCCCCGTTAACCGACAGAACAGGCAATGTCTACGGAAGGATATGGTACTTCAACGACCTAACCGAGCGCAAGAAGATGGAAGAGGCGCTGAAGGGATCGGAAGAGAGATACAGATTGCTTTACGAAACCTCCCATGATGCGGTGATGATGACGGAGCCACCGGCATGGAAGTTCACCGCCGGGAACCCGAGCGCCTTGAAGATGTTCAAGGCGAGGGACGAGAAGGAATTTACCT
>CABMEP010000048.1 GCA_902385155.1 uncultured archaeon | reverse complement strand
TCACTTTTTCTTGAGGACGAAGAGATACACTGCAGCGACCACGACAAGCAGTATCGCCCCGATCAGGATCGGATTGATGCCGCCGCCAGAGCCCGGTGAGACGACCACCTTGCCTGTGTCTCCGGTTGGGGCGGTGACGCCGACTGTGACCATGGCGTACAATGACAGGCCGTTGGGGCTGTCTCCTTCGATTATGAGCATGCCGCCCTCCTCGCCGACCAGGGAGGTGTCCAGCATCTCGTAATTCCCGTTGTCCTCCCTCATGATGCGCAGATTGACCACTCCGCCGACATCCTGCATCACCCACGCCTTGTCCACCTTCATCCTGATCCTGGCGCGGGCGACGTCCGCCTTGTTCTGGAGGTTCTCCTTGGTGATCTCAATCGCGATCGGGGTCTCGTTGATTGTGAGGTTCATCCCCCTCGCGATGATTTTGAATCGCTCAAGCTTGCCGGCCGGCACGGATGTGTCCTTGACATCAAGCGCGGCGGAATCGGGTATGTCGTTCAGGTCCGCGTCCACAGTGACTTCCGAAGGCTTGACGATGCGATCGGATGCAGTCGCGAGCGCGACCGGCACCGCCTCTGTCTTCAGCTTGATGCTGGTGATCTCACCCTCTCCGATGCCGTCCTTGCCCCGGATTCCGTTGGTCTCGGCGACTATGCTCGCTACCGTGGGGCCTATCCTGCTCCGTATCGGAATGTATACGGTGTCATTGATGATCGTGACATTGGTCAGCCTGTCCACAAGAGAGTCCAGCTTCTCGTTGTTCTCCAGTCCGATCGGAAGGCGGATGTATCTCTTCCCGTCGACATCGGTGAAGTTCATCCTCCCTTCCCGTACGAGGATCTCCTTCCCGAGGGATGTGGCGACGGTCGAGTTAGGGAAGAGGTCTGCTATCCGCCGCTCTATGATCCCCGCCTTCGTGGCATTCATCTCCCCTGTCGTCGCAAGGCCGACCGTCGTCATTATCGTCTTGACTGTGGATGTGACATTGCAGTCGTTGTCGCAAGCGATGTCCGAATTGCTCGCTGAGCACGAATCAAAACACGATTTCATGTCCGCCCTTTTCTTCACCAGCAAAGCGCAGCCCATGGTGCAGAGATTCGAGTTGCCGCCTTTGGCAAGGCAGACATCGCTGCAGAAGGAGCCGAATGCCTCGTTATTGGATGTGCATAGGTCGGCACAGCGGGAGTCGTTTGCAAGCGCGATGCAGTTGGTGTAGCAGTATTTGTCGAATGGGCTCTGCGACCCGGCCTGATCGGCCGGATCGGTTATCTGCTGCGCAAACGCAGCCGACAGCATGATTGCAATTACAGCGAAGTAGACATAGTGGCGCTCCATGTTCTTCAGTACCAGCCACCGTTTATAAAGTTTGTCCGCCCTATATCAGCCGTGATGGGCTCGTAGCGAAATGGTATCGCGCCTGCATGGCATGCAGGAGATTTCGGGTTCGACTCCC
The DNA here is from genome assembly GCA_902385155.1 of uncultured archaeon. Taxonomy (GTDB): domain Archaea; phylum Micrarchaeota; class Micrarchaeia; order CABMEP01; family CABMEP01; genus CABMEP01. Next base: position 6,618 of record CABMEP010000048.1, on the reverse strand, counting down.
GACGAGTCCACTCAGAGTCCGACGGTGAGACTGTGGCCGATGGTTGTATCTTTTGCAAGATCGTGAATGGAGAGCTGGATGCGGTCAAGGTATGGGAAGATGACGAATTCCTGGCCATACTGGACTTGTTCCCGACCACCAAGGGCAAGACGCTGGTGCTGACCAAAAAGCACTACGATTCCGACCTGTTTAGGATGCCGGAAGACGCGTATACGCGGTTGCTGCTGGCTTCAAGAAAAGTTGCGAAGTACCTGGAGAGAGGATTGGACGCCGACCGGATCGCAGTGATAGTAGAAGGGCTTGAAGTGAACCACGTGCACATCAAGCTCAATCCGTTATACGGCGGGCTCTTGTCCACGAAATCCGGTCCGAAAGCAGAGACAGACGAGCTGGAGAGGATTGCGCGGGAGATCAAACGGAAGAACGCGCTCTGATCGTATTACTCGCCCAGCACCTTCACGATCACTCTTTTCCTCCTCTGGCCGTCGAACTCCATGTAGAAGACCTGCTCCCATGGCCCGAGGTCGAGCTTTCCCTCGGTGATCGGCAGAACCGCTTGATGGTTGATGAGCGTCCTCTTGAGATGGGCGTCGCCGTTCGTCTCCCCAGTCCTATGGTGCCTGTAATCCCCCGCTGGGGCGAGGCGCTCCAGCCATTCCATCACATCCTCCTTCAGGCCGGATTCCTCGTCATTGACCCAGATGCCCGAAGTGATGTGCATCGCGCTGACAAGGCAGAATCCCTCTTTCACCTTGCTCCGCCCCACGACCGCGGACACGTCACTGGTGATATTGATGATTTCGCGCTCCTTCGCGGTATTGAACCAAAGATATTCTGTATGGGACGACATGATGCCACTTCAACCGGAAATCCAGTCATTTGTAACCCTTGAGCACGATGCTGTGGAAGCGGGGGATCACCAATGAGAACATGACGATTGCCGCTATGAACCCCAGGTGCGCCATCAAATCGGACGTGCCTTCGGATACCCATCCAAAATGCCCAAGCGCGTGGGATATGAAGGACAGGACGAACAATGCCAAACCGAAAATGAATGGCCCGACTATGGGCTGGAATTTCCTCGGATCCCGCCTTGACCTGAGGTAAACAGCCATAACCAGGACCAATATGCCCAGAACCGACCCAATGACCGCAGCCAACACATCGAACGCCAGTATTCCGTCACCCATAGCAATGCACCGACATGAACAGCAACGCTGTTTACTGATAAGTTATTACAAACCTATTTATTCATAACTAGCGAATACCTCGTGTTCCTGGCTGGGCCTGTAGTCGAATGGTTAAGACGTCACCCTGACACGGTGAAGACTCGGAGTTCGATTCTCCGCGGGCCCACTGTAACGTTTGGCGATCAGAACCGACCAAGGCGACCTGTATGGCGTACGAATCAATTTTCGACGGAATGCTCCAGTCAGACTACTTATGGGCGGCATTCTGGATCGTGTTCGCGTTCATCATAGCCAAGGCGTTCTCAGTATTCATGAAGCGCTTCGCCTACGCGGCCGCCAAGAAGACGCGGCTGACATTGGACGACCGGCTGTTCCCCGCGATCAGGCGGCCGATCATGTACATCATCATGGTGGTTGGCATCTACCTCGCGGTGATGAACGTCTCGGCGCTGGTGCCGTACCACCCGTTCCTAGTGCCAACCATCTACATCATCGGGATCGTATTCAGCGCGCTGCTCGTTCTCAGGGTCGGAGACTCGGTACTGATCTGGTACACCGAACGGAGAACGACGAGACAGGAGACCGTTTACACGGAAGTGATGCCCACCGTCCAGAAAGTGTGGACGATGATCGTCGCCCTCGTTGCGTTGGTGATGGCGTTGGGTAGGGCCGGGATAGAGATAGGTCCCCTTGTCACCAGCTTGGGCATAGCGGGCCTCGCGGTCGCTCTTGCGTTCCAGGACACGCTCGCTAATTTCTTCGCGGGGATATATCTCACGACGAATCGGGCGATGAAGAAGAACCAGTTCATCAAGCTGGACACCGGATTGGAGGGGTACGTGGAAACGGTGGACTGGAGGAACACAAAGCTGAAATCGCCCGGAGGCCAGATCATCATAGTGCCGAACGTGAAGGTCTCCCAGGCGGTGATCACAAACTTCCATGAGCCGGTGAAGAGCTATCCGTTCCTGGTCTCGTTCCTGGTGAGGCCAGATGCGGACCTGGAGAAGATAGAGAGGATCGCATTGGAAGCCGCGGAGAAGACGATCAAATCCACCCCAGGCGCGGACGGCAAATACCCGCCGCTGTTCAGGGTGAACGAGCTGAACGAGTACGGGGTCAAGGTGTCCGTGATAGTGCAGGCGGACGAATACGCCCAGCAGTACCTGATAAAGCACGAGCTCCTGAAAGAGCTGCTGAAGCGGTTCAGGAAGGAGAGGATACACCTCTCATGCCCTAGGATAGACCTCGTCCCTGACGCGCAGAAGAAGTGACACGAACCAAAAGCATTTATATAAGGAACGGTTCATAGATACGAAGCGATGACATGCCTGGAATAGTCAAGCAGGAAGAACGGATCGCGGACATTACGGCCAAACAGCCAGCGAGTAACGCGGAATGGCTGAGGATCCACAACAACCAAGTAACAGGAATAGTCAGGGAATCGGCTGCTTTTAAGAAATACTTAGACGGAAAGAGGATGATCGCTTACTTATGCAAGCGCCACCCCGATCTCGCGGACCGCTTGGTGGAAAAGGAAAAGCGAAATATCAGGTCATTCGTAAAGAGGATGACGGAGCTCAACAGGAAATGTCCGTCTGCGAAAGAAGATTGCGCAAAGGCACAGTCTGCAACTAAATAACCTGAAAATCAACGACTGATTCAATTATCTCTGAAGAATATGCCCTAGCGACGCGCGAATCCAGTATCTTGACCCGCTTACCTAGCTTCTTCGCGTGCTCCTTGACTTTCCGCTCAGCGCTTGAGAGCGAATCAGCGAACCAGTAGAAATGCACTACTCCGCCGCGCTTGCACAGCGCGAAAGCGACGTCAAGGAACTTGTCCGACGACATCGGCAGCGGCATGATCACCCTATCCATCTTTCCTGCGTATTTCTTCAGCATCGTCCTGGCATCGCCCGGTTCAGGGATAATGTTGAATGTCTTGTTCAGCCCGTTGTTGTGCTTCATGTATTTCACGGCAGACGGATTCAGCTCATTCGAGATCACTGTCGCGCCGGGATGGGATTTCGCGATCATGATGGAGAACGGCCCTACACCCGCGAACAGCACCATCACAGTCTCCTTGCGCTTCACCAGATCGGATATCCTCTTCCGCTCGAAGCTGAGGCGGGGAGAGAAATACGCTTTGGCGACATCAAGTTTGAACACACAGCCGTGCTCCTTGTGGATTGTTACCGTGCTCTTCCTGCCCGCGACTATCCTGAATTTCCTGATGCGATAGACCCCACTGATTGCGCCGGTCTTAACCGCCACCGTCTTGATGTTCCCGTGCAGGCGCATGATATCGGCGGCTATCCTCTTCTCGATCGCTGCGCGTTCCTTGCCGGTCGTCTGCGCATCCTCTTTCGGCAATTCGAATATCGCGATATCGCCTATGGCATCGAAACCAGGGAGATCGGCCGAAGTCTTCTTCTTGAACGCAGCGAGCTTAGCGTCGGAGAATGAGGAGATCAAGCTTGAGCTTATTCTCCCGGTGACCGGGAAATAGACATAATCGTTGTCAGATATCGGGGCATGGCTCTTGTCAAAGACGCCTCTCGATATCAGCAGTTTCCTCGCCTTCTCGGCGTTCCGTTTCCCCACTTTTGCGCACAGCGTCATTGTCCATCTATCCGTTTAGTCCAACTGCAGTTCAGTCCACTTTCTCCTTAAGCGCCTTCATCCTGTGCTCGACAGCTTCAACTGCCTTCGTCTCCAACTCCTGCAGGGTGCCACTATTGATGATCACTTTGTTCGCCCTGCGCTTGCATGCGCCAAGATTGACTCCGTAATCTATCATCTCGCCGTGGTGCCCCCGCTCGTCTACAATGAGACGGTCTGGCCTGCCACGTACTTCTTCCCTATCTTTTGCTTCGAACTCCATGAACGTCTTCGCCCCTTCTCCTTCCCGTTTCCTTTCCAGGGAACGTTGGTACCTGAGGTCGATCGGCGCGTCTACGAAGATAAGGAAGAAATGCCGTTTGAGCGCGGTCCTGAACATCTCGACCTCGCCAGGATTGCGGATGGAATCCATAATCACCACATCGTGGTGCTGTTTCATGTTGGTGATCTTATGCAATGACATCTCGGCGAGAGCGCCGTTGCCTTTCTTCAGCCTGAGCTCGTCCGCGATATCAGTGAGTGCCTGCCGCGTCTTCTCTATCCCGCGGCGATCGGCCTCCTCCCTCAGCATGTCAGAAAGGCTGAAGCTGTAGGCATTGTATTTCTTAGTGAGGAATTCCCTCACAACCCCCTTGCCCGCTAAAATGGTGCCAGCTAAACCTATGTAAAGAACCATACAAACACCTACTATTCGCTGTTTATTGCGACGGAAGGGTGTGCTTCACTTCCCCTTCGTCGAGGCCGAGCTTCTCCGCGATCTTCCTGGTCCTATCCAGCAGGAACTTCTGCTCCGCGCCGGCGATGATCCTGCGCGTCTTCTCTATGACATCAGGATTGACGGATACGCTCGTGGTTCCGAACTCCACCAGCTTCTCTGTCAGCTCGGGATAGACGGATGGCGCCTGGCCGCAGATGGACGATGTGACTCCGTGCGCCTTGCATGTCTTGATGACCCGCTGTATGGCGCGCATCACGGCGGTGCTTCTCTCATCGAATTCGCCGGCGATTGTCGCGTTGTCGTGGTCTATCCCCAGTATAAGCTGTGTGAGGTCGTTGCTGCCTATGGAGACGCCGTCGATCCCTTCCTCGCACATCTCCTCTATCATGAAAACGCTGCTCGGCACCTCCACCATGATCCAGAGCTTGAAATCCTTGGTGCGGTGGAGTCCTTGCGATTCCATCATGCGCTTGATCGCGATTATCTGCTCGGTGCGCCTCACGAACGGTATCATGAGCCAGAGATTCTTCAGGCCCATGTCCTCGCGCACCTTCTTGATCGCCTTCAGCTCGAGCTCGAAGAGCTCGGGCTCGCGGATGTACCTCATCGCCCCGCGGTAGCCGATCATCGGGTTCTCCTCCTCTGGCTCGTACTTCTCCCCGCCCTCAAGGTTCCTGTACTCGTTGGTCTTGAAGTCGGTGGCCCGGTATACCACTGGCCTTGGATAGAACGCGCCAGCGATCCGGCTGAGGCCTTCCGCGAGATTGTCTATGAACTCCTGGCTCCTGCCTTCCTCATATAGCTTCCTCGGGTGGACACCCATGTTGGCGACCATGAATTCCGCCCTGAGCAGGCCGACGCCGTCAACAGGCAATTTCGCCACTTTCTCGGCGACATCCGGCTCGGCAACATTCACATACACCCGGGTGGCTGTTATCGGGGATGATTCCCCGCCGATGACGGCGGTCGATGGTTTCGCGAGCTCCGATATGTCCACTTTGCCTTCGTATACGATGCCTTTGGTGGCATCCACCGTGACTATCATCCCGTCCTGCAGCTTCCGGGTGGCTTCGCCCGTGCCGATGACCGCAGGCACGCCCAACTCCCTGCTGACGATCGCGGCATGGGAGGTCAGCCCCCCGGCATCCGTGATAATCGCCGACGCCTTCCTCATGGCTGGCACGAAATCCGGCGTCGTCATTACTGTGACCAGTATCTCGCCGGACTGCATCTTGGATAGATCGTCCAGATCAAGCAGGACTCTCACCCTGTTGGTGGAGAATCCGGGGCTCGCCGGGAGTCCCTTGAGTATCGTCTTGGCTTTGGAGATGGACACCATTTCGCCCGGCATCTCCTCGCGCGATGGGGCGTTCTCCTGTTCCGATGGCTCTAATGAGACGCCCATGTCCTCGCTGATCGGGCCCTCGCGCTCCGGCTTGCCGCCGGGCGTGCCCGCGAGGGTGTACCTGCTCGTCACGTCCTTCCTCAGCGTGGTGATCGGCCTCGACTGAACGATGTACACCTTCCCGCCCTCGACCGCCCATTCGATGTCCTGGGGCCAGCCGTAGTGCTTCTCTATGTTCCTGCCGATACGGGCGAGCTCCTGTATCTGGGCGTCGCTCAGCTTCTGCATCTGCTGGAAGTCCTTCTTGATCGAGGCCTTGACGTTCTTCTCTCCGACCTTGGTGAGCATCCAGTCCTGCTTCGCTATCTTCTTGTCGACTATGTCGAGCGACTTCTTGTTGATCGTGTATGTATCTGGAGTGAGGGAGCCCGAGACCACAGTCTCGCCGAGGCCGTATGCCCCCTCGATGGTCATCTTGTTGACGTCCTGGCTGATCGGATCCACAGTGAAGAACACGCCCGCCTTCTCCGACTGCACCATGTGCTGCACCACGACGGCAAGCTTGACCTTCCGATGGTCGAAATTCTGCTCCACCCTGTAGAAGATCGATCTCGGAGTGAAGAGGGACGCCCAGCACTTCTTCACCGCGTACAGCAGTCCCGCCTATCCGAACACCGTGAGGAAGGATGCATGCTGGCCAGCGAAACTGGCTGTCGGCAGTTCATCTGCGCTCGAGCTGCT
>CABMEP010000047.1 GCA_902385155.1 uncultured archaeon | reverse complement strand
CCTTTGTCGCCACATTCGAAAGCTTCTCTATATCAATGGAGTCGCCTATCCCTCAGCCTTTACAGATGTATACGCCAAACTTCTTCTCCATCCCTACCTCCTCCTCAAGCTCTGGATGCTCTTTATCGCAACACCCGTAGCGTCCTGAACGGACCGCACAACATCAGCGGGACTCTTCAGCGTCCCAACGGCATATATGCCCTTTTTCGCCGTGGATGCGTCCACGAAGCCATCCGGTGTATAAGAGATATCTTTCACTACTTTCGTCTCCTTTGTACCTGGAACCATGCCGGCTGCAAGGACTACCATGTCAAAAGTCGCCTTGACCTTCTTGCCGCTGAAGATATCCTCTACTTCAACGATGACATCCTTGGTTGCCGGATCTTCGGTAACCCCCGCGACCTTGCCCTTTGTGAGAGTGACGTTAGGGTCGTCCTTCACCTTCCACAGGAACCTGTTCTCGTAAAGACCGGGCGTCCGAAGGTCTATGTAAAATATCGTCGCTTTTGAATCAGGATATTGTTCCCTGATGTACATGCTCTGTTTCAGCGATGCTAGGCAGCAGATATAGGAGCAATAAGGGAGATGGTTTTCATCTCTCGAGCCGGCGCACTGGACGAAGGCGATGTTCTTGACCTCCTTGCCGTCGGAGGGACGTACGATCTTGCCTCCCGTAGGTCCGTTCGGTGCGGAAAGTCTTTCCATCATCATGTTTGTTATAACGTTCTGGACCTTGCCGAAACCCAGGATGTCCATTCTTGTGGCGTCATAAAGGTTCCATCCTGTTGCCATCACAATTGCCCCGACCTTGAGGTTCATCGTCTCGGGCTTCATGTTGAGGTCTATCGCATCGTACTTGCAGGCCGCAGCGCACGCCTTTCCGCAGTCCTTGGAGCATGCGTTTGCATCTATCACATATTTAAATGGGAAGGCCTGGTTGAACGGGAGATAGGCCGCCTTAGTCTTGTCCATGCCGAAGTTGAACTCATTGCTTCGGAACGAAGGGCAGGCCTGCGCACAGGCATCGCACGCGACACACTTGTCGTTCACATAGCGCGGATTGACCTTTATCGTCACATCGAAATTTCCCTCTTCACCCTTGATGTCCTGAACCTCGGCCAGGGTATAGAATTTGACCTGACCGTTGTTCTTTATCCTCTTGAAATTGATCTCAAGACCGCACACCGGCGGGCAGAGTTTCCAGAAGTATTTGTTCAACTGCGCGACCTTGCCGCCGAGGTAGGGATTCTTCTCAACGATGATGACGTCCTGTCCCGCCTCTGCGATTTCAACGGCTGCAGTCAGGCCGCTGAAACCTCCTCCTATTACTAAAGCCGTCTTATTGTCTGCCATTTCTTGTCCTCCTTAAGGCAGTGAGTGCTCCAAACTCTAGATCCTAAGCTCTAAATTCTAAACACAACTCGGTGGATATATCCGATATTCGCAGTCCTGTTTAGTGTTTAGGATTTAGACATTAGGATTTAGAATCTCTTAGTCCTTCCTCAAAAGTCCGAAAGTGGGAGGGGAGGGCATAGCCCTCCCCTGTCCCGATTAACTACGGATACATTGTGACATAGGGAACCTTCTTCAATTCCCATTTGTTGTTAGCAGCGTCGTACTTCGAATTGGTGAAGCACTTCCACTCTTTGTCATCGATCTTGTTGAAGTCGCCCCTGTAGTAGTAGCCAGGGTACCTCGACTCCTGCCTGAAGAGGATATGCCTTGCATGTGCCTCAACGGACAGAATTCTGTGATAATTCTCATTGCACCTGAGAAGCTCATGGAGGTCTTTTGCCGCCATTTTGCCGGCATCCTCTTTGAGCAGCTCAAGCTTCTTGAGGCCTTCTTCAAGCATGGTCTTTGAGGTCATATACCATGTGGAGACGCCGCCGAAATACTCGTCAGCTATCTTCTGGAGCCTCAACTGAAGCGCCTTCGGACCGATGTAATTCGGGTTGATCGTAGGATCGGTCGAGTATGTCTTGTACTTCTCATACATCTCGAACGGCAGGTACATCTCGGCTGCGGCTTCATCGGCCGACTTCTTCGGATTCGGTTTGTAATCCGGATGGTCGAGGATGTATGCTATTGCCGCCTTGCCGGCGATTCTGCCCTCTGCATGGGAGCCGGACGAGAACTTGTGGCCCGATGCACCCACAACGTCACCCGCCATGAAGAGACCCTCTACGGTGGACATCCTGTTATATCCCCAGCTGTAGTGCTCCGGTGTTCCCGGAAGGTCGCCAGGGCCGCTGACCCAGAAGCCCGCACAGCCTGCGTGTGAACCCAGGAGATACGGCTCGGTCGGCATGATCTCGGAAACGCTCTTGTCGGGCTCGATATTGCTTGCAGCCCAGAGGGAGGCCTGTCCGATAGCCATGTCGAGGAAGTCTTCCCAGGCCTCTGCTTCAAGGTGTTTCATCTTCTTGGCGCCTTCTTTGTCGCCAAGTTTCTCTTTGAAGGCCTTACCTAAGGCCGCCATAGCATCAGGGGTCTGCATAAGGATCGGGCCTCTGCCGTCCCTCATGGCCCTCATCATGAGATGGTTTCTGATTGCAGT
>CABMEP010000046.1 GCA_902385155.1 uncultured archaeon | reverse complement strand
TGGGGGTCTGCTTTAACGTCTTCAGGTAGCTGATGATCTTGTCCAGGGCAGCCATCACGTTGTTCCTTGTGGTCTTGGACTTGATGTTGCCCGCCTGGCCGTATTCGCCCTTCAGCCGATTGGATGTCTCGGACAGCTGGTACCCTGCCGGTATGTACACCGATATGAGCTCGGTGCCGCTGCCGCGGACCCCTTTCAGCCCGCTGATCAGCTTCGCTAACTCCCTTTTCTGCTTTGCTGTAGACATCGCTATCCTTTCCTTGCCGGCGTTATTAAGTCTTTGCCGAAGTGTCTCTGCAGCGCCTTCGGTATAGAAACAGAGCCATCCTTGTTCTGATGGTTCTCCATGATCGCCACTATGGCCCTCGGTGTCGCCACCGCGGTGCTGTTCAGCGTGTGCACGAATTCCTTGCCCTCGGCGCCGACCTTGCCGTACCTGACGTTCAGCCTGTTGGCCTGGTATGCCGTGCAGTTGCTGCAGGACACCACTTCGCGGTAGGCCTTCTGGACAGGCATCCACGCCTCCATGTCGTACTTCTTGGCCGCGACGATGCCGATGTCTCCCGTGCAGACGTTCACCACGCGGTACGGTATCTCCAGCGCCCTGAACACCTCCTCGGCGTTCGCCAGGAGCTCCTCGTGCATCCCCCATGAGTCCTCGGGCCTGCAGAAGACGAACTGCTCCACCTTGTTGAACTGGTGGACCCTGAATATTCCTTTCGTGTCCTTGCCGTGGGCGCCGGCCTCCTTCCTGAAGCAGGTGCTGATGCCGGCGTACTTGAGCGGCAGTCTCTCCTCCTCGAGTATCTCGTTCATGTGCATCGCGGCTATCGGGTGCTCCGATGTCGCGATGAGATAGAGGTCGTCGTCCTGGATCTTGTACATGACATTCTCAAAGTCGGCGAGATCCGTCACGCCCTCATATGGCTCCCTGCGCATCATGAACGGCGGGAGCACCGGGGTGAATCCCTTCTTGATCATCATGTCCAGCGCCATCCTGTGGATGGCCATGTCGAGGAGAACGAGGTCGTTCTTCAGGTAGTATGATCTGGCGCCTGAGACGTTCGCGGCCCTCTCCAGGTCGGCGACATCGAGTGCGGCCAGCATGTCGACATGGCTTCTGGGTTCGAATCCGAATTCCTTCGCCGTCTTCTCCACGCCCCATTTCCTCACGACCCGGTTCTCGGTGTCGTCCTTGCCGACGGGCACGCTGTCGTGCAGCACGTTCGGCAGCCTCATGAGATAGAACCTGACTTTCGCCTGGATCTCCACCACTCTCGCTTCCGCGGCCTTGATCTTCGCCGGCAGCTCTGCGGCTGCCTTCTTCGCCTCCGTCGCGGCCTTCTCGTCCTTCGCCTTGACCGCCTCGGAGATCCTGCGGGTGATGACGTTCCTCTCCGCCCTCATCTTCTCCATGTCCGCGAGCAGCTGCCTGTACTCCACGTCCTTGGCGATGAGGTCCTCCAGCCACTGCTGCTTCTCCTTGTCCCCCCTCTTGACGAGGTCCGCCCTCACCATATCGGGGTTCTTGCGTATGAGTTTGATGTCCAGCATATGATCACATCAGGCCAGCCCCTGCGTGCTGGCGGTATCGATTACATATCGACGGAAAACAATAAAAAAGCCCTCATGGCGCCCCCCGGGCCGGCGCGTCATGCGCTACGCATGAGCCTGTCAAGCTGCGCCCTCAGCGCCTTCTTGTCCTCTTCCTGCACCGAATTGTCCTGGAGATACTTCTCGGAGAACGATCTGGCGGTTGCGGCGACCATCTCCTTGTTCATCGCGATCGCCTCTTTCATGGCGAGCACGGCGTCAAGGCGCCTGCCGAGCATGAGGTCCGCGATCGCGACCATGAACAGCCGTTCGGGCGTGGGATCAAGCGTTTCGGCGGCCTCAAATAGCAGAAGCGCGTCCTCGAACCTTTTCATGTTGAACATGAGGGCCGCGTACGCATGGTGGTTGTTGGCGTCGGACTTGCCGTACGATATCGCTTTCCTGAATCTCTCCGCGGCCTCTTCCGTCCTTCCGAGCCCCTGCAGCGCGAGGCCGTTCATCCTCCACGCCGCGTCGTATTCCGGCTTTTCCTCCAGTTGCTTTTCCGACAGGCTGAGCGCTTCGCTGTACTTGCCCTCGGAAAGCAGTCTCTGGCACTCGCTGACGAAGTCGGCCATGCCTGAGCTTCGCGACCTTAGATTTAAATATGCGCTTTCCGTATACCATATATGGCGATAGCCGAAGTGGAGGCGAAACGGCGCGCTGCCTTCCTGAAAGAGCAGCCGGAATCCTTCATCAAATCGTACAGCCCTGCTCTCAAGGAGCTGAAGCATACCCCCCCTATCAAGGAATACACCAAGGCCCTGAGCGAAGCGGCTTCGCCGTTCGCCGTCGCGCTCACTCCGGAGCGGATCAAGCTCGATAAGCGGGCCCTGGAGGATCTCAAGGCAGCCAATTCCAATCTCAAGCAGGCGTTCCCGAACGAGACATCACTGATCAAGGACACGATCGTCGAGATGGGATCGAGACTCGAGGCCGCGAAGAGGACTCAGAAGCCCGAGGACTACAAGCGTTTCTATTCCGATTTTGCGATGGTCTCCCGCGCAGTGAATCAACTCAATGACGTTGCGGTCAAAGAGGAGAGGCTGAAAGGCAAGGCGCTCGAGGCAGCGAAGAAGGCCCTCGACATCACCTATTCCATCTCGGAATTCGTGGTGCCCCCCGTGATGATCGCCGGGAAGATGACGGGCGCGAGAGAGGAGAGGATAGGCAAGGTCGACAAGGCGATGATCGCCATTTCCGCGATTCCATTCGTAGGGCCCGCCACCAGGACTGCCAAGGCCGCAATGCTTGTCGGAAGGGCTGTTATCGTGGCGGAAGAGGCCGCGCAAGCGGCGAGAGTTGCCGAGGAAGTGGCGGCGCTGCGACGCATGCAGGCGGCCGGCCGGGCGCTTGCTGTCTCTCCTGCTGAGATGACGTCTGGTTACGCCGATTTCGCTAGGCAGCTGAAGAAAGGCGCGGAATGGGCGATCAAGGCCAGCAAGGCGGCCGCGGCCGATATGAAGGCGTCGCACCTGGGGCGCGCGAGGAAATTCGCATTTGAATCTGAGCGATATTGGGGGAAGGAAGCCGAGGTCCTGGCGAGGGATCTCGCCGCGGCGAAGAAATCGGGGGCGTCAGCGTCCAAGATCGCAGAGATGGAGAAGGGGCTCGCCGATGTGAAGAGAGCGGAGGCGGGCGCCCATGAAGTCTACGTTAATGCCCACAAGGGCCTTGAGGCCGTCCCTTCGGTCAAGCCCAGGATGACGGAAGTGCCGCAGGCGAGGGAATACAAATTGCCTGATTTCAGCGAGACATTCAATTTCGACAGGGCCTCCATCACGGCGTCCAAGGCCAACAATCTTGACCGCGGATTGGCCCTCGGCCGCGAAGCGGTCAGGAAATGGGGCATGGACGTCGCGATGATAGACAACAGCATCGCGCGGGCGAAAGGCGCCGGCGCCTTGCCTGGAGAGATAACGTCGCTCCAGAGGTCGCGCAACATCGCGATGCAGGGCCTGCGCAACGCCGAGATGAGGCTGGAGTCAATGTCCCAGTCCTATCTCCAGGCCGCGCGCATCAAGGACGAGACCGCATTCCTCGCGAGGATGGCGAAGGAAGCCAAGGCGGCCCGTCTTCCTGTCCTGAAAACCGCGAGGACAGCGACATTCTCGACCGCTGAGGAAGCACTGAAGACGTTCTTCTCCAGCGCGGAGCAGGTCAAGCTCCTCAATCTCTCCAAGGCGGCGCGTTCGGAGTATATAATGAAAACCGTGCTCGGCACGATCAATCCAGAACGGCTGACGCCAGTCCAGAAGGCGATCTACAACACATTGGCGGCCCACAATCCCCAGACAAGCAACATAGGGGTGCTTCTGGATGAGGTCACAGAGAGCGTCAGGATTGCGAGCAAGGGGATGGATCCTGCGAAGGCGTACGAGGAGGCGTTCGTGTTCCTCGCGGACTACAACAAGTCCCTCGGGAAGGTCGCGAACTCATTGATGATAGACGCGACGAGCAGGATCACCGCGGCCGGCAACGCGGCGTTCAAGGAGCTTTCCAGCGTCGCGAGGGCTGAATACCGGAAGATGATACCGATCGAAAAGGCGAGAGGGCGATCCGGTCTCCCTCTGAGCGACTATTTCAGGCATGAGGCGCTAGGGGCGATGACCACGACCAGGTCCTCCGTGCCGGTCATGAACGAGCAGATAGCACAGCTCCTGCGCGTTAAGGAGAAAGCGTTCAAATTCTGATCCGGACGGTTCCCTTCACGGCGATTCAGGGTGCTCAGGATAAGAAAGAAAGCCTTTTATACTACTTAATTCTATTATCTCTATGCATCGTCGGCTAGAGCCAACTCCGGAAGAGCATAGGAGGCGCTTCCTCAAGTGCCTCTGCAATTCCTCGATGGATGAAGCGAGAAAGTCGAACAAGCTGTGCGACATACTCGCAGAGATGCCGATCGATCTGCAGATGCAGATCCAGGAGAAATACGGGCGCAGGTTCTCCACTCTCGCCCGCAGGACCATATCCAGGATCGAGCGATCGGATCATTCTGATTTCGGGGGAAAGATGGAATCCGCCGTTGCTGAGCGCCTCAAGGAAATCCTTGACGGCGATATCCCGGTTCCGAATAAGATCAAGGATTCCAGGGACCTGCTTGATAGCACAAAGATGGGTTCAAGGATCGAATCGCTCACCCCCCAGGTTAGGCCATATCTCTCTGAGGGCGGCAAGCGGCTGTTCGACTACCTGCTGAAATCAAACGGTAATAAGCGGTAGCTGTTCCCCCGCCCATACTTTTAAATACGGCCTTCCAATCCGCATCATGCAGTCGTACGTCATATCCCTAGGCGGATCGCTGATCGCGCCCGACAAGATTGATGCGGCCTTCCTGGCGAAGTTCCGTGACCTGATCGTCAAGCACTCCAAGAACAACAGGTTCATCATCATCTGCGGCGGAGGCAAGGTCGCCCGCAATTATCAGGCGGCAGCGAAATCCATCGTCGAGCCGACGAAGACAGACCTGGACTGGCTCGGGATACACGCCACGAGGCTGAACGCCCATCTGGTGCGCACCATACTGAAGCCGATCGCCTACGTCCGCGTGCTGAAGAACCCGACGGAGAAGGTGGCGCTCAAGCCGAAGGAGAATGTCATCGTGGCCGCCGGCTGGAAGCCGGGCTCTTCGACGGACTACGGGGCGGTGCTGCTCGCGAGGACGTTCCACATAGAGACGGTCATCAACCTCACGGACATCGACTACGTCTACACCAAGGATCCGAAGAAGTTCGACGACGCCAAGCCGATCAAGCAGATCACCTGGAAGGCGTACCGCGAGATCATGGGCAACAAGTGGTCTCCCGGCGCCAACGCCCCGTTCGATCCGGTCGCCTCGAGGGAGGCGCAGAAGGACGGCATCACGGTCCACACGATCAACGGCAGGAACCTCGCGAACCTGGAGCGCCTGCTCGAGGGCAAGGGTTTCATAGGCACCACGATAGCCTGATCCGTCCATGCCATGCGAGGAGAAGTGCGATCAGGATGAGGCTCGCGCGGTCATCTCTTCCTTTTCTTGGTTATCAGGAACAGGATCGTCTCCACGTTGTCGGTGAACCCTATCTTGGTGTCCCGTTCCGGCCTGAAATAGGGGTCGTCGGCCCCGTGCATGACGAACTGCCTGTTGTACAGCTCGCAGGCCGTGCCCCATGCGCTGTTGAATCGCACGGGCTCTTCGAACATGATCATGACCTTAGCGACATCGCTGTTCGCAGGGAACACGTAATCGACCATCACCTTCCGTCCGGTCATCATGTCGTCGCTCATGACCTGCTTGTTCTTTCCTGTGTAGAAGTATTCCGCAGTCACCGTGCTGTGGCCCCCCTTGTTCTGGGAGGAGAACGGCTTGTTGAACTTGCGCTTGTCGAAATCCTTGAGGAAATCGTCGATGAATTTGCGCTGGAACTTGTCCGCAGCCTCATGCGAGGAGAGATTTATCCCCTTGACTGCGGCGCTGTGCACCGATACGCTCGCCTGCCTGTGCGGCTCCGCCAGCGGCTGCGGCCCTGCGCATGCCGAGAACGTCAGTCCCGAAGCGAGCGCGAGGGCGGCAGCGGTCTTAGTCAGTTTCATTCTGAAGGATTCCATATCTATCACTCGTCTACCTCGATTTTCCTATATATGTGAGATACTGCTTCTGACATGAACATCTGTATTCAAAGCAGCATTATTCCCTCTAGAGCGAGTTCAGTCCTAGAAGCCGACCTGGGCTTATGTGCCGTCTCTTTGTTCTCAGAGTATTTCTTCTTCCCTCGCGGTGCGGTCGGGCGTTTTTCTGATACTTTTGTTTTCTGTTCAGGCATACGCATCACCTAATCAAACACACTCGTTTCACCTATATAATCAATTCGGAGGTGGCTGTAGCTAGGGTCCGATGAACAAAAAGAAAAGAGAGAAAAGAAGGAAAAAGAAAAGCTGGGCTCAGTAGTCGCCCATTCCGCCCATGCCGCCCGCGCCCGGCATTGCCGGCGGCCTCGGCCTGGCGGATATCATGTCGCTGATCCTCAGCAGCATCTCGGCGGCCTCGGACGCGGACATGATCGCCTGCTCCTTCACCTTGGCGGGCTCGATCACGTTGCACTTCTCCATGCTGTCGATCTTGGCGTCGTAGACGTTGACTCCCATCGCGACCCCTTCCTTGGTCTTGTGCTTGTTCCTCAGCGACACGAGCGTGTCTATGGAATCCATTCCGGAGCTCTCAGCGAGCGCCCTCGGTATGGCCTCGAGCGCGTCGGCGAACGCCAGTATGGCGAGCTGCTCCCTTCCGCCCACCTTGGTGGCATAGTCGCGCAGGTCGTGCGCGAGCTCTATCTCTGTCGCGCCGCCCCCGTAGACATAGAGTCCCTCTTCGACCGCGGATGATACCGCTCCGATTCCGTCGCGGATCGCCCTCTCGCCTTCGTTGACCACGTGGTCTGTGGAAGCGCGTACGAGTATGGTGACCGACTTCGGGTCCTTGCACTTCTCCACGAATACCATGGCCTCGCCGGCGACCTTCCTCTCCTCTATCTGGCCCGCGTTCCCGAGGTCCTTCGGCGAGAGGTCGTTGAGCATGGTGACTATGCGCGCGCCGGTAGCTCTCGCGAGCTTCTCCATGTCGCTGCGCTTCACTCTCCTGACTGCTACGATTCCCTTCTTCGCGAGGTAGTGCTGGGCGACGTCGTCTATGCCCTTCTGGCAGAATATGACGCTCGCGCCGGTCTTCTCCACCTTCTCCACCATCTCCTTCAGCATCTTCTCCTCCTGCGCGAGGAAAGCGCCGAGCTGGCTCGGGTCTGTGATCTCTATCTTCGCATCGGTCTCGGTCTTCTCGATCTCGAGTGACGTGTCGAGCAGTATGAGCTTGGCGTTCGTCACCGTCTTCGGCATTCCGGGGTGGACGATCTCCTTGTCGATGAGCACTCCCTGTATCAGGGAGGTGTCCTCTATCCTTCCGCCGGACTTCTTCTCGATCTTGATCAGGTCCTGGTCTATGACGAGCTTGCCGTCCTTTTTCTCGGCGACCTGGGTGACTGCGCTGACGACGATGTTCGCGAGATGGTCCTTGGACTCTCCGACGCCCACTGACTTGGAGCCCATTGATACCGCCGCGATCTTCTGCAGCGTCTTGGTGTCCTCGACTGTGACCTTCTTGGCGATCTCTTTCACCTTCTCGAGCGATCTCGATGCCGCGAGTTTGTAGCCGCGGAGGATCGTCGATGAGTGGATGTCCTTGTCCAGCAGGCCTTCCGCCCCGCCGAGCAATTCTCCCGCGAGGACGACCGACGTGGTCGTTCCGTCGCCGACCTCCTTGTCCTGCGTCTTCGCCACCTCGACGAGTATCTTCGCCGCCGGGTGGTCCGTGTTCATCTCGGTGAGTATTGTCGCGCCGTCGTTGGTGATGACGATGTCTCCGAGCTCGGAGACGAGCATGACGTCGCTGCCTCGCGGGCCGAGCGTCTTCTTGACGATCTCCCCTACCGCCTTGCCCACGGCGATCATGACGCGCTGGGCGTCCCTGCCCATCATCCTGTTCGTTCCTTCTGGCAATACGACTTGTCCGTTCGACATAATTTCATCCCTCTAGAAAATTCACGCACTGGCCGCTAATAGCAGCCATGATCATGAAAATTGTATACGTATAGAGATTATAGCGCAGAAATTATAAAGGCTGTTATGAGGGATTCAGGACGTCGGGAAACCGCGTCAAATCTTGCCGCCGCGCCTCAGATAAAGGGCGAAGTCGGTCACTGAGTCGAAAACATGGGTGGCTCCGAGCTCTTTCAGACGGGTCCTCTCGGTGCTTCCGGACATGATTCCCACAGGGATGCACCCTGCGGCCTTGGCGGCCATGATGTCCGCCTCGCTGTCGCCCAGGTAGACGACGTGCTTCGGCTGGTGGCCGACCTTGTCGCAGCCCTTCAGCACCATATCCGGCGCAGGCTTCGGCAGTCCCCCCTCGTCGGATGTGACGACGGCGTGGAAATGATTGTGGACCTTCTTCTGCTCCATCCACCTGGCGTTGTACTCGGCCTTGGCGTTGGTGACGACGCCGACCGGGTATCCGTCCTCCCTGAGGAGCTTGACTCCGATCTTGCCCGCCCTCACTGGAGGTATTCTCCTGAGGACGACTGGCGTCATGATGAATCTCATGTATTCCTGCTCGACCTTGTCGAGGACCTCCCTGTTCGGGCCGTGCTTCTTGACGAGGTCGTTGACGTGCTTCACGGGATACTTCTTCCAGAAAACTCGCGTGAGGTCCTCGCCGCTCTTGTTGATCGCGTATATCGCCTTGAGGAAGTTGCGCTGGCTGTTGAATTCGGCGAATCCCCTGAGCTTCCACGTCTCCGCCGGATAGGCGTTGAGCTTCACTCCTACGGTAGAAAGAGACCTTTCGTACGCGTGATGGAACGCATTGCGCGAATCCCTTATCACGCCTTCCATGTCTACGAGGACTGCCTTCATTATTTTCCCTTTGTCAATCGCCTGTTTTTGACGATAATATGACATTTAACTTATTTATAAAGCTTATGGTGAATCTCCGTGGAAGGGCCAAAAACACAACCTATTGTATCATTTCGCGGATCCGCCTTTCCGAAGCGTTTTCCCATCGCGCCTTCCGCGTCCAAGGCGAAGGATAAAAAGCCTATATTGACGATATCAGACCAGATGTCAAAATCAGAGAATCCGGTTCTCTTTTGATCATCTGAGAAAATATCCGAACAATATCACAACCGATAATGCAGCTGATCTCAATGCAGTCCGAGCCGTTGGTGAAAGAGAAGTCATGGGACAAGTCGTTCGAGCCTCCGCTCTACCAGACGTGGAAGGAAGACAGGCTCTATTCCTTCGACCGCGATTCCGACAAGCCGCTGTTCTCCATCGACACCCCGCCGCCGTACGTGAACACGCCGGTGCACATCGGCCAGACCACGACGTACGTGCTCATGGACATGTTCGCCCGCTTCCACAGGATGACCGGGCACAACATCATATTCCCCCTCGGCCTCGACCGCAATGGCCTGCCGATAGAGATGGCGGCCGAGAAGAAGTTCAAGGTGAGGCTCAACAACACCGAGCGCGAGAAGTTCCTCGAGATGTGCAGGACGGTGCTTGAGGAGTCCTCGGCAACGTCGACGGATTCCTTCCTCCGCTGCGGGATAGCGTTCAGCTCATGGAAGTTCGGCCCAGAAGTCGGCGATGCCTACATGACTGATTCGCCGGAATACAGGGCGGTCACGCAGGCCACGTTCATCGACATGTGGAACAACGGCCTCATCTACGAGTCCGAGAGGACGAACAATTACTGTCCCGGCTGCCGCACCACTCTCGCCGACGCGGAAGTGGATTACATCGACATCCCGACGAAATTCTACGACCTTGCATTCAAAGTGAAGGAGACAGGGGAGGAGATCATCATCGCGACCACCAGGCCTGAGCTGCTCGGCAGCTGCGCCATGGTCATATACAACCCCGCAGACGCGAGGTACAAGAAGCTCGCGGGCAAGCACGCGATTGTCCCATTGTTCAACAAGGAAGTCCCTATCAAGGAGCACCCGATCGCCGACATAGAGAAGGGCAGCGGCCTCGTCATGATGTGCTCGTTCGGAGACCTTTCCGACATCAGGTTCTTCCGCGAGATGAACCTCGCCCCGATATATTCCATCGGCGTCGACGGCAGGCTCAACGAGAACGCCGGTCCGGGCGCCGGCCTTCCCGTCAAGAAAGGGAGGGAAGCGATCGTGGCCGCGCTCCAGGAGAAGAGGCTCATCCGCGCGGCGAAGGACATCATGCACCGCACTCCGATCTGCGAGAGGTCAAAGGACCCGATCGAGTTCATAGCGATGAAGGAGTTCTACGCCAAGCAGCTCGACCAGAGGGACCGCATGATGAAGATGGCGGACGATCTGAACTTCTTCGCGCCCGAGAGCAGGAAGATACTCATAGACTGGATCAACAGCCTTTCCATAGACTGGCCGATCAGCCGGAGACGCTACTACGCGACCGAGGTGCCGCTGTGGTACTGCAGGAAGTGCGAGGAGCCGTACGTCCCTCCGAAAGGAAAGTACTACAGGCCGTGGAAGGAGAGGCCGCCGGTGAAGGCGTGCCCGAAGTGCGGCCACACAGAATTCATCGGGGAGGCGAGAGTGTTCGACACCTGGTTCGACTCGTCCATCACCGCGCTCTACATCCTCGGCTACGGCCGCGACGACGAGTTCTTCATAAAGCACCAGCAGTGCACCGTCAGGCCGCAGGGCAAGGAGATCGTCAGGACATGGCTCTACTACACGCTCCTCAAGTGCTACCTGCTCACCAGGAAGCAGATATTCCGCGACGCCTGGATCAACTACCACATCGTGGACAACACGGGCAACAAGATGTCCAAGTCTGTCGGCAACGTGATCGATCCGCAGAAGATACTGGACCAGTTCGGCGCGGAGCCGTTCAGGCTCTGGGCTGCGACCGAAGGCAACCTGACGCAGCAGGATTTCAGGTGCTCCAACGACAGGATCATCGCGGCGGGCAAGTCGCTGAACAAGCTCTGGAACGTCGCGAAATACGTCTCCATGTTCCAGCGCCCGGCGGAGAGGCCTAAGAAACTGTCGCCGCTCGACCAGTGGATACTCAACGAGATCCATGGCATCGCGATGGAGTCGAGGGTCGGCTTCGAGAACTACGACTTCCACAACCCGTCGATCAGGCTGAGGCATTTCCTCTGGGACACGTTCGCGTCCCATTACGTGGAGCTGTCAAAGAACAGGGCGTACAACTCCGCAGGCAACTTCACAAAGGAGGAGCAGGAATCGGCGCTCTGGACTCTGCACGAGTGCCTCAACATATTCCTCAGGGTAATGGCGCCGATAACGCCGTTCATAACGTCCAAGCTGTACGAGGAGATCTACGGCGCCGATGTGCACGCGGAATCATTCCCGGAGCCGAGCGGAGAGGAGAAGTTCGAGGTGCCGTTCCTAACCAGCGAGCTGGAGGAGATGAACAGCGCGATCTGGAAGGCGAAGAAGGACAAGGGACTCTCCCTGAAGGACGAGGTCACGTTCGCCTCGATCCACGAGAAATTCAAGATAATAAAGCACGACCTGGTCCACGCCCACACCATCAGGAAGCTGGAATTCGGCGAGTTCAAGCTTGACCTGCCGGCCACCCCGGCTCCGAAGGCTGAACATTAATCTGTTTTCTTCAGCAGCCCTTCTATCGTCCCAGGCAGCTCGCTGAGCCCCGTCTTGTTCAGGGTGACGTCCGCACCCATCCGCTTCGCCTCGTTGAGATACTTCTCCTCGCTGGATTGCGCGATGACCGGTATCTCCGGCGCCTTCAGCTTCATGTAATGGACGAGCGCGGGGCCGTTCAGCCAGGGGCTGTCGTCCCGTGTCGGGAAGACCATGTCTGTGATCACGCACGTAAGCTCTCCCTTCAGCTCGTTGAACTTGGCGATAGCCTCTACGAATGTCCCGGCGACCGCAACGTCGTATCCCTCATCCGTCAGCATGTCATTGACTTCAAAAGCCAGCCCCTTGTTGTCCTCGACGAGGAGCACCTTCGGTCTCTTCTGGCCCCGCATCGGCCCTTCCACCTTGGCGTCAGGGCTGCGGAACAGCTCAGCCTGCGGCTTCTCCGCCGGCTGCGGCTTCTTCCCGGGTTCCTGCGGTTCCGAGTGCATGCAATACGATACCCTTCCGGGGCTTTTATACGTTAAGGTGATTCCCGCTTATCCGGCCCTCCGGCGTCTCTCCGAAGCCGTCCCCCGACCTCAATAATCTTTAAAAAGGTTGATAACATAATAATCGCACTGTTTTCTCCTCATTGAAGGCGAAAAGTAGTGTCTAGCGTCAATATCTGTTAAGCTGGTTTCATGGCAAAATTACACACTAAGAAGAAGGGTAGGGCAGGCTCTCGCAAGGTAAAGGGGGGCGGGAAGTGGGTTGAGCTCGGCAAGGACGAGATAGAGAAGATCATCTTTGACCTCCACAAGTCCGGAACGGCGCCGTCAGCCATCGGCCATATTCTCCGCGACCAGCACGGCATCCCTGATGTCCGCGCGAACATGGGCGGCAAGTCCATCCTCCAGATCATAGAGGGCTCCGGCAAGACGGAGTACCCGGAGAACCTCGCGAACCTCATCAAGAAGGCGGTGAAGACGAAGGCCCACCTCCTCAAGCACAAGTCTGACGTTCACAACAGGATCAAGCTCCAGTCCACCGAGGCCAAGATCAGGCGCCTCGGCAAGTACTATGCCCGCGTGGGCAAGCTGCCGTCGGACTGGACGTACGACCCTGCGAAGGCCGCTCTGCTCTTCAAGTGAGTAATATCCGATTGGTGATAATTTGGTGAAGAAAGTAATCGACACATGGAAGACCAAGCAGTGGTATCAGGTAGTCGCGCCCCAGCTGTTCGACACCAAGCCCGTGGGCGAGGTCATCGCCTCCGAGCCGAACCAGCTGCTCAACCGCGTCATCAAGGTCGGCCTCGACGAGCTGACAGGCGACTTCACCCAGACCTACACTTCCGTGAGGTTCAGGATAATCGACGTCAAGGGCAAGAACGCCACCACCAAGCTCATCGGATTCGAGCAGAACCCGTAGTATGTCAAGACATTCATCAAGAGGCACAGGACGCTCGTGGACGACGTCATAGACGTCACCACTCTTGATGGCCAGGACGTGCGCGTCAAGGTCATCATATTCGCATCGGGCAAGATCGCGCGCGACGCGGAGGCGGCCATGAGGACACAGATCAGGAAGGATGTCATGGAGAAGGCCTCGAAGATGAACCTCGAGGACTTCCTGCGCGAGATACTGTTCAAGAAGCTCGCCTCCACGCTCGGGCCGAACCTGAAGAAGATCGCGCCGCTGAGGCGCATCGAGATCAGGAAGCTCGAGATCAAGGAGAATTTCGCCAAGTAAGTTGGCGAAAATTCGCCACTTATAGCGGCGAATAACTTCGCGAAGTAAGAGCGGATTTGTTGCCTTGCAGTGGCGACCGGCTTCTTTTGCTTATACGTTAGGTGATACTGTATGTCGTATACGACTCGTAGGAATGAATGGGTGCACATAGACGCGCCGCAGAGCTCGTGGAGGTCGGCTGCGGCCCACTTCAGGAACAGGGCGATGTCAAGGTTCGGCGGCGTCATGAGCGAGGAGATAGTGACGATGCAGTCGCGCGAAGCGTACAGAAGTCCAACGCGCTACTCCGGCCCAGCCTATCGGGTGACGACGGAGGCCCCGTATTTCTCTTGCTTTGACCTGGTGGCTGATCTCAGAGGATACGCGTTCAAGAATGAGCTGGACGGATTCAGCATCAATGCCGATTACGGGGTCCCTAAGTCGATATTATCCAAGATCAGGGCGATATTGTCACGGCGCCCTATCGCATTCACGTGCGAGATCCCGCTGCCCGAGGACACCGACGTCATCACGGTCAACTGGTGGATAACGAACAAGCCCATCTGCCGCCCACCGTCGTTGAACTGAGCGTTTCCGTTCTCAGGATAGCGTGTCTCTCTGTCTCCTCAATCCGTATCGCTCATGGCGTCCGGCTTGAAGTTGCTGCTGACTACGAACCTCTCCGTCCTTGATTTGGTCTCCATCATGATCACCTGTACGTCTCGAGGATGCTCCAGATCCTGATCGAAAGGCGGTGGCATGCGCCCACCACCGCGTCGATCCTCGACAGCGAGAATGGGGAAAGGGTGTCGTCATCGCGCAGCGGCACGTTGTAGAGGCAGCAGTATTCGGCAACGTTCTCCCTAGCCTTGGTCAGCATCTTGTCGATCGTCGGATCGTTCGGGAAAGCCATCAGCTCGCTCTCCAGCTCCTTGAACTGCAGCTGCTTGTAGGCGCCCGTGACGAGCCTGTCTGCGGTCGGGTCCCTGCCCTCCTTCTTCCTCTCCTCTTCCATCACGGAGAGCGGCTGGAGGGCGGACAGCCGCGATTTGATCAGCCCCGCGCTGCCTACCATGCTCCTGTCTATGAATGCGAAATCCTTCTCGGAGACGAGCTTGTCCAGCAGGTCCTTGAAATCCGCGACCAGCTTGTCCGTGACTTTTCCCTTGTCGAGCTCCGCGCCGAACCTGTCGCACGCCTCCTTCAGCGTCTCCCTCTTCAGGTCCATCAGGTTCTCCGACATGCTCCGGATGGTGACGAGGAAGAATTCATGCTGGCTGTCGTAGACAACCGGGACGTTGCCCGCCAGCTGCCTCAGCCTGCCGATCAGCTTGACCTGATGCTCGCACTTCGCGTTCTCCATCGCTGTTATTACGTATTTTCATATATAAATACTTTTCATTTGCTTGCCGTCGATGCTCGGCAATCATCGCCTTTTCGCGCACGCCGGATTTATTAAATTCAACCGCGTCATAATCCTGAGACCATGGCGCCAAGGCCCGCTTCAGCGCACGTCGCCCCCGAGAAAGGGACGATATTCTCATACGAGACCATGAGCGAAGGCCAGTCCGAGTTCTGCAATGATGCGATGCTGGCCGCGAGGGACGGCAAGATACTCCTCGCTAACGCGCCGACCGGGATAGGGAAGACCGCAGCGGCGCTCTCCATCCTCGGGGAATCCATGCCAGCCGGGAGGAAGGTCATATTCCTGACCATCAGGGACACCCATCACCTCCAGGCGATCCGCGAGATCAAGCGGATCAACGAGAGGTGCAAGGACGGCCTCGGGAAGATGGGGATCGGCAAGGTCAAGGCGATAGACAAGACCGGGAAGGGCAAGATGTGCTTCCTCAAGTCAACCGGGCGCAGCCAGACCATAGACTGCGAGGAGCTCAATCTCCCGTGCAAGCACAAGCGCCCGAAGGACCTTGACACTTCAGGCCGCCTGCTGTCGGAGCCCACCGGGGCGGAGGAGGCCATAGAGCTCGGGAAGCGCGGCGGCTACTGCGCGCACTTCGCCGCGCTGGACGCCGTCAAGGACGCGGACGTCGTCGTGTGCGACTATTCCTACATATTCGATGAGAGCGTGAGGGCGCGGTTCCTCGAGTACCTCGGCGTCGGCCTCGACAGGTGCGACCTGATCATAGACGAGGCGCACAACCTCGCCGAGAAGATGATGGAGTTCAAGAGCTACGAGCTGGATCCGGACGTGATGAAGGAGAGCGCCCTGTCGCTCTCCGCCCTGAGACGCGTCGCCCCGGCCGGCGAGATCGTGGATTCCATAGACTATGTCACGAGCTATCTCAAGGGCTTGCTCTATCCGCAGATCAAGTCGATGATGAGGCAGAACGACGGGGAGCAGGCCGAGCTCACTCTGGCGGAAGCGAAGAGGCTGATCCCGGACCACAAGAGGCTGCTGTGCGAGCTGAGGTATGTGATAGACCACATGGAGTACCTCTCCAGGAACTGGGCGACCGAGCGCATACCTCCGATATCCACGGACGCGCTGAGGGTGCTGCTGGGCGCGCTCATCTCGATAGAGAGGAAGGCGATCCAGCGCGACGATGCCATCGGACTGTGCTTCCAGAGGAGGCTCGGCAGGCACTTCAGGCTGAGGGCGACGCTGTTCGACCCGGCTCCCGACGCCAGCAGGATACTCGGGCAGGTGCACTCAGCCATACTGATGAGCGGGACGCTGCCAAGGAAGGAGCTGCTTGCGAAGCAACTCGGCCTGGACGAGTCCCGCCTGATCGGCCTGGATCGCGAGTCCTATCCGAGCCCGTTCGATCCCGAGCTGCAGCCCGTGCTGATATGCGCTGACGCATCGTCCAAGCTGAAGGACAGGTGGAAGGATGCCGGCGCATTCCGGTCGGTGATACGCGAGACCGCGAGCGCAGTGCATCCCAACGGCATGGCGGTGTACTATCCGTCCTACGAGTTCATGGAGCAGCTCAGGGACGAGAAGGAGTTCCCGGAGTTCGAGCATTTCGTGGAGAGGAGCGGGGACACGCAGGAGCAGAGGGCGGCGCTGAAGGCGAGCGTGGAGGATTGCGCCGAGAAGGGGATACCGTTCATGCTCCACAGCGTGATGCGCGGATCGTACTCGGAAGGCATAGACTTCAGGGGCAACCCGTTCAAGGCTATCATAGTGGCGGGGTTCCCGATGAACAAGTTCAATGCAGAGCAGAAGGCGTACGGCCGATACCTGGAGAGGAAGCTCGGAAGGGCCGTCGCCAGGCACATATCGGTGACGATGCCTGCCATGATACGGACGAACCAGGCGATAGGGCGGGGCATAAGGAACGAGAGCGACCGGTGCGCGTGCATACTCGTCGAGCCCCGCTTCCTGGACTGCGCGGCCGACCTGCAGCCTCACCTGAGGGAGAATGTCGCGCGAGTCCCTTCATCCATTCTTCGGGAACTGGTCTCCGATTTCATCAGGAATTCGAGGCTGAGGGTATCGGAGTGAGCACCCCGCGCTACCGCTGTCTCTCTTGGAAACAAAAAAGATTCTTATCAGCGCTTGGGCTGGAACTGCGGTCTCTGCTGCTGACCCTGGTTCGGTCTGAATCCCGGCTGCTGGGGCTGAGCGTCCCCTTCCTGTGCGCATCCCTCTCCTTGAATCCGAATGATCCCGATTCGCATCCTGCACCGCCTATATGATCATCTTATCGTTCCGCCAGCGGCCCAGAATATCACCGGCCCGAGATGCTTGGCCTTCGCCAGTAGGTCGGAGACCCTGTCCTGTATCTCCTCCGCGACCAGTTCCACTTCCATCTGCCTCAGGCTGCCGATATGATCCAGCTCCCTGCGATAGATGCCTGGGACGATGGTGACGGTCGTTTGGCTGCCTCGCCCGATTATGGTAGATTCAAACGCCACTATCCTGCCATAGGGCGACTCAACCAGCTCCAGGCGGCGGTTGCACACCCTTGATCCGTCAAGGCGCACCTTCGTCATGGCGTCCGGTTTGAAATTGTTGTTGACTATGAAACGCGCTGTTTTCGTCTTGGTCTCCATATGATCACCGTATTGTACTGTCAGCGATGTAGAACTCGCCTATGGCCCTGAGGATCTGGGACCTGCATGCCACGAACGGTTGGATCTCCATCCCGTTCGTCAGCATCATCAGCGTGTCTTTCAGCACCATATCATCGGGCTTGACCATCGCGACCGCCAGGAAATTCTCATCGCGGAACAGCGGCAGGACGCAGTGCTCCCGGGCGAAGGCCGCAGGGACGAGCTTCTCTAGGCCCTGCCCCTTCTCCATCTTCAGTATCTTGTTAGCGAATGACGCGTATGGGACGCCGTGCTCTTTTGAGAACCCGATCGCCCCCTCCTCGTCCGGCCCGGTGTATTCGCCTCTGCACTTCTTCAGGAAGTCCTCCCAGTCTATGTATGCTGTCGCTTCCTCGTCAAACTTTATGTATACGCGGGGCAGGACCATCCTGACCACCGCGGTTGGGGCGAAGCTGAATTTTCCGGTGGGCTTGAACCCTCCGGACAGCTGGATCGTGTCGCAGAAACCGCCGATCTCACCGATTTGCTCGGCCACGACGAATGTATCCTTGTCGTTAATCATCGGCGGCTCAGTCTGCAGCTTGCCCTTGAGCTTTGAGAAATGCTTGGGGCACACGGCGACCTCCATGTCCGAGACCGTTCTTGTGCCTGTCTTGAGGTCCTGTTTGACCTTGGAGATGAACCGCACCGGGTTGGATTCGAGACTTCTCTTGCATTCTTCGCAGACCATTGTCATCATAATCACCTTATTGTCCCGCCGCGCTATTGGCGCAGGCATTCTAACGCGGCCGCCGCCTTGCATGATTGGCTGGAACCGCCGAATATCGCCTTCAGTTCCTCTCCGACCTCTGAAAGCGTTGTGAGCTTGTCCTCGATTACAGTATCTTTTCCAGACTTGAGCGTGACTGGGATTGGTTCCTGTTTTTTCATCCTGATGACGCCATCTATCGATCCCTTCAGCCACCCCATCCTTTCGCGGACGTCTTCCCTTTCCCTCTCTGACCTGCCAGCTATCATGGATGACACTAACTCGTCTAGCCTGATCCCATTGAACTCCGCCTTCATCATGGCTGCGATCATGGCGCCCCTCAACGACACGGAGGGATGCGCTGAAACGGTCTCGCGGAGCCTGCGGTAGACGTCTAACGTGTACAGGCAGGTTCCGCTGATCCCATTCGGCTCAAGATACACTTTGTATATCAGTCCGTCGATCGCCCTGAAGCTCTTTTCCGAACTCTCCTTTAGGGATTTGGATTTCATTGATCTTAACAGTGAGGAAGTGTTCTCCAGAAGCTTGGTCATGAAGCTCCTTGCGTGGCTCGCCTGGCCATTTGGCAACGGAACCATCTCTGCATCGGATCTGGATACCTGTCTTTCCATAGGAATTGCCTGCAATAATCATGTTTCTCTTATATAAATAACTTTCCTTTAGTACCGTCGGCCACCCGTTTTCCGAAGCTGCCGCTAGCCATATTGAAAACAGAAAAGAATGGATCAGCGCTTCGGCGGGAACTGGGGCCTTTGCTGCGGCTTGAACCCTGCCTGCTGGGACGGCGCCTTCTGCGCGTACACTGGCTTCGGCTTCACCTTCTCCGCGAGGATGTCCTGCACCCTCTTCTCGAACTGCGCGCGGAGCTCCTTGCCCATGAAGTGGCCCTTGCCGTAGGCGTCGATTTTCGCGGCTATGGCGATCTTGCCCGCCAGCGCCCTCGCGATCTTGCCCCTCTTGTCTCTCGGGGAAGAGTGTATCTGCGAGTGCTGGAATATGATGCCGTGCTTTGGCGGTTTGGTGTGCTTCCGGAGGTGCTTGAACAGCGCCTTCTCCGCGCCGAGCACCTGTATTGTGGAAGCGGGAAGCTTCGCGAGCTTCTCCAATCCCCCCACATGGGCGATGAGCATGGCGGCAACCTTCGGTCCCGCCACTTCGGCCATGTTCGGGCACACTTCCCGTGATACCGTGTCAACGTACTTGTTCAGCTGCTCCTCCGTCTCCTCGAGCATGAGGATCTGCTGTGCGATGAGCTTCATTCCTTCGAGATCCTTCGGCTGGAGATCGGTGCCTGCGCTGGTCTCCAGCGCGCTTACGATCGGGGCTCCCTTCTCCCCCATGACGGACATTATCGCCTTCTTGCTCTCGGCCATGTTCTCCTTGTCTATCTGCAGGACCAGGTTACAGTACTTGGACCTGTCCTCTATCTTCAGCTCCGGGAAGTAGATTGAATACCACTCGTTCAGCCTCTCGAAGAGGATGTTGGCGTTCCTCTCCACGTCCTTGACCGCGTTGTCGCAGAAGACGAGGAGCAGATCTCTCGATAAGTATGACTGCTTCAGCTTTGCCTTCATCTCTTCCATTATCCGCTCTCTTCGTGTTGGCATAATGATCACTTTCCGTGGTACTGTCCCCTGATTATGCCCTAATAACGGAGACGTCTTTTAAAACCCTTTCCGGCATATAATGGCATGGCGAAGCCGAAGGACAAGATAGAGGACAGCCTGTACACCAAGGTCGTCAATCTCTGCGTGCGCAGGGGGATGATCTTCCCCAGCTGCGACATCTACGCAGGCACCGGAGGTTTCTTTGACTACGGCCCGGCGGGGGTGGAGATCAAGCGGCGCGTAGAGGCTTCGTGGTGGAACTATTTCGTCAGGCAGAGAGAGGACATGGCCGGCATGGAGGGCTGCATAGTCAATCCGCCGGGAGTCTGGAAGGCATCAGGCCATGTGGAATCGTTCAATGACCCGTTAGTGGAATGCAGCAAGTGCAAGAAGCGCTTCAGGGCAGATCACCTTGTGGAAGGAGCGCTGAAGATCAGCGTTGACGGCCTTCCTCTCAGCAAGGTGCAGGAGCTCATGAAGCAGCACAAGATAGTCTGTCCGGACGACAAAGGAGAATTATCAGAGATCAAGTCGTTCAACCTCATGTTCAAGACACACATCGGAGCGGTAGCGGACGAGACTTCCGAGGCGTATCTCAGGCCGGAGACGGCGCAGCTCATATTCACTGATTTCAAGACGGTGCAGATGGCTTCCCGCAAGCAGCTGCCGTTCGGTATAGCGCAGGTAGGCAAATCGTTCAGGAACGAGATCGCCCCGCGCAACTTCGTGTTCAGGTGCAGGGAGTTCAGCCAGATGGAGATCGAGTATTTCATCCACCCGAAGAAGCTGGACGACTGCCCTCTCTTTGACGGCGTGAAGAATGTCCTCATCGGCATGTGCACCCAGGCGATGCAGGCCAAGGGGGAGAATGACAAGGCTGAAGTGATTTCCATCGGGGATGCCTACGCGAAGAAAGTCATAGGCACCAGGTGGCATGCTTATTGGCTCGGTGCGGTCATTGAATGGCTGGCTTCAGTCGGTCTGAGGAAGGAGAACCTGCGCCTTAGGCAGCACACAAAGGACGAGCTTTCGCATTACTCATCAGAGACATGGGACGTGGAGTACAAGTATTCCTGGGGCTGGAAGGAGCTCATGGGGATAGCGAACAGGGGGAACTTTGATCTCTCGCAGCATTCCAAGTTCAGCGGCAAGGACATGTCTCTGTTTGACGAGGAGACGAAAGAGAAGGTCATTCCGTTCGTCATTGAGCCGTCATTCGGACTTGACAGGCTGATATTCACGCTATTACTGGACGCCTATAGCGAGAGAGTGGAGAAGGAAGAGACGAGGATAGTCCTCCAGCTTGATGCCTCTGTCGCTCCTGCAGACGTAGCGGTGTTCCCGCTGATGAAGAAGGACGGCCTCGCTGAGAAGGCGGACTCCGTAGCGAAGGAGCTTAGGAAGTCATTCGTGGTCATCTACGACGAGGCGGGAAGCATCGGCAAGAGATACGCGAGGGTGGATGAGATCGGAGTCAAGTGGGCGGTCACGATTGATTACGACACGCTTGAGGACGGGACAGTCACAATCCGCGACAGGGACACGTCGCAGCAGGAGCGCATCAAGCTTGACGAGATACCTGTGCGTATAAGGAAGTCGACGCGTTCTTTTGGCTGAGCTGAACGGCTTCTGAACGTTGGACTTGCGCTTGCTCTGGAAGAGAAAGCGAAAGAATCGTTGTCTTTCTGAATAATAATTCGTAGGCTTTCAGTTTTCAATTACTAAGCATGTATCTATTGTACCATTCGTACGGTTTGTAGTCCCGGGGCAGCATTCTCTTCTTTATCATTGCATCAATCAGCTTTTCCAGATGGGCGCCGAATTGATGTTCATACATGTAATCATTCTTGCGGTAGTATGACCCAGCTTTTTCATAGTCTTCCAATGCGGTTTTGGACACTTTTCCTATCGCCGCTTTAAGCTTGGAATCGTCTCCAGATAGGTATATCCGCCACATTTCTTTCTCGCCAAGAAGCCTGCTGTATTCCGATACTGCGATCGTTTCAATCCGGTAAACTCCTCGGCCATTGACCATTCCCGAAAACGTCTTTCCGTCCTCCGTCTTAAGCCACTTCTTATAGAGGGGGCTCAATCTCGGATTTTCCTTGCATAGTTTCATGGTGAAATAGTTGGCAAATCCTTCTTCTAATCCGCCCCATCGGAATTGATTGCCTAGATTAGAGAGGTAGTGATGCGTTTCGTGTATGATGGCCATCGGCGAATTGCCTAGACTAGAGGATACGAGTATGATATTAGAGTCAGGAACATACGCTGCGGCGCCCCCTAGGCCTTCCTTCACAACACGCGATAACGTATCGCTCTTGATGAACATCGGCGGAAATCGCTTGAGCGTCCGCATTAACCCATCTGCTCCTGTGGAGTTTGGATTAAAGTAACTTATGTATTCGTTGAGGGAAGTCAACACCTCAAGGTAGGTCCTTTGATCTCCATTCACTTTTTCAGTTGTCACTCCTTGATGTAACTTCTCTGCTCCAGTCTCCAAGTCACGGATGACTGTTTCAGCAGCAAGGATGTTTTCTTTGCTCTCTTTTCCACTAGAAACATCAGGGTCTTTTTTCATCGCATCTTTGATATATTCTGCAGAATAGGACATGTATCTTGCCAACACATCATTGACGTTGTCTGAGTTGGCCAGGTACTTGAGTTTCGGCCTCTCAACTTTTTCTGATATGATTGCTGTTTTAGGCTGCTCTGCAGCAAGTTTGCTAGACCAGATGACGCCGTTCGGCATCCCAACTGCAATTGCTCCAGCCAATAGAATCGTTCTGAATTTTGAGTTCATGTCATTCTATACACCATCACTTGATTCCCGGATAAATACCTTCCTTTCAGCGCCAGACGAGCACTGCTTTTCTATATTGTTTATATACAAGGGATGGTCTAGTACTGCATGCAGAAGCATGATCCGAAAGACAAGGGCAAGGATCAGCACAAGGCGGGCGAGGCGGCGAAACCAGGCCAGCGCGTGCCCGACCTCCAAGAGGCCAGTGGCCTGATGAAGGCATCGGCGCCGAAGCCCAAGCCGCCCTCGGATATAATATTCTCCCAGAAAGGCAACATCTCCGCCGCCACTGCGACGGGCGGCCGCAGCCACCAGGAGGACTTCTACCTTTTCGACGACCTTTCCATGAAAGGGATCAAGAACGGCCATGGCCAGATGATCGCGGTGCTTGACGGGCACAACGGCCCGGAGACCGCGGAGAGGGCGTTCAAGGCGCTCTACGGCGTGTTCGGGGTGACCCTTGCCATGCACAAGGGCGATGTCACCGCAGCCATGAAGGACGCCGTATCCAAGCTGTCATGGATGACGGAGGAGAAGAAGGCGGGCAGCACGCTCTCATTCGTGTATATTCCGGACGGGCAGAGGATCGCCTACGTGGCGGTCATAGGGGATTCGCCCGTCATCATACTGGACAAGAACAACAAGGTCAATGTCAGCCCGGAGCACAACGTGAGGTCCAACCCGGCCGAGCTGGAGCGGGCCCGGAAGAAAGGGGCGTACTACGACAGCGGGTACATCATGTCCCCCATGGGCGGAGGGCTGCAGATGTCCCGCGCGTTGGGCGACAAGGACATCGCGCACATACTCGACCGCGAGCCGGATGTCTATTCCGTCCCGCTCGGCAGCAGGAGCTTCATCATCGTGGGCACGGACGGCCTCTTCGATCCGGGCCATTACGACACCGCAGCGCAGATCGGCAGGGCCGTGGTGTTCACCCTGAACGGCGCAGGAGCTAAAGAGCTGGTGCAGGACGCGCTGGACAGGAAGACGTGCGACAACGTGACGGCGATAGTGTGGCGTCCCCGCTGATCACATGAATTAGAAATATGGCGACTAGGAGTCTGAAAGAACCGTAGAATTAGAACTGCCAGGGGGCCGACGGAACGCTGTCAAGAGGGAAAGCCGCCGAAAACCGTAGGTTTTCAGCTCACATGAACTCGGCGATGTTGAACTGCTTGCTGGTCTCGTCCTCGAAGACGGACTTGATGTTCTTCTCCAATAGGATCAGCCTCTGCTTCATGTAGCTCGGGAGCTGGTATTCGTCCACCACCCCCTGCGCGATCTTGAGGTACTTTTCAACTCCACCCTTGTTCACCGTCAGGAGGAGCTTGCCTCCGCATTTCGTGCACTTCCCGCTGAGGGGCACCCTGCGGTACTTCACGTTGCAGTCGAGGCAGCGGAACTGCTGCCTGCTGAACGAGCGGAGGTTCCCGTAGATATCCGGGAAGAAGTGGCTGAGCACCAGCCTCTCAGCGGCGTCCTGGCTGTCCACCGCCGCGATCTTCTGCCCTAGCCCGAGCTGGGCCTCTATCTTCTCCTTCATGCTCTTCAGGAACACGTAGCTCGTCATCGTCACCCCGCTGTTGATGTTCGGGGTGTGGTAGGAGAACCACAGGTTCTTGTTCGCCTCGGGGGTGCCTAGATGGTCCGACACGGTCTTGATCTTGCACTCGGACGGGTGCTTGAACTGGAGCGTCGCCTCGTAGAACGATGTCGGGAACTCTGTCACTGTCTCCAATGCGTGGACCTGGTCGTCGACCTCGGTAGGATCTATGATAGTCATCATAACCAATGGCGCGTCCATCTGCCCTCCCCTCGTCCTTGGCAGGAAGAGCTTGGAGAAGTTGATGAGCCCGTCCATCATGAGCATGATCGCGTCCTCGTCGGCGTCGCAGTCTCTCCTGCTGGCGGCGAAGAGATATGGATGCCCGAAGCAGACGTGCGCATGGGTCGTGCCGACGATCCTGCTGGCGATGCCGCAGGAGGTATGCGGCGATAGCGTGATGACCAGATGGCCGATCAGGTCCCTCTCTTCCTTCAGGTTGTAGAATGGCTTCATGCCGTAGAGCTTGACGAGCATGTCGTCTATGAATCCCGCCACGTCGGACATGTACTCCAGGCAGTGGTCGGATACGATCATGTCGTGCGGCAGCAGCTCCACCAGCTGGTCCTCCGTCTTCAGCTCGTTCCCGTGCGCGTCGGCCGCGTATCCCATCTCCTTCAGCTTGGCGACGCTCGTGCCGACCTCGTTCGGATAGAAATGCGTTATCATGGCGTTCGTGGCGTCGAACCTGCACGTCCCTTCCTTGAAGACTGAGACTCCGTGTACTGCTCTTAGGATGCCTTTCTCTATCGGCTCAGGTATCTTCCTCTCGCTCATGAGCCCCATGACGCACTTCACGTCCTCCGGCACCTGCTTGCACTTGACGATGGCGTCCTCCACCACCTTCACCACGTTGATGGGCCTGCTGTCGTAGAAGTTAGTCCTCCCTCCGCAGGTATGCATCTCCAGGCTGGACGTCTTCCCGCACTTGCTGCACACGCGTTCGGGCTTCGTCCCGGCACCGCAGGACGGGCACTTGCGGTTGAATGATACCGCTCCGCAGAGCGGGCATTTCATCCTCGCGATCTCGACATTGACGTCGAATTTCAGCTTGTTCGCCTTCGCATCGCGGTACGCCTTCATGACGTTCCTCATCTTGCCTCCCGCGTTGGCGATCGGGAACAATGAATGCACGAGTGGCTTCATGTGCCTCTCCCTGGACTTCTCGGGCCTTCCCATCTTGCTGCCGATCCACGTTCCGGCCTTGTCCATGATCTTGAACCCGGCGACCTTGTTCACCGCCTCCAGCCCGTTGTCCTCGTCGCCGATCTTCTTGAGGACGGAGTCTATGTGTTCGCCGTCCATCTTCGTCAGCCCGAGGGAGCGCGTGAGCGCGAACGCGTGCTGCGAATCCAGTATGACTGTCTCCTTGTCCATCCTGTGCGGCATCAGTATCTTCTCGAGGATGCCCTTGGTCGGGAAATAGCTGAGCCTCATCTCCTTCAGCGTGAACCACTCGTATTTCAGTTCAACCTTCCTCAGCCATTCTATGAGCTCCTTCACTTCCTTGCCAGTGATATTGTTCCAGTAGTACGTCCACTTCGGATGCAGCGGCACGCCTACGGTCTCCATCAGGCTGAACGCCTCCTCCACCGGCACCTTGCGCGGATCGGCGGGCATGCTGAACTTGTCTCCGCGCTGCTGCGCTTCCTTCAGCTCCT
This sequence comes from uncultured archaeon, assembly GCA_902385155.1. Taxonomy (GTDB): domain Archaea; phylum Micrarchaeota; class Micrarchaeia; order CABMEP01; family CABMEP01; genus CABMEP01. The sequence goes on along the minus strand of CABMEP010000046.1, from coordinate 1,084 downwards.
GGTACCACCATTCCTCGTTGTATCCAGCTGGGAACAGCAATGTATTGGATTTCAGGAAGTCGCCGTAGGAGACGAGTATGTCCCCCAGCATGAGTATCTTCGATACGCGGCCCTTGAGCTCGTCCGCCATCTCCTTGGTCTCCACTATGACGACGCTGCCGTCGTCCAGCTTCACCACGGGCGGTTCTATCGTCTCGCACGGAGTGACTATGCATCCCTTGCCCGGCCTTTCCAGCTTGAACTGGGTCCCTATCGCAGGGAAAGAGTCGAGCGTGACCATGGTGGAAGGGTGGATTCCCTTAGCCATGAATCCGCTGATCCTGGACCTGCCGTATCTCAGGCGGAATCCCCCGAATCGCGACGGGTACGCTATGACCGGCCTTCCTGCCGTCACTTCCTCAAGGTAGGTGTCTTTCGGTTCGGCCTTGATGACCTTGGTCTCCTTCGCCTTCGGCGCCTTGATGATCGCCTCGAGCCAGTTCCAGTCCATGCCCTGCTTCTTCGCCTGGCCGAGGACCTTCGCGGCCTTCTGCGCTATCCCCTCGCAGAGCACGAGCGCCATCCCTCCCCTGATGCGGTTGGTGTCGATTCCGGGGACGTTGCGGTAGGCGACCACTTCCAGCTCCTCCGTCGGATCCCCCCCTACGCAGATCGGGCAGCTTCTCACCACGAGCCTGAAGTCGTCGTCTGGCGGCTTGTACTGGAGGCGTGCCGCGCGCGCGTCGTAGAGCTCTATCTCTTCCAGGTATCTCTCCACCGCGGTGTCGGTCGGCCTCCATTCCCCGATGCCGGCTTTCCTGCGGAGGAAATCCGCGATCAGCACGCTCAGCGCCGCCGCGGTCCCTCCCGCCGACCTGATCGGTCCTGAATAGTAGACTTCGAGATAGCTGCTGCCATCCGGGTTCTGGCGTATCCTGACCTGCGATATCCCTTCGGTAGGCGCGACGAGCACCCCTTCCGTCAGTATGGCAGTCCCCGTCCTCAGCGCCTGCTCTATCTGCTTCTCCTTCGGCAGCTCCCCGAACTTGTTGTCCAGCACGGCTTCCGCTGCCGCGAACGCCAGCTGAGTCCTGTTCTTCCCCTT